>CAYQFQ010000011.1:0-25205 GCA_964416925.1 uncultured Candidatus Saccharibacteria bacterium
CTAGGAGAAATCTTTGCCGCAACAACAGTCAGCACAATATTCAACACTAACGCAACTACCATTTCTGGAGTTTGCGTTTTTTGTTGTTCGGTTAGCTCCCTAATAAACATATTTTTATACAATTCAACAGAACCAAAAACTGTTCCCGCTAAACCAAAATCTGCAAGGAGAGAATACCATGGGCTAGTATCAGATCTAAAAGGATTAAATCCACGGGCGACATCTTTCATTTCTTTATATGCTGATATAAAAGTTTCTTTATCTATATCTTTAAGTCCTGGTATTTTTTCCTTCAAAACATCAAAATTTTCTGCTATTGTTGAAACAAGTTTTTCAATTTTTTCTTTTAAAGTTTCTTGTGATTTTTCAATTGCTAAATCAAGATCTTCCACTGTTTCTTTACCAGGCTCTTGTATTATAGGATTCTCAAGATTATTATCTCTCATTGTTTTTTTGTAATAAGATCAGCTATTAATATTTCTATACTATCAGCAATGAAATTGAGTTGTGTATAATAAGACAAAAGTTCTTCTTTTGAAGCAGTCTTATTTATCTTCTTTTCTCTAAGCTCTAATAATTGTTCTCTAGGCATATTTGTTATTAATCTAATTAAACACCAACTCTCTAATAATAGTTCAAATTTTACGCTTACATAGCTAATTTGCAAGCCTTCTTTTCCCTTCCCCGTCTCCAACCCCAGCAGTAGAGAAATCAGAATTTCTCACTACGGGGTAGGCTTAAAGCGAGGCTTAACTTTTTAAAAACCTTCTTTCTCTTTTCTCTAACATAGAGCGAGGTATATCATTTCAAAAGCCTTACGGAAAAATATTTTTAGCAAAAAATGTTTTGAGTAGAGAAAAAGCACTGCGACGGCAGTGCTTTTATCGTGCTTTTGAAATGATACACCGAGCGGTCTTTACTCAAGTATCCCATCCATGTTCACATCATAAAGTATGGATTCTTGTATGAGTTTATAGTTCATTATCTCTTCTGGCTTAAACCACAAGTTAATTTCATTTATAGCTTCCTCAACTGAACCAGATGCGTGGATAAGATTTCTTATTGCTCTACCATCTTTGTCTGATATTTGATATGAATCCAAAACAAAATCTCCTCTGATTGTTCCAACATCTGATGATAATGGTTCTGTCCCTCCTACCATCTTTCTAACAATACCGACAGCATGTGCACCTTGCCAAGCCATAGTTACAACTGGGCCACTTGTCATATATTTTTTCAAAACACCAAGAACCCTATTACCCACTTCTAATGGATCCATTGAAGGAGGAACCTGACCCTTTGATTGATATCCTTTTATGGATTTCTCTCCAACCTTTCTTACCCATTCTGGGTCAAGTGTGTAATGTCTTCCTGCCATATCCTCAGTTGGCAAAACCATTTTCATTGCTACGAGTTTTAAACCTATTCTTTCAAATCTTTTTATAATCTCACCAATAAGTGATCTTTGAACGCCATCAGGTTTTACAATAACAAAAGTTCTTTCGTTTTTCATACTAAAAAATTAATGATAAATAATAATAGACCCTATAATATACTATAAAATACTTTTGGGAAGAGGGCTTGGTACGGGCGCTGGTGCTGGTTCTTTCCTGTACTTCTTCATTATCTCTTCTTCTACTGTGGCACGGTCCCTACCAAATTTAAGATATGAAAGTTCTTTAATCTTATCAAGCAACAACTTGTCAGCTCTTGGTGGGAAGAATATCTTTACACTAAATGGTTTTACTGGAGTACCTTTTGATAATATTTTTAAATACGCATTTAGATTTTCTATGTTCATCAAGTCTTTTGCTGAAAATACTGGAGCAAATTGTTTTTCTAAATATTCTGAGTCGTCGGGAGATATTCTAAATACAGCCATAGACCCAACGTTACCAAAGACAGAGTTTTTAATCTTTTCATCAAGCTGAGAAATAAACTGGTGAGCAACAGTAAGACTGAGTTTATATTTTCTTGCTTCAGAAAGAATGGTTGAAATAGAATCTGTTGTTACGTTTTGGAACTCATCAATGTATAAATAGAATGGTGCTAAATCCTGACCGAATGAATCCACACGAGACAGTGCTGCCATAAGTATTTTACCCACAACGATAAGACCGACGAGATTTGAGTTAATATCACCAAGTCTTCCCTTAGCTAAGTTCACAAGTAAGATCTTCTTGTTGTCCATAACCTCTCTAAAATTAAAAGAAGATTTTTCTTGGGCTATGATAGGTCGCATTATTTCATTTGCAAGGAAGACATCAAATTTTGATGTGATGTAAGGAACGATGTTTGCAAGCGATGCTTCTCCTCCAGCCTTTTCCGCGACCTCTCTCCAAAACTGCACAACGACAGGATTTTTACATCTTGATAATTTCAACTCACGAAACTTCTTGTCCGCCATAACTCTAGAAACGTCCAGTAATGTACAACCAGTTTCTGGGTCCTCCACAACAAGCATTGTCGAGTTTCTAAAATATTGTTCAAACATAGGTCCCATAGATTCTGGACTCCCTTTTGCATAGAGCTTTTGAAAAATACTAAAGAGTTCATTCACAACGAATGTTTTCTGTTCTGGAAAACGAGGATCATATTCAAGCATGTTAAGACCCATTGGCCTTTCGGTGTGACCTGGATCAAAATATATAACATCATCATATCTCTCCTTTGGAACGTAGGATAATACATCTTGTATATCAGAACCGTGAGGATCAATCATACAAACACCCTCACCGTTAAGGATATCTTGTCTAATCATATTCTTTAACATTGTTGTTTTACCAGTACCCGTTTGCCCTATAACATAAAAGTGTCTAAGTCTGTCATCCTGATTTCGGTAGAAACATTTCTATGAATATTTGTACCAAGAATAACTCCCTCAGTAGGCATATCAAGAGGTGCTGGAGCACTAACTGCTTTTGTTTGTTTCAACTGCGCAGCAGACTGTATTTCTGATTCAGGAAGATGCATCAAAGTGGTTAATTCTTTTAAGTTAAGTGGTAATATTTCTGCTTCATCAAAAAGCCTGAAAGAATAATTTCTGTATCCCTTTACCAACTCTCTACCACTAAGCCTTTTAAACTTGAACTTATTACCTGTAGAATTCTCAAATTGATTAAAGGCAGATTCTATCTCTGACATAATAGAAGCAGACCTCTCAACTGTTTCTCCAGATGTAATTATTCTTATGTTTACTTTTGCTATCGGGCTAGATATTTTATTTCTAATATTCTCAATAACACTCTGATCTGGTTGTTTATCTTTATCTTTATCCTCATCTTTTTTCTTGCTACTTGATGAAAGTTCTTTACCAATGTTTTTTATTTCATTCCAAATAGATGACTCCACTTTTTCCCAAGCTTCTTTTAACTTCTTGCCTTTCTCCACGTCAGTTAAAACTCTCTTATAAAGCTTATTATATTCTTCTCCTGCCGGTCTTACTAATATCTGAATACAAGCACCCTCTGTATCCTTGCCTATTTTTGAAAAGCTATTTAAGATAATATTTAGAGGATCATAATCGTACTGCTCATAAGTCTTGATAGTCAAAGCTTCTTTATTTTCTAATTCTAAAATAGAGATCAAAGACTCACCTTCTCCATTGAAGACATTATAATCATCTGTCTTTTCAAAGACTCTTGCCTCGGGGAAAACTGACATAAGTTGTTTTTCAAATAAATCTTTCTTTTTATCTGGGACGGCAAAATAAAAAACAAATTCATCGCTGTGGATTGAGTTGGCTAATTCAAAAGAAAAATAGCCTGAGTTTTGTTCTTCAATCGAAAGCATACCAGCATAAAATTGCTCCATTTTAGAAACAAGCTCTTTCAAGGGTCTTTGTCTATTTTCATCACTCTTTGAATCTGGTAGAGATACTTCAAACAATGTCATCTTTAATGCTTTAAAGACCGGACTCTTTTCATCCATTCCAGGGAATGTGAAGCCCGCTTTAATATACTGAATTAAAAATCTGTGAAAATCATCATTTATGTGGGGGTCTTTAAGTTGTTCGACAATAGACAAAGTATTCATTAATCCTTTTTCGTGTAAGACGACAACAAGCTCCTCCATTTTTCTATCGTGTGTTTCCGGAGACAGGGAAAGAACTATCGCCTCAGACTGATTCTTAGTTATTGCATAATCTTTATCTAAGACTTCTGTCGGAGCAGACTTCTTATATTCGTGCAATTTTTCACTGACTATTTTTTCAAGGTTTGCGTCATTGCCATTATCTATCATCTCTTTCTCTCTCTTTGCCACCTCGACACGCAAATAATCCAACTCTTCTTGTGGAGTTTTAAATTTCTGTTCACTTCCTATTCCTATACCTTCCATGCAGATATTATACATTTAAAAACATACCAAAACAACTTTATATTATAAAGAACCTCGCACCAAAGGTGACGAGGTATTTGTGCGACCTAATTTTCTTGAGCGAAGCGATTAGAAAATGGAAGTGCCATTGTGGTGCGAACCTGGGTGTTCTTTGTTGCAGAAGTGTGAGCTCCGCTCACTCAAAAACAATCTGCGCTCATTCATCCCCCAGGCTGTGCCACGGGGTATTCTGAACGCTTGCAATAAAGTTGTTTGGGATCTCTTTTAAATATAAAAAACAGATAATTAAGCTGTTAGTATTTCAGCTCCATTTTCTGTAACTACCACAGTATGTTCAAAATGTGCACTTCTACCGGAATCTTTTGTTCTGTATGTATATCCATCTTTATCAAGTTTTATTGATTCTGTACCCTCATTAAACATTGGCTCTATGGCTATTACCATTCCTGCCTTAAGTTTAATACCTTTCCCCTTCTCTCCATAATTTGGAACATAAGGATCTTCATGTACTTTATAGCCTACGCCATGACCACAAAGTTCTCTTACAACCCCATATCCTTTTTCTTTAGCAAGAGACTCAATAGCAAATCCAACGTCACCCAATCTCTGTCCTTCTCTCACTTTTTTTATTCCCGCATGAAGAGCTTTCTTTGTTGTTTCCATTAAAATCAACGCTTTGTCATCTACACTACCCACTGGAAAAGTAACAGCAGAGTCCGTGATAAGTCCATTATGAACTAACCCCATATCAATAGAAACTATTTCTCCTTCTTTCAGAACTCTATTTTCTTGCGGAATTCCATGGACAACTTCATCATCAATAGAAATACAAATAGATGCTGGATAAGGTTTATCCGCTCCATAAGGTCTGTAATTTAAAAACGCAGGCTTATCTCCTTTTTCTTCGGCTAGTTTAAAAGCAAGCTCATCTAGACTCTGAGTAGTCACCCCTGGTAAAACTTTCTTACCGAGTTCGGCTAATATAAAAGCCAAGCGTTTTCCACCTTCTCGAAGCTTTTCTATATCTTCTTTTGTCTTGATTGTTATCACAAATCAAATACTACGCCTTTCTATCTTTTTTTCAACTAAAAAGCTTTTTTGAGTACTTCTTGAAAAACCTGTTCAATAGTTTGTTCTCCATTAATATCAACAAATTTATAGAAAGAATCATTCTTGAACAATTCTATAGTCGTAGGAAGTATTTCATTATCAAACCAATTCATTCTATTATTTATACCTTCTGGAGTGTCGTCCTTTCTACCCCTAGCTGTCAATCTGTCCTCAGCCCATTTTCTAGTAACATTAATATAGATAACTGTTGGATTAGACGCTTTATAAAATTTCAAAACAGAATCTAGAACATTGGCCTCTATTACCTTCCTAGGGCAACCATCAAAAACCACATTTTCTTCGCCCGTATAGTTTTCCATCAAAAAGTTGCTCCACAAACCAATAACAATTCCTTCCGGCATTAAGCCTCCAGTCTCAACAATTTCCTTTGTTAGTTTCTGGGTGTAAGTCTCGGGACCTTTCAAAAGTTTTCTGAAAAATGCCCCCGTTTCAATATGAAGTATCTTTCTATCCTTATCGTCCTCTGCCAGTTTCTTGAGAAGTAATTCGACTTGAGTTCCCTTTCCACATCCTGAACGGCCTACAAATATAAATGTTTTTTCTTTTTTATCCATGTTATTTTTATTTATTAATTACCACAGGATTATATCATCAAGGTGTATAAAAAGGAACTAGAAAAGGAGGTTTCGCTCCGCGAAACCTCCTTTTTAATTCCTTGTACTTATACTATCCCCATATACTATTAATTAGTACTCCCTCATTGAGATTTGTGCTTCGATTTTCTTGATTAGATCTATAACAACAGAAACTACAATCAGGAGTGCCGTACCACCAAGTGCGATTGAATCAATTCCTGTAACTCCTTTCACAATCATAGGTAACACAGCGATAAGACCCAAAAATATAGCCCCAACCAATGTTATTCTTGTTAGAACTTTAGATAAGAAGTCTGCGGTTGATTGACCTGGTCTCACTCCAGGAATAAAGGCCCCACTCTTCTGTAAGTTCTCAGATATCGTATGTGGATCAAAATTAACTGCAGTATAAAAATATGTAAACAAAAATACGAGAAGAAAATAAGAGATACCGTAAACCCAGTTGTTTGATAAGAATGTCGTTATGTTCTCGGAAATATTTTTAACAGTTTCATTTGTTGCTGCTCCAGCCAAGAATTGAAATAACATCTGGGGTAAAAGTAATATTGAGACTCCAAAAATAATTGGAATAACTCCAGCTTGATTTACTCTTAGTGGGAGATATGTAGAAACTCCACCGTAAACCTTTGCACCTCTTACTCTCTTAGCATAAGTTATTGGAATTGGTCTTTCTGCTTCTGTAATGAAAACAACTGCATAAATAACTAGAAGTGAAACTACAGCAAATGCCAAGTACATTGGTATTTCAGCTACATTTCTTTGTAGATAAAATTGAGTCAAGACAGTAGGAAGTGAAGCTACGATACCTGCAAAAATAATAAGTGAGGTTCCGTTACCGATTCCAAACTCTGTCATAATCTCTCCGAGCCACATCATGAACAAAGCACCAGCGGTTACAATAACAACGTTGGTTGCCAAATCAATTGATGTCATATTACCGAGAACACCAGATTTTCCTAAAAGTGCGAGGAGTCCAAATCCTTGTGCTAAAGCAATCGGAACAGTAAGTAATCTTGAATATTGTGAAAACTTTTTTCTGCCAGCCTCGCCCTCTTCCTGGTACATCTGTTTAAACTTAGGAAATATCATGGTCAAAAGTTGCATGATAATAGAAGAATTAATATAAGGTCCAACTCCAAGCATTACGATTGAAAGCTTACTCATACCTCCTCCTGAAAACATGTTTAAAAAACCAAAAAACTGGTTTCCACTAAAAAAAGCATTCAATTTTTCAATATCAATACCAGGAATAGGAACGGCAGAAAGAAGCCTAAACGCAATCAAAGCTCCTGCTATAAACAGCAATCTGTTTCTAAGAGATTTATCCTGGAAAACCAATTTTAATTTTCCTAAAAAGTTCATATAATTATTTTACTTGTCCTCCTGCTTTTTCTATCTTTGACTTAGCTTCTTTTGAAACCTTACAGTCCTCTACTGTAATTTTTTTTGAAATATCTCCACCAGCTAATATTTTAACTACTGGATTTTTACCTAACTTGATTTTAAATATACCCTTTTCTACTAAAGTCTTTGGACTTACTGTTTCTCCGTTTGAATAGGCTTTATCTAAGTCACCTACATTTACAATCGCTAAATCAGGTTGGAATGATTTGAAGGCATAACCTCTAAGCTTTGGCATTTTCTTGATAAGATCTCTCATCTCTGGTCTAACCTTGTGTCCAGCTCTAGCTGTTTGTCCCTTTCCTCCTCTTCCACAGGTTTTACCTCTCTTACCTCCTCTGCCTACAAGCACAGTCTTTTTATTTTCTGTTTTTCTTTTTAATTCGTGTATCTGCATTGTATTTAAATTATTTCACCTCTTCCTTTACAACCTCAACGACAACAGGCTCAACAACTTTTATTTTCTTTCCTTTACTATTAAACATTGAAAGCGCTTCTATTGTTGCCATAGCAATGTTAAGTTTATTTTTTGATGGAGACAAAATCTTTGTGGTGACGTCCTTAATTCCTGCAAGTTCAATGACAGTCCTAAGAGCACTTCCTGCTGTAACTCCTCTTCCTGCAGCTGGCATAATCTTTACGTTTCCACTACAATATTTTGCACTAACTTCAAAAGGGATTGACATTGTCTTTGTTAAGCTCAAGTTCAAAATATTTTTCTTAGCATCTCTGAAGGCTTTTTCAATAGCTATTGAAGTATCGTTAGCCTTACCCATTCCTACGCCAACTGAACCTTTTTTATTTCCCGCAACTACAACTACGCTGAAGTTTAATCTCTTTCCTCCAGAAGTAACTCTGGTAACTCTTCTGATATTTAAAATCTTTTGTTCAAATTCTGGCTTAACTCTTGCATCTCTTGAAAATGGACTTCTTCTTGGGTTTTTTGATCTATCTCCAGATTGACTGCCAAACGCTGGCTTACCTGCAAATGATCTTTGTCCATCTTTAGACATAAAAGGCTTTGCTGGACCACGGTTATTAAAAAATCTTGGTTTAGCACCTGGTACGAACGGAGGTCTAACAGCAGGTCTTGATCCTGGTGTTGCTGGTGTTGTTGTTTGATTTGTGTTTTTTGCAGTTTCCATATTTATTAAAACTTAAGTCCTCCTTCCCTTGCACCATCAGCAAGAGCTTTAACTTTACCTGTGTATAGAAAACCTCCTCTATCAAAGACAACTTTGTCTATATTTTTTGCCTTTGCAAGTTTTGCTATTTCTTTTCCAACTTCAATTGATCTTTCCATAAAAGTTTTTCCTGTTGCTTTGTCTGATGAAAAAGCGACTAATGTGCTTTTTGCATTATCGTCAATAATTTGAGCGTATATATTGGTATTTGATCTGTAAACACAAAGTCTTGGTTTTTCGGCAGTGCCAAAAACCTTAGATCTTATTCTTTTGTGTCTTCTTTCTATCTTTTCTGTTTTTGGATTTTTGTTCCTCATATTAAATACTTATTTAAATTTTATGCAGTCTTTTTACCTTCCTTCCTTCTTACAACTTCCTTTTCGTATCTGATACCCTTACCTTTATATGGTTCTGGTTTCTTTACCTGTTGTAAATCCGCAGCAAATCTTGTAACCATTTCCTTATCAATACCGGAAATAGAAACCGTACCTTTCTCTGAAGTTACTTTAAGACCATCAGGAATAATTTTCTTAACAGGGTGAGAGAAACCGACTCTTAGGGTTAATTCTTTTCCTGAAACATCACCTTTGTAACCAATTCCTTCAATAACCATTCTTTCTTCGAAGTGCTTGTTTACTCCGGCAATCATGTTTGTTATATGCGATGCGTATGAACCCCATAGAGCATTGTTCTCAATGGTTTCTTTAACCGGCTTAAGGTTAATCTTTCCATCGGCGATAGTTATTGTAATATCTTTTTTGAAAGTCCTTTTAAGTTCACCTAATGGCCCCTTCACAGTAACTGTGCCACTGACGTTTGTAACTTCAGTTTTTGCAGGAATAACTATTTCTTTTTTTCCGATTCTTGACATAAATGTTTTGTTGATTTTCTTGTACCCGCCTCTTCGGCGGGTCGCCGATGAGGCGACTACCAAATTTTGAATAAGAGTTCACCTCCTAATTTTTGTTTCTTTGCTTCTTTGTCTGTCATAACACCTTTTGATGTTGATAGAATTACCCTACCATAACCATTCTTAAAAGGTTTTATCTCACCTGCTCCAAAGTAGACTCTCTTTGATGGCTTTGATATTCTCTGAATCTCTCTTATTTTTGCTTTACCATTTTCTGCGTATGCAAGTGTAATATCAAACTTATTTGTTTTTTTCTTCTTAGATACAGCCTTGATGAAGCCCTCCTTTACCATAAGATCTGCTATAGCTTCTTTAAGATTTGAATGAAAAATAGATACAGACTCTTTGCCTGCGAAGTTAGCATTCTTAATGTTAATTATAAAATTTGAAATTGGATCTGCTACCATGATGATTTTCTTATACCAGGGATTTTACCCTCGTTTGCGAATTCTCTAAAACATATTCTACAGAGATCGAAGTCTCTCATATAACCATGTTTTCTTCCACATCTAAAGCATCTCAATACTTTTCTTGTAGAGAATTTTGGTGTCTTTTGTGATCTTGCTATCGTTGATTTCTTTGCCATAATAAACAAAAAGCTTCTAAAAGCTCGTCTGCGTATCTTAGCAAGAAGGAAGAAAAAAGTCAAACACCATAATAGTTTTATACATCAAAAACATAAGATTCATATTATTTGGTGATTAGTTATCGGAAATATAAACAAACACTTAACCTTTTGAGTATTAAAAAGGGGCAAGCCTTGCGACTTGCCCCTTCCCTTGTCTGAACCGTCTTCGTGGTCAGGCCAGGGCGCGGCCGCGGGGAATGGCGTCGATGCCGGTCTCGGTGGCATGGATGTCGGCGATGACCTTCTTGGCGGCGTGATGGGCGGCTTCTTCGATCTTCCTGCGGGTGTGGGCCATGGTCGTCGGTTTCATCTTCGTCTCTCCTTCTTTTTAAGCTTGCATGCTATGCTTGCTCTTTAAATATATTATATACAATTCTTTTTTCGAGTCAACGAAGTTATAAACACCATCAAAGATAATTAATGAGTATATTAAAAGCCGTGATTGGCGGCTTTCACCTCTCCTACTCCAGTAGTAAAGTATCAGAATACTTACTACGGGGCAGGCTTAAAGTGAAGGCTCGTCTTTTTAAAACATTGCGCAGCACGACGTTTCTCCTCTTTCTCCAACTTAGAGCGAGTCTATTCATTTTGTAAACATTACGGAGTAAATTATCAGCAGATAATTTGCGAGTATAGAAGAAACACCGCGACTGGCGGTGTTTCTATTTTGGCTAGTGAGAATCAGAGTAGAAAATTCTTATTTTATATTTTGTCCGAACGACGACATAAATATGATTTTCATATCGTGTTTATAAAATGAATTGACGAGCGTCCCTTACTTTTCCTTCTTTGTCTCTTCTTCTTTTTTAAAAGGAAAACCTAAGTATGTTAGTAATGCTTTTGCTCTTGCTTTTGTCTTAGCATTTGTACCAATAACTATAGATAGACCGAAAACGTTTTTTAATTCTTCATCTGAGACTTCAGGGAAAATGCTGCTCTCTTTTATACCAATACTGTAATTTCCCATCTGATCTATTCCTGAAGTTGAAATACCTCTAAAGTCTTTTGTTCTAGGAAAAGCGACATTGACGAGTTTATCAAGAAAATCAAACATTCTCTGTCCTCGGAGTGTTACGTGAAGTCCTACTGGGTCTCCCTCTCTCACCTTGAAAGCTGCAATAGACTTCTTTGCACCCTTTAAAGATGCTTTTTGTCCTGCAATTTTCATCACTCTGTCTTGTATCAATTCGATTTTGCTCTTATCTTTGAGAGAACCAATACCTACGTTTATATTTATTTTTGTGACCTTTGGGGTTTGCATCACATTCTTTAAACCCAAAGTTTCTTTTAGGGCATCAAAGGCTTTATTCTGTTTTTCTTTTATTGAAATAGTTTTCATGGTCTTACTTTAAAATGCTCTTATATTTCTTTACCTGTCTTCTTGTTTACTCTGACAAATTTATCACCAACAAGTTTCTTTCCGACTCTTGCTCTCTTTCCTCCATCTGAAATAGTGACATTGGAGACATTTATTGGCATAGCAAGTTCAATTGTCTGTCCTTTTGTTCCAGCTTTTCTTGCTCTCTGATGTTTCTTGTGGACGTTTACGCCCTCAACAACAACCAAATTTCTTTTTGGAATAGCACGAACAACCTTGCTTATTTTGCCTTTGTCTTTACCTGCTATTACTATAACATTGTCTCCTTTCTTTATTTTCATATATTTTTATTAAACAAGTTCAGGTGCAAGTGATCCAATTTTCTGGAAACCAGCTTCTACTATTTCTCTTGGGATAGGACCAAAAACTCTACCGGCAATAGGATCCTTTTTACCCTTTTCAATAATAACAACTGCATTTTCATCAAATCTAATGTAAGTACCATCTGCTCTTCTCAAAGGTTGTTTCTGTCTTACTACGACAGCATATAAAACATCTTTTTTCTTAACCTGTTTTCTTGGTTCAGCTTTCTGAACTGAAAGCATGACAACTTCTCCTATCTTTGCCCATCTTTTCTTTGAGCTACCAAGTACTTTGAAAACTCTGCCGATCTTGGCACCTGTGTTATCTGCTATATTAACTATTGTTTTGTCTTGTATCATATCTGTTTAATAATTAATCTACTTACTTAGTTAAGTTACTTAAAACCTTAAAACTCTTTCTTTTTGAAATTGGCCTGGTCTCAATGATTTCAACTTTATCCCCTTCTTTACAGGTATTACCAGCATCGTGGGCCATTATTTTATTGCTTACTTTGAAAAATTTACCGTACTTTGGATGTTTTTTAAAATACTCTACCTTTACGACAATGCTGTCTTTCATTTTGTTCGAGACGACAACACCGGCTAGGACTTTATTCTTCACGATATTCTTTTGTTCTGTTTTCTTTTCCATATAAAACTATTTTGTAGTAACACCTGAATTAATAAAGGTTAAAATTCTTGCAATATCTTTCTTGAGTAATTTGCCTTCTTTTACATTCTTTATTTTGCTTCCGGAAATACCAAAGTTAAATGTTCTAAGAGCTGATCTCTTTTCCTTTAGCATATTCTCAAGTTCCTTTTTTGTTTTGTTGGCAAATTCTTTCATGTTTTTATCTAGCTAAAATCTTAGTCTTTACAGGTAGCTTTGTTCCTCCCTTTCTTAGGGCCTCTCTTGCTCCTGCTTCATCCATTCCATCAACTTCAAAAAGTACTCTTCCTGGTTTTACTATTACTTCATAACCATCAAGATCCCCTTTACCCTTTCCCATTTTAACTTCGGCTGGTTTTGATGTGTATGGCTTATCTGGGAAAACTCTTGTCCACATTTTAGCTGTCTTTGACATTGAGTGAGCAATAGTCTTTCTTGCAGATTCTAACTGGTTTGCTCTAACTCTACCTGCGGAAATTGCTTTCAAACCAAAAGAACCAAAAGAAACCTTTGTACCTCTTGTGGCTACACCAATCTTATCAGGGTTTTCTCTGAATGTGTGTGACTTTCTAAATTTTACTTTTTTTGGATACAACATGTTGGTATATTATTTAATATCTTTATCGAAAATTTCTCCTCTGTATATCCAAACTTTAATACCAATATCACCATATGTCATATGGGCTTTCTCGGTAGCATAATCAATATCGGCTCTTAGTGTCTGAAGTGGGATTCTACCTTTCTTGAGAGTCTCTGATCTTGCGATTTCTGCTCCTGCAAGTCTTCCTCCAAGATATATTCTTATACCTTCAACATCACGGCTAGCCATGACTTTTTCTATAGTCTGCTTCATAACTCTTCTAAAAGGAAGTCTCTTCTCAAGTCCTTCTGCAATCATATAGGCAACAACAGTAGCGTTTGATTCAGGATTCTTCACTTCATCGATATCTAATTTAAATTCTTTAGGAATCGAAAGTTTGTATCTTGCAGAATATTTCAAAATATCGTTTCTGAGCTTGATGATTCCCTCTCCGTTTCTTCCAATAACCATACCTGGTCTTGAAGTAGAGATAATAATTCTGACGGATTTGTCATTTCTTTCCATCTCAACTGAGGCTACATATGAACCTCTCATCTTCTTTTCAAGATATTCTCTGATTTTTATGTCACTCTTTAGATTTGTTTTGAAATCTTTACCAAAAGAAAACCATCTGGATTTCCATCCTCTAATGATTCCTAATCTATGTGAATATGGGTGAACTGTATGTGACATAATTATTTATTAAAATTTATTTATCTTCTATTTTCTTAGCTTTTACAGCCTTTTTAACCTTTGGCTTTTCTTCAGCCTTTACTGAAGCTTTTTCTGCTGCCTTCAATTCTTTTTTGCTTGGTGTTTTTGCGTCCAAAACAATCACAATATGACTTGTTCTCTTCTTAATAGCAAAAGCCATACCTCTAGCTCTTGGCATTCTTCTGTTAAGAACTGGACCTCCATCAACTCTAAATTCTTTTACAACAAGGTCATCGATATTTACATTGCTGTTTTTTGCATTAGCTATAGCAGAATCGAGAAGTTTAAGCATAGGAGAAGAAGCTCTCTTAACTAAAAATTGCAATGCAACTTTCGCATCGCTGACTTTCTTCCCTTTTATAAGGTTTGCTACTAATCTAACCTTTCTTGGGGACTGTTTGTAATCGCTTAATCTTGCGGTAATCATATTATTATTTCTTAGCTTCTACAGCTGACTTTGCAGATTTTGCTGCGGTTATTTCTGCCTCCTTAGCTTTAATATCAATATCTTTCTGCATCTTACCTCCGTGTCTTGTGAATTTTCTTGTAGCTGAGAATTCTCCTAGTCTGTGTCCAACCATATCTTCTGTTACGAGAACTTCTATGTGTTGTCTTCCATTATGAACACCAAAAGTGAATCCGATCATTTCTGGAGATATCTGACTTGCTCTTGCCCATGTTTTTATAGCACCAGTTTCAAGTGGTTTTTTCCCTTCTATCTTTTTTAGAAGTCTTTCGTCTACGTATGGGCCTTTCTTTAGTGATCGTGACATTTTTTTGGGTTAAATAAAAAACAATTTAAAACAATAAGCTCCAAAGAGCCTGAGCAACCATATTAGCAAAATATAGAATAAAGTCAACAGTTAAAAGAAGATATAAAAAGAGGCGGCGCAATATTGCGCCGCCTCCGAAGATAACCTCCGTTTTTTAACCAACAATAATGAGATGCAAGACGGAAACATATCGCGGCGTCACGACCACAACACCATCTTCCCGAATGGAAAGCATTTGGTCACGACGAGGTTTCCCGATCCTCTCCAAAACACCAAACCAGAATATCTGGTCGATGAGCGTCTCCCTCTTCTTGAGGTGTTCGATTCCGCAAAGTCTCAAGAGATTAGGACGACGTTTCTCCCTCATCTTGATATCCCGGTGGAACTTGATTGCCAAGCAAAGCAAAGATTTCAAATGAGCACAGAGAACCACACCTGTAACCACATCGCCCCTGTTACCGCACACCGGATGAAGCTTGAGGTTTTTAAAAGTCTTGTACTCCTTCTTGTCCCGGAAAGCGGCGCAGACATCGCTAAAGAACGTTCTTGCAGGATGATTCACGCCGGGAAACATAGCACGCAACTCACGCCCCCCTTCTCTGTGCTGACCGGTCATCGAGACGACTTCCCAGGTACGTGTCAGGAATACTTCCTCCCGACAGACGTCGAAAGTGCATTCGACATGAGACCAGAAAAGCCCGCGGCAAAGCTCGACAGCTTCACGCAGAATCGAAATCTTCTCCTCGTAATGCTTGCAGAGGTTATGAGAATAAGGTAACAATTCCTGTGTGAGCTGAAGACCTCTCGTAAACACCTCGATTTTTGAAAGAAAAATGTTCACCTGCTGTTGCAGCCGCTTTGCGGAGACATCCTCCACTTTGCCCACAACGTAGTACACCTTCTTCATGACCGGCAAGTCATCGCCTGCCCCTCCGGAGTGAACACTTTCGGCATCCACACCAGCAAAACAATTAATGATTTCCCCAAATACCGGATTCTTCTTTACCCTCACTCTATACCTCTCTTTTTACTTTCCCCATGTCAAATATTTCCCCACACAACAGAAACTTTCTGTTGTGGTAATCCGATAACTAGATTACATCATTTGCAAAAAAAGTCAACAGTAGAGCGATATTTTTTATCTATCACAGTCAAGGTGGAGCCTTGACCGGTTCTTGACCGATTTTTTAAGAAATATTAGTCTCAAAGAAAAAAAGGATCTAAAATTAAATAGTCGGAATAATCAACTAACCCAGATATATAATCCCCTATTCCTAAATAATCTTCACTCCCCACATTCGGTCCAAGAGCATCGCCCCACCAATTGTTTTTCGCATCTATTGTGTTTTCTGAAGAGTTATTATATATTCCGTATTCAAAATTACCAAAGATAGAATTATTAAATAACTTTAAATCAATGAAATAGTCCCCTGCTTCTATACCTATATTATTCTCCGTTAAAATCGAATTTGAAATTTTAGCTGCACCCCCACTAATTAAGACCCCCTTTCCAAACCCTTCAATTCTCATCTCTTCCATTTCAACGTTTGCCTCATCCACTAAGACACCCAGAGCCGAAAGAAGATTTCCAGAAATACTAGAACTCGATACTTTCATTGTCGCATATGAATTAACTATTAACCCTTTGTTGTATCCATCTATTGTTATGTTGTCTAAAAGATATTCTCCTTCACTCGCCAAAATACCTACCTTAGAAACATCATCACCAATAAAATTTGAATTATAAATCTTATGCTCACCACCTGTAATATTGAGCGCTATTTCGGTATCTTTTATCTTGATATTATTAAGGTTTGTTTTACCATTTCTAATTATTAAACCATCCTCACTCTGCCCATTATTTACCTCTAGCCCGTCTAGGTCTAAATCATAGTCATAAACCAACATCGCAAATCTATCGTCTTCATTTTTTTCACCTTCTATGATTATATCCTCAACCTTAAGCGTTGATTGTTTATCTGTCGATCCAAAAGCCAATATAGGCATACTTCGCATATCTTTGAAAACAACTTTTGTCATCGTGACGTTATTTTCGTCCAAATACAAATCCTCACTATTTATAAAAGTCGAATCTTTAATATTTACTGGATTTCCTGAAAACATAACCGACTCATTCATGTTTTGAAATACCACTCCCTTTACTATGCTTGTTTTTGGCTGGTCAAAAACATACAAACCACCAACACGCACCACCTCTGTTGTGCTAGATAATCCAGCAATAACAAGATCCTCACCAACTGAAGTATCATATATTGAAGTAAACAGAACTTTTGAATCTTCTGTCCCATTAATAAGAACGGAATCGAAAGTTGTAATGTGGGATTTACCCCAACTGTCATTCGCAAATTTCAAGATTGTTCCCGGTTCGATAGTAAGAGTATTACCGTCTCCATCAAAAAATACAGAACCAAAGATAAGGTATGGACCATTTTCTTTCGTTAATGTGAGGTCACCATAATAATAATCACCATTTACTGGCCTATAGCTTATACTGTTTTTCTTTTTGGGTGTCCCATTTATATCTGCTCCATTTTTATTTTTTCCATTTCTAATGATTTCCAAGTTTGATCCAAGATTTAAGTTGCCTGAATCATTTGTCCAATCGGAAGATAGTGCCGCATCCCATCTTTCTAATGATAAGTGTTTTGTACCACCACCCTGCCCGCACCAATCTTTGCAGTATGCAAAATGATCAGAAACCAGTGTTGTCGTCGTACCGAGATTCTCCTTTTCATAACTTACAGTCAGTTCTTCCCCTGTTTTCTTCAGGCCACCACCGAATGAAATCCACAAATCAGCAACAATGTCTTTTACTGGTGAATCAATCAGCTCATCTTTATCCGTCAGATCCTTACTTTCTATCAGATAATATCCCTTAGATGGGATTTGATTAACGAGGTTAATATTCAGAGTTGAACTTCCGGAATATAGAAACCAGCTTGATACGTCAATTACGTAATTTGTTCTATTAAACAGCTCTATCCACTGATCAGTACTAGATGCTTCCCCGCTCCACGAGATTTCATTTACAACGACAGGATGAGGAATAATTTCAAAATTTAATGACGTTGTTGCTGAATAAAAACCCATATCATCAATCACATTTATATCCACTTTATGTTTCCCTTCTGCAAGACTTACATATTCGGATGACGTTGCTGTAGTTGTAGAATTGATACCCTGAAAAGATACATTGTATAAGTTTGTCGAAGTACTTTCCGAATCCCAAGAGAGAGAAAACGTTGTGGTAGATAATACACAGTTGTCTTTCACAAAAGAAAGATTGCAAGCGGTATTTTTAAGGGTCGGAGCTTGAGGTAGAAAATGAACTTTTATCAAGTATTCAGATGTAGTCGCGATATTACCATCATGTGAAGAACTAAAAAATACCGTACTCGTTCCTTCACTGAAGTTTTCAACAATAGACCATTCGCCATTTTCATCTACCGTTGTGGTTGAATTTGAATGGCTTTGCGAAATAATACTATATGGGGTTGAAGTGCCTGAAAATTCGATAGAAGATGTCGAAAAATATTCTGAAAAAACTGTTGGACTGATTAATGTAATGCGATGGGCTTCCTGATTTGACTCTTCGGGATCATCCTGAATAATACGTGCACCTCCGCCAGACATTGAAAATGTAAATTGTCTTGGATTATTTTCTGTATTTCCCTCAGGACCGGTATTCTCAATAAAAGCCAAAAGCTCTTTTAATAAATCTTCTTTACTCACGCCCACCATATCTTCTAATTCTTGATCTGAAATATTCTGTGGTTCAAGTGGTTGGGATTGACCCGGATCAGAACCATTATCGCTCAGCCCTGTGATTTGAGATGTTTCACCTTTTTTATCAATAGATACAGATATCATTTGCTCTTGGCTAGTATTACCAAACGAGTCAAAAACTGTTGCTAGATTATTTGTCCCAGAAGACTGAATCAGTAACTTAAAACCACCATTTAAATCATCTTTTATTTTTTGAATGAAAAGGTTGATCTTACCTTGCTCCTGTTTCTTGTTTTGATTTTCTAATCGTAATTCTTCAGCTTCCTTGAAAAAAAGCTCCATTACACCAGCCTGAACAATAATGGCTTGTTTTGAGAGGCGGGAAAAATAATCTGAGACAATTGAAGCGTCTGCCTTATCAAATATAACTTTTGACTCAAGACCTTTCCTATCAAAAATACGTTTCAACAAAATATGTGAATCTAAATATAATATATCATCTCCATATCCAAAATCACCTTTGTATTCTAGCACTAGGGGATCATGATAATAATCATCTTCTATTGTATCCTTACTGAAAAAATTTCCGTTCGCATATGTGGCTGAAAAGTCAAAATATTCATCTAAAGAAAAGAAATCTTTGGGTATAAAACCCGCAGATAACATATCTACCGAAAGGTTTTTCAGTGTCTCCTTATTCTTATTTTCCTCTGCCCATACCTCAAAAACACTTTCATCATAAGGTAAGTGGGCATCATTTCTAGTATGGTCTGGGACAAACATGTCTTGAATTAGGTGAATAACATGTCCAAGTGCAATATATGCAGCTTTTTCATCACCTTTTATATATGCCTCTTTAGCTTTCTGCCATGAGTAATTATTACCAGAATACTCTACCCAAGATTTTGCTGAACGATACCCCTTTACCCCACGATTGTGTACAGGGTCATAAAAATGATAGAGACTCCTAATGTTATTATCCTCGTCTACTGAACCTTTCATTATCCATGTTTTTTGCTCATCAGTAATTTTTATCTCAGAAAAGTTATTATAAAAATCCACTCCCTGCCCTGTTATAGCAGGATGAGTAGTTTCAGTGGAAAAAGCACTAGCGACCGATGGTATTATTATTAATATACTTAAAAAATAATATTTAAACACTCTCATTTAATTTAATAGACTATCTTCCAAATCTTTGTGTATGGATTCTGTTCCAAATCAAACGTCATCAAAACCCCAGAATCATCTTTAATGGACCATGAACAATAATTTAACTTATATAAAGTAATACCACATTTTTTTTCACCATAAATAAACAATTTTTCTGTATTTTTTATAATTAATGGTACCTGTAGTAATTTATCCTTATCTGATTCTTTAACACCTACAGCATAGAAAGAATTAGCCTTATCTATATTAGAATCCTTCAAAGCTTTTAAATACATTTCAATAGTCTCCTCTGGGGTCTTCCCTCCAGCAAAATCATCTTTTTTCTTTTCCTCTAAAGCATTTTTTTCAGCCACCATTTGATCATAAGTTGCTTGTGCACGCTTATTTTCAAAATATCCCTGTATTCTATCTTTGTTCGCACCAAGTGTTCCTATTATTACCAACAATACGATTACCACTAAGACTGCTATAAAAATTAGTTTTAAATTTTTACCCATATTTTTTTAATTAAATGCTACTCAAACCTGAACCATCCGCACCAAACATTTTACACACTGCCATAATAACAAAGCCGATTATTAGCACCACGACAAACCATATGACAGACTTTATAAAGGTATTATTTAACATACATTATATTATATACTATTCGGCCTCATAAAAAGAATACTTTATATTCCTATATAGTATCTTCGGGGCTGACAAGATCTTTCTCCACAAACTTACTGACTCACCCGCTGCTTTATCTTTTTGACTTTCAGTAAAAAACTGGACAGACGATGATGCGTTACTTATTGCTTCTAGAACTGCTGCTGGTTGTGAATTGTTCGTATAAGCAGTAATCTTCTCGTCTTTTAATATTTCTGGACCTGTAATCTGTGGCTTACCTATTTGCACATTTGTGGATACAGGAATTTTCTTAAAAGCAGAAATAAAGTTGTTAAGTTCATTAACATCTGAGATAATTTCATCCTTATTTACTGTTCTGGGTCCCGCCTCTTCTGCTGTTTTGTTTTTCTTTATATTTACACTTGAAATAGTCTCTCCAAAAACAGTCTTTAAATAAATAACACCAGAATCACTATTCTTAAAAACTTCAGGTAAAGTTATAGTATTACCCGGCATAATTATTGTGTCCTTTGCTATATCAAAGGTCTCGAAACCTTTCTGAAACTTCAATCCTCCTATATTTATCTCAAATTTCCCAGTGTTTTTTATACTTATCCCATTTATGCCAACCACCTCTAAATTTAAACTTGGCTCAAGTACAGTAACTTGTGTTCTTGAAACAGATGATTCTTCGCCATTAATTCCATTAAGTATCACAACATATTCTCCTGGCGCCTTATACGTATGGTAAACCCTCTTACCACTTTGCTTATATCCATCGCCAAACGACCACTCAAAATTAGCATCATTTTGGGAAAGGTTGATGCTAGCCGACAACTCAATTGGAAGACCCACATAAGCAAGCCTTTCTCTGCCCGCACTCACTTTCAATTTAGCCGAGCTGTCTTTATAACTTGATAGACCTTCTGTGCTTGAGTGTGTAGAAATATCGGCAATATTTTCGTCTATTGTCTCACCATCATGATCATTTGCATCGTCCACAACTTCTCCTGTATCAGAAGTAGAGCTTGAAACAGCTGTAAAATCTAAAAAAATATGAGACTCCCCAAATGCTGTGATTGCCGTGCCTCCACTTTCTTCGGTCATCGATACCATAACCTTATATTCACCCGAAGGGGCAAGACCAGCATCGCCAGAAGTTTTTCCATTCCAAATCTTAGAGATAGTATCAGAGACAAAACTCTGAGTAAAATATCTTGTGTAATTACCACTAGATCCTGTACAAGCTTGAGTAACCGAACATATATAAAGCCTTGTGAATTTTACTGGCCTATTTGCCTTTACATCAATAGAGATACTTTCACTATTATTTGGATTAAATGTTATATTTTCAGCTTTTCCATTCAGTTTAAAATCAATAATATTTGGAGACTCAGCATAGGCAAATTGAGTCGAAAAAATAAAGGCAGACGATAAAATAAAGATTTTAAATATATAATTTAGCAAATTAAAAGAACAACTAGAGTTCATAAAATTTAATTACTAAACATTTTATCACTTTTATTCCATCCTTTACAGAAACATGTCTCCAACCCACCTGTGGATAACTTTTTCTCTAAGTTACATAGGCTATACCTTCATCACGGAGGCTTCGCCTCCGTAAAAGTTATTTGTGTTATAATATATATGTTAAAAGAAATCATATACTACCGTAGTCAAGCCAATCAAAAATATTTTTAACAAAATCTTCTCTACTCTCAAAAGATCTAGGAAAACTCTCCATATTCAATATGTTCTTCTCTACCCTATCTCCATTAACATAATCTATAAAACTAGAATAGTCATACCCTGATAAATAATCTTTAACCATAAGAACATCTAATTTTGACGCTTTTTCTTTCCAATTTGTATCTATTTTTTTAAGCGGGTTGAGGTGAATGTATGAATATAGATATTTTAAATAATCATCTGAATCAGCATGCTGAACCTTAAATACCCCTTGAAATAAAGACCCTGTCCTATTGTATTTTTTATTAAAATACATCGTATATGCAGTCGCTAATCTATGCATAAACAAACTTATACCACCTTCAATCCTTTCCTTAACTAATAAATGAAAATGATTGTCCATTAAGCAGTAAGCCCCAATATCTAAGAGTCTTTCACCTTCTCTTTTTATAATGAAATATTCCGCAAAAGACAAACCTCTATAAGTTCTTAGCTCTACCGGCTTTTTATACGAACAATTCAAAAGATAAAGTAGTATTACAAAACGATTTCGATCTCCATCATCTAAAAAAATATCTCTTTTTTCTACACCCCTATTGTATATGTGATAATATTCATTTATCGAAATTTTTAAATTTCTAGCCATATGTTGGATATATTATAACACAGTTATAATTTACCAAGGCGAAGCCTCCGTAATTGATAATACGCATAAATAAAACCGCCCTAGCGGTCGGTTTTATAACACAGTTCTTTATTTAACGATTCTGTGATTAATCTCAATGAAATACGGATTCAGATAAAACTATTCAACAAGAAGTTTGTTTGTAAGCATCTTCATGAGGGCTGTAGCATTCTCTTGTGCTACCTTTCCATCAGCACTGTTAACAAATTTGTCCCATTGGGCTGTAATAGCAGCGTCTTGGATATCTCTTACATCGTTTTCTAATTTAATACGACTATCGTAAGAAATTGTTTTACCCGTCTCTGTGTTTAACACAACGTCTACGAATAGTTTGAGGAAACGAGACACCTTGATGTTCGTGCCGATATTGTCCTCCTTCTGAATTTGCTGTTGTTTTAGGCTCTCGGTATATTGAATGCTGAAGAAAATATTTCCAGCAACTAAGATAATCAACAATATATTTGAGAATAGTCTTGTTTTATCTAAAATACCAGACTGAACAACTTTATTTGAATCCATAATTTTTTACTTAATAATTATTAATAATTGATAATATTATAACACAACCCTAAATACCAAACCACTTCAAAACCTTATTAAATACACCATCGTTTGAAGTTTGAGTAATTGGCGTCGAAGACGCTGAATCTATTATAAGTGGAAGTGGTGAAGCGTTAGTTGTTAAGATGTATTTACCAGGAGTTAACGAAGGAATTTTTGTAGTAGCAACTCCATTATTCATGGTGAAGATAATATCTTTTACGCTGTTTAGTTTTCCTGTAACTCCATCCTTAACTATTGAAGTCAAAGAGACGGTTGCCTCGGTGTCAGAAGTAATACGAACCAATTGTGACAAACCATTCTGTGAGTCATTTGAAAGATAAGTTCTTATAAATGTTTTACCATTTGAAACATTATACAATCCTGCAACTGAACTTTCTGTTGTTGGAAGTGGAAGTGGGTTTCTAACGAGAGCAATAAAGCTTTGAGCCTTTGAGATACCTAATGATGCAAGGTATTCCTTTAATTTTGGTGATTTATCTAAGATCTTTATGACTGAATCTGGCAGTGGAGCAAAGACGAATGAAGTTATCTTAGGTATGAAGGTAAATGAATCTTTATTATTACCACCAAAAATAGGTAAATCTTTTATAACTAACTTCCCTGGAAGATTAACCGGAAGACTAACTGTATTGATTGGAGTAAGGACTTTCTTTTGTGTATCGGATGAAGATGTTGTTGAAGAATCTTCTGTCCCCTCTACTGGGTTAAGAACAACGTTGTTAACCAGTAACTTAACCGTAATTGCACCTGATTGTGCACAATTTTCTATACCATTCACAACAGCTTCAGTACATACTAATATTGTCCACTTTTTATCAGCAAGCTGTTTACTTGTAATATCAGTGCTACTAGCATCAGTTAATTCTATAGGTAAATCTGAAAGAGAAACCTTGTAATTAATATAATTAGGAGGCGTTCCATCCGGTGTACTACTTGCCTGACCGATCAGTTTCATACCCTCATCGTTCCCAACCGCATTTATATATACAAAAGCTTCTGGACTATCTTTATATGGTTGCCAACTGACATAATAGCTATGACCAACCGTCCAAACATCACCTTTACTTGGATCAAGAACTGTACCAGGATCTTCTAATTTCTTCTTTACAGAAGGAATCTCTGAAGCACCACTTATTGAAGGACAACCATTATCAGCTGGCCAATCTATTTTACCGTCTCCATCATCATCGAGACCATTATTACATGCAACTCTTGCAGTTTGATATCTCCAATTCGTCTTAACATCACCTGTTGATTCAAAATTTATCCATCCAATATTTTCACCCCATGCAAAACCTCTAAACTGTCCCGCAGCGTTTATTGTGACTCCCCCGTTTTGTGGAGCAAAATTTATCCATCCAACGTTTTCTCCCCAAGCATACCCAGAGAGATTTCCAGCTCCATCATTTTTTACAGAGTAATCGACAGTCCCACAATTATTTGCAGTTTCTTGCTCACAGTTTAATGAAATCCATCCAATATTTTCCCCCCATGCGTAACCCATGAGCTCATAGTCCCCTACATATATACCAGAATTCGCTTCCTGAAAAGAAATCCATCCAACGTTTTCTCCCCAAGCGTGTCCAGTTGTAGTCCAGTCATTAGAGTCCATCATTGCTCTTAGAAGGAAAGGATCAGTCACAGTAGCAAAGCCCATCAACTTCTTTATTTGTGTTTTATAGGTGAAAGTGAGAGTCCCTAGAATCGCTAATACTATAACCAACGCTAGCACTTGTAGATATTTTTTGGTTTTAGAATTGTTTTGTTCCATTTGTTAATAATTTTATTTATAAAAGAAAAACGTACCGTCTTTTTATTACTTAATATTATATCATAGTATTAAAAAAAATACGCAAACAAAATCAGTTGATATGTTAAATATTACACCTTTTACCGAAACAATCCCAGCAAAAAGATAGTAAATATTGTAGAAAAACCTACTCTATTTAATTATAGACCAAGACTACTTTCATTCCTCTCATCTTAATTAAAATAATATTTCAGACAAAACAAAAACCACCCTTTCGGGTGGTTTTTGTTTAACCATTCAGTAATTTTTAGACTACTGAATCACAAGAGTTAGTAAGAAATCGACTGTGTATCAAGAGACGCCATGTCCTTGACCAAGTAGTCTGT
>CAYQFQ010000012.1:0-22521 GCA_964416925.1 uncultured Candidatus Saccharibacteria bacterium
GCACAGGACGTTTTCTCTGCGTATTCTGATCCTCGAGAGTTCGGTCTTGTCTCGCGGTCGACAGAAAGAATCGAGGTGAACGTTTTTGCAACGCATAAAGGTGCGATTTGTAGTCGGCAATTCGGGAGCTTTGGTCAACATTTTGATCGGCTCTGTTTAACACCGGGACAAGTTATCTCATTCGTTCAAAATCACCCGCGTTGGTTGAGTGAATCTGGTGACGGGACGATGTTTTTGCTTAAGTTAAAGACCGAAGGAGTATATCGGATCGCTGGTGTAGGTCGCCGAGATGGAAAGTTCGGTTTGATTGTATATGAGCTGTCTGAATGCTGGTGTATGGACTATTGGAGGCGGCTCGTGGTTCCTAAGATTGGATAGGAGCCCAGGTGGGTGACTAACAACAAGGGCGGCGTTTTTCGGAACGCCGCCCTTTTCATATATAAAAAAATTCGCCTGCACGGGCGAATTTTTTCTTTTTTCCAACTTAGACTGAGCGGTCCTTATTTATCAGCTTCTAAAAAATTCAATCCCAATTTCTGACCCTTTGGTTCAAAAACGTTGATTTTAAATTTGTAGCTCTTACCAAGACTGATTTTTTCTTTCATCTTCAATTCTGAACCGAAATCTGAAATGTGAACAAGTCCTGCAACTCCTTCTTCTATGCTTGCAAGTGCTCCGTATTTGTTGAACTTGATTATAACAGCTTCAACGACATCACCTTTTTTATATTTCTTTTCAGCTTCTATCCAAGGATTTGTCTTAAGTGCTTTAACTGAAAGGGAAACTTTTCCATCTTTAACTTCAATTACTTTGACTTTGACTTTATCTCCTTCCTTAAAAAGTGCTCTTGGATTATCTACGAGTGCCCAATCAAGTTCTGAAATGTGGACCAAACCTTCTAGTCCATCTTCAAGTTTTACAAACATTCCGAAATCAACAACTCCAGTGACAGCACCATCAAGTTCATCACCGACTTTGTATTTTTCTACTGTTGTTTCTGACTTTTCTTTCTTCTCAAGATTCTTCTCAGAGAATATAAGCTTACCTTCCTTTGGAGATGCGGTAATGACAGCAACAGATATTTTCTGTCCGACGAGCTTCTTCAACTCTTCAAGTATTCTGTCTTTGTCGCCATCTTCAACTTTTGGATAATGCTCACTCTTCAATTGTGATGCAGGTAAGAAACCTGTAATACCTTGCCATGTGATTATAAGACCTCCTTTGTTTGCTTCCTGAACTGGAAGTTCAAATACAGTCTTATCGTTGATAGCCTTTTCAGCTTCATCCCAGATAAGAGCTTGTCTTGCTTCTTTAAGTGATAATTCTACGTAGCCTTCTTTATTGTCAGTAGTTACAATTTTTGCAGATACTGTATCGCCGATGTTTATTTTCTTTATAACATCTCTTGCTGTTATAAATTCCTTACCATAAATCAAACCTGTTCCATATGGAGCAAGATCAATATAAACTCTAGCTTTCTCAATTCCTATAACTTTACCTTCAACAACTTCTCCTTGCATTGGAGGATTTTTGCTATCGTTGAAAATTTTTGACATCAAGCTGTCTTTTTTAGACTTGGCTTGTTTTTCTTCTTCCATCAATTCTACTTCGTCTTTTATTATCTTTTTTACCATAAAAAATTGCGCCTTTATTTGGCGCTGTTGTTTCGCCAAAAAGTTCCATTACATACTTCTTTATTGAAGTCTTTGCTTTGGGGTTAGCTTTTTGTACACTTGTAAATAACTACATTCGCTATCTTATAGTAAAAAGTTGTGTATGTCAATGTAATTTATGACTAAAATATCAAGATATAAAGTACAATTATGCTTTCTTAAACCATCTACGCCATGGCGTAGAGGAGATATTAAATTAGATTAAATGAACTTCCCCCATACTTTCTTTTAGAAGTCCTTTAATTTCCATTATTGAAATAATTGTATTTGCTTGTGATACTGGCATCCTCATTTCTCTTATGAGTTCATCTTTTGTAAGAGGAGTAGAAAGTATCTCAACTACTTTCATTTCTTCTGTAGAACATTCGGCATATTTTAATTCTAGATTTTGTGGTGCTTCATCTATTTTAAACCCAAGTGCTTCTAAAATATCTTGGCTATTTCTGATTGGTGTTGCTCCAAGTCGTATTAACATATTCGGACCTTCAGATGTCCTTGAAAATATTGATCCAGGGACAGTTAAGACGTCTCTGTTATATTCTGTTGCAAGTTTTGAAGTAATAAGTGTGCCGGATTTTATTTCTGCCTCTATTACGAGTACCGCATCAGAAAGTGCTGCCATTATTCTATTTCTCTGTGGAAAACTCCATGGTGTTGCATGAAATTCCATTTCAAATTCTGAAATTAGGGCTCCACCTTTCTCAAGTATTTTTTCTGCGAGGTTTTTATTACTCGATGGGTAAAGAACTTTTTCAGAAAGTCCTGAACCTGGCACAGCGACAGTCTTTAGTCCTGCATTAAGTGCTGATCTATGCGCGATACTATCAATACCTAGAGCAAGTCCTGATACTATTGCAATATCATATCCACGAAGTCCTTCTATAAGTTTCTCGCAGGCCTCTTTGCCGTAGTTACTATATTTTCTTGAACCGACAACGCAGAGGAGTTTGGTTTCTGGGGAAGGAAGTTTGCCAATTAAAAATATCTTTTCAGGCTTATCGGGAATTTCTTGAAGTCGATAAGGAATATTATCTTCTTTTAAGATTTCAATTTCAAAATTACTTAACATGATTTGATAAACTATTTTTTAATTACTTATATTTTATCATATTCACCCTGTTAAATCCCGCTCTCGCGGGTTCTGCCTTTGGCAGAAATTTAACAGGGTAAACTTTTTTGTATTTTTTATTGTTTATTGATACACTATATTTAAAGGTTTTTATTAGTAAGGTCTTGTAATTTTAGGCTAAAAAAATGTTAGATATTAAATTCATAAGAGAAAACAAAGATCTCATAAGAGAGGGTGCAAGAAAGAAGCATTTGAAGTTTGATGTAGAGGTATTGCTTAAAGCAGATGACTCTAGAAAAGAACTTCTCTCCTCAATTGAAAAAAAGAGATCCGAACAAAATCTTGTGAGCGCCAGATTGCCACAAATGCAAGATCCGAACGCAAAACAAGTTTTGTTGAATGAAATGAAGACTCTCAAAGAAGCGCTTCAAAAGGAAGAAGAAGAGTTAAAAGAGGTAATGAAGAAGTGGCAGGTACTTATGCTTTCCGTTCCAAACATTCCTGACGTCACTGTCCCAGAGGGTGATACTGATGAAGATAATAAAGAAGTAAAGGTTTGGGGTGATATTCCAAAGTTTGATTTTCCAATAAAGGATCATGTGGAGATTATGGAGAGACTTGGTTTAGCTGATTTTGAGACAGGTACGAAAGTTGCTGGTTTTCGTGGGTACTTTTTAAAAAATGAAGGTGCACAACTTGAGTTTGCAATTTGGCAGTTGGCTTTAGATTTATTCAGAGAAAAACATCCAGATTATTCACTTATGGTAGTTCCTTCTCTTGTAAAAAGAGAAACCTTACTTGGTACGGGATATCTTCCACAGGGAGAAGATGAAATATATAAAACTCAGGACGACGACTATCTAGCTGGAACAGCTGAAGTTGCAACTATGAGTTATTATGCTGACAAGACTTTGAAAAAAGAAGAATTGCCAAAAAAGATGTTGGCTTTTTCACCATGCTTTAGAAGAGAGGCGGGAAGCTACAGTAAAGACACAAAAGGTATAATGAGAGTTCATGAATTTTATAAATTTGAACAAGTCATTCTTTGTGAGGCGTCGCATGAAGTGAGTGTAAAACATCATGAGGAATTATTGCAGAATGCAGAGGGAATATTACAGGCTATTGGAGTGCCTTACCACGTTGTTGCAAATTGTGGAGGTGACTTGGGCCTAGGGCAGGTAAAGAAGTATGATATTGAAGCTTGGGTTCCATCACAAGGTAAATATAGAGAAACACATTCGTGTTCTTACTTTCATGATTTCCAAGCAAGAAGATTAAATATTAGATACAAGGATGAAGATGGGAAGATGAAGTTCGTTCACTCGTTGAATAATACTGCCATAGCCACCCCAAGAGTTCTGATTCAAATTATTGAAAATAATCAACAAGCAGATGGAAGTGTGAAAATTCCAGAAGGATTAAGAAAGTATATGGGTGGTCAAGAGTTCATCGGGAAGAAGTAAGTATATAAATGTATATACAAAGTAATATTAGTGGTTCTCTTAAAGATAAAAGGAGGAAAAAATTCCTAATCAGATTTGCTTTGGGTGTATTACTTTTGCTTGTGATTTTTGGGGAAATTTGTTTTATATCAAAAACCGAAATTCTAAAAATCCAAGAAGTGAAAATTTTCAACTCATCATCAGTTCCAGATCAAGATATAAAGGGTGTAGTTGAAAACGTCCTCAGAGAAAACTATATGTATTTTATTTCTAAGAGTAATTTTTTGCTCGTGCCTAAGGGAGAAATAGAGGAAACAGTTCTGAAAAATTTTATTAAAATAGATGATGTAAAAGTCTTTTTATTGAACAAGGATATTTTAGCTGTTGAAGTAAAGGAGAGGGAAGTCAAAGCTAAATGGTGTAGCGATGATCTTAGTACAACTTCCGATTGCTTTTTCTTGGATAAAAATGGTTTACTTTTTGCTCCTGTACCAGAATTGTTTGGGAACTCAATCATAAATTTTCAAGGTAAGTTAAATGGTCAAGAAAAGCTCGGTAGTATCTATGACTCGAAAATTCCTTTTAAAGACTTGCTGTTTTTTTGTGATTCGTTGATTAAATCAAGTTTTCCAGTCACGCGACTCATATCGATGGATGAATATTATGAGATTGTTTTGAAAGGTGGAGCAACGATATATTTTGATGATAAGCAGGAACTAAATAAAACTCTAGGAAATATTAATTCTTTGGTAGATAGTAAAACGATAGAAACAAGTTCTGAATATTTAAATAAACTTAATCACTTAGATTTGAGATACGGGAACAAGGTGCATTTCGACTTCAAATAAAATACAGAGGTTAAGCCTTGGATCTGAAGAAAGGCTTAACCTCCGGAGTTCCGGAGGTTAAGCCTCCGTCTAATTTAGTCTCTCAAAGTTTTTATATGTGCACCAAGTCCACTTAACCTTTTAGCTATATCATCATAACCTCTATTTATACTGTAAACATTTCTAAGTATTGATTTACCTTTTGCACCAAGCATACCGATCAAAATAATCGCGGCAGGACGGAGTGCTGGGGGACAGATTATTTCTGTTGATTTTAGGTCTGTTTTTCCATTTACATAAAATCTGTGTGGATCTGCAAGTATTGTATCTGCTCCAAGCTTATCGAGCTCTTTATAGTGAATTGCTCTTTTTTCATATACCCAATCATGAATTAAAGTCTGTCCCTTTGCTTGGGTGGCGATGACGGCAAAGAAGGGGAGATTGTCAATATTGAGTCCTGGATATGGACGGGATTCGATTTTGTCTTCGAGAGCTTTTAATTGTGAAGGGAAAGTCTTTATATCTACAAGATTCGTTCTTTCATTTAAAGCTTTATAAACTTTTGAAAGTTTATATTTGAAACCCATTTTTTTAAGTTTGAGTAATTCAATTTCTAGAAAATCAATTGGACATCTTTCAATTGTAATGGAAGATTTTGTTAATATCGCTGAAGCGATGAAGAACATGGAATCGATAGGGTCTTCTGCTAAGAAATAAGTAATATTTTTATTGATCTCTTTAATTCCATGAACTGTTAAAGTGGTTGTTCCGATTCCTTCTATCTTTACTCCGAGATCTTCTAAAAAGAAACATAAGTCTTGTACCTGATAGTTAGCAGATGCAAATTTAATTACAGTTTTTCCTTCAATAAGAGATGCAGCCATGATTGCGTTTTCTGTGACGGTGTCCCCAGATTCATAGAGGGCAAATTCTGCAGGTTTTAATATTTTATATTTTATTTCGTAACTGTCAGACTTCGTCTTAATATTGATACCAAAATTTTCAAGTGCAAAGAAATGAGGGGTAACTGTTCTTGCTCCAAGTTTACATCCACCAGATTGTGGAAGAGAAAAGTTTGTAAAGCGGTGTAGAAGTGGCCCGATCAGCATTATTATACTTCTAGTTTTTTCTGCAGATTCTCTATTGATATTTTTTAAATTTAATTCATGGGCGTCAATTTCAAGATCGCCATCATTCCATTTTATAGAAACACCAATACTTTGAAGAACCTCAACCATTCTGTAAACTTCTTCTATTTTAGGAACATTTTTAATTGTAGTCTTACCTTTGTTAAGAAGGGAAGCGGCAATTATCCCCATGGCTCCGTTTTTGGAAGTTTTTGTTACAACTTTTCCTGACAACTCAAATCCTCCCTCTATTTCAAAATTCATAGCACCCTTTGATACACTTACAAGCTCACTCCCTAATACATCGCTGATTTTTGTTATCATTTCAGTAGTCAAGTTTTGTTCACCACTTTCAATTCTTGCAATTGCACTTTGTGTTGTACAAAGCTTATCAGCAAACTGTTGTTGAGTCATGACTTTCCTTTCACGCAATTCTTTAATTAATCCGCCTATTTGATCTAATTTATTATCCATCTTGTTTATATTATACTAAATTCTAAATTCGATATTCGATCAATAGTATAGCACATATGATATAAAAAAGAAAAGCCCAGCACTTTCGTACTGGGCCCTCGCTTTCTTATAGAGAACTTGAATCTTTGTTGATTATTCACTTTGCGCCTTATTCCCGTTTTCGGCTTCAATTTTCAGAAGCTGAATCCTGACAGCTTTTGTGCCTACCGGAGCATCCTCTGGTGGTTTGACACAGAGAATAATTTTCGCCTCTACAGTAATCTCTCCAGGTGAAAGCCCACTTTTTGTAATGGCTTCATTAATAGCCTGAATCAATTCGTTCGTGGCGACGGTGTGTTCAGGACCCAAGACGTTATTTTTGACTTTCCTGTCAAAGAAACTTATCGCCTCGGATTTATCTGCACCGGAAACAGCACTTCTGATGATTTCTTTTCTTGTCTTCATTTATCTCCTCCTCTTTTTTGTTTAGCACTTTTTGTGCTAGTTGTGTACTCGTATCCAACCTTGATATTAACACTAAAAGCTCTTAAGTAAAGCCCATTTGCAAAACTTTCTAAAACATATAATATAAGAATACATACAAAAAACATGTCATTTTTCACTAGAAAATTAGGTATTGATTTAGGAACAGCTAATACTCTTGTCTTTGTGCCTGGAGAGGGAGTTGTTTTGATGGAGCCTTCTGTTGTTGCTGTGTCAGAACAGGATAATAGAATACTTGCTGTGGGTGCGGAAGCGAAGGACATGATCGGAAAGACACCCGACAGTATTATTGCTTACAGACCTATGCGTGACGGAGTGATTGCAGATTACAGAGTTACAGAAGCGATGCTTAGATACTTTATTGATAAGGCTTTAGGTAAGTGGAATATTTTTAAACCTGAAGTTATGATTTCTGTTCCAGCTGGAGTAACTTCTACTGAAAGAAGAGCTGTTGTTGAAGCTGCAATAAAAGCAGGGGCCAAAAATGCATACATCGTGAAGGAACCAATTCTTGCTGCTATCGGTGCTGGTATTCCAATTTATGAAGCTATGGGACATATGGTGGTAGATATCGGTGGAGGAACCACAGATGTTGCTGTCATATCTTTAGGTGGAATTGTCTCTTCAACATCTGTAAAGTGCGCAGGAAATAAAATAGATGCTGCGATCGCAGACTATATTAAAAAAACTTTTAATTTAGCTATTGGAGATAAAACTGCAGAAGAAATAAAAATTCAAATAGGAAGTGCTGTTCCAATGGAGGAGGAACTTTCAATGATAATAAAGGGAAGAGATTTTCTTACAGGTCTTCCAAGATCAACGGAAATAAAAACAAACGAAATTGTTAAAGCTATAGGAAAAGAGCTCAAGGATATGATAAAAGCTATTAAAGATGTCTTACAGGAAACTCCACCAGAGCTAGCCGCTGATATTATTGACTGTGGAATTATTATGACTGGGGGATCTTCAATGCTTCGAAATCTACCAGAGCTTGTTTATAGAAGAACTGGAGTAAAAGCCACCCTTGCTAAGGATGCATTATATTGCGTTGCAAAAGGGACTGGAATAGCCCTTGAACATTTGGAGACTTACAAAAAGAGTGTTATTGCTAAACGTTGATAACTAGTTTACTTATTATTATATATATGGTATAAAAGAGACTGTTGTTCTCTCAATACCAAACAGCGAAGGAGGAGTTATATGCCGGCTCAGACGAAGACAAAGATTCACATTGTTGCATCAACGGGTGGGATGATGCATTTATTCCATAAACGTGTGCGAATGGAAAAATGGTGGCTTATTGTTAAGGTCGGTGGCAGACGATTCATGGCGTTTTCGAGCGAACCCTTCTCCAAGAAGCAGGTGGAGGGCATGTTGCTCAATTAGCGTGGCATCAAGCTTCACAATTTAAGTAGGCCGTCCAACCCAACTCGGGTGGACGGCCTTTACAATTTTATATATTATAAGTACATGTCATTTAAACCAATAACCAAAGAAGGTGAGTTATATCATTCCTATTGTCTTGTTGGTGACTGTAAAGAAACATCAGACAGAATTATTTTGTATCTTGAGAAGGATTTAAAGTTTAAGACAAAAGGTAACCCAGATTTTTGGTTTGGTCAGTTTGATATTTTGGGTGTTGAAGAAAGTCGTAAGATTAAAGAGGCCCAATCTCAAAGACCCACAACGGGCGAAAAGAAGATCTTTATAATCTCCGCGAACTTTGTGACAGAACAGGCGCAGAACGCAATGTTGAAAATGTTTGAAGAGCCTACTCCTCATACACATTTTTTTATTATTTCACCGTCTGCAAAGAATTTTATTCCAACTTTGAAATCGAGAACGATGTTTTTAGATTTAGAAAGTGATGAGACAGATTCTTTTATTGATGCCAAAGAATTCTTAAAGAGTAAGTATGGAAAAAGACTTGAACTTATCAAGAAATTATCTGAAAAAGTATCTGATGATGAGGAAAGTAAAATAAAAGTAATTAATTTCTTTCAGTCTCTTCAGAGTGAGATACGTAATATATTTGATATAAAACAATCAGCTATATGGTTAGAAGAAATCGAAAAAGCAAGGCTGTATGGTATGGAGCAGTCACCATCACTTAAAATGCTTATGGAACACATAGCTCTACTTTTGCCAGTTTTAAATTAATACAAATTTGATATAATGTAGATATAATAATTATTTATTAGATAATATTGATATATGACTTACGATTTTAAAATTCTAAAGGAAAAGACCAAGGGTGTTGAAGAGTGGCTCAAAAAGGAATATCAAGTGATAAGAACTGGTTCAGCTAGCCCAGCTATTTTGGATAATGTCCTTGTTGAAGTCTATGGTCAAAGAATGCCGATTAATCAGATGGCAGGAATTTCCGTTGAAGACGCAAGAGTTTTGAGGATTAATCCTTGGGACAAAGCTCAGTCAAAAGAGATTGAAAAGGCGATAACCGCAGCAAATCTTGGTGTATCTGTTCAGACGGATGATAAAGGTGTTCGCGTATTTTTCCCTGAATTAACATCTGATAGGAGAGAGCTACTTAAGAAAACTGCAAAGTCTAAATTGGAAGACGCGAAAGTGTCTTTAAGGGCTGTTCGAGATGAAATATGGAATGCAATACAGGAAAAAGAGAAAGAGGGAGGAATGGGTGAAGATGATAAATTCCGTTTTAAAAACGAGATGCAGAAAAATATAGATGACTCTAGTAAAAATCTTGAAGCTCTTCTTGAAAAGAAAGAGAAAGAAATAAATCTCTAATGTTTATAATAGTTTTCCTAATAACTTTAACTGTTTTGGTTTTTGTCCACGAGCTTGGTCATTTTCTGATGGCAAAAATGTTTGGTATACGAGTTGATGAATTTGCAATTGGATTTCCTCCAAGATTGTATAGCAAACAAGTCGGGGAGACAAAATATTCAATAAACCTAATTCCGTTTGGTGGGTATGTGAAGATCTGGGGAGAAGATCCAGAAGAAGTACAAAATTTAAGTGATGAAGAAAAGAAGAAGAATTTGTCATACGCTTCTAGATGGAAGCAAATCGTTGTTCTTTTGTCAGGGATTATTTTCAATATTATATTTGCATGGATTTTTATTTCATTATCTCTAAATATTGGTCTAATTTCTACAAAGGTTAATAATTCACCCCTTGAAATTAAAGATACAAAAGTAATGGTCCTAAATGTAATTAAGGGATCACCAGCAGATATTGCTGGTCTGAAAACGGGAGATAAAATAATCAGTGTCGATGGAAAAGAAGCCAGTTCAATATCTTTAGTACAAGATGAGATATCGGCAAAAAATAAGGTTTCGTTTGTTTATGAAAGAAATGGAGATAGACAAACAATTGATATTGAAGCAAAAAATGGGATAATCGAAAACAAAAAAGCTGTCGGTATTTCAATGGAGATGGTTGGTATTGCTAAATATGGTTTTTTCAAATCTTTTTATGTCGGGGCCAAACTTACAGTCTTGGAGACGAAAAATATTGCGATTGGGCTCAAAGATTTTTTTGTAAGAATATTTACATTCCAGAAAGGTGTACTCTCAAGTGTTTCTGGTCCAGTGGGTCTTGCGAAAATGTCCGGGGAAGCAATGCAGTTTGGTGTTTCTTATTTCCTTGGTTTTGTTGCAATGATATCTATTAATCTTGCACTTATAAACTTAATACCTTTTCCTGCTCTTGATGGCGGAAGAGTGTTTCTTATCCTTGTTGAAGCTATTGTTAGAAGAAAAATTAAACCAATTGTGTTTAACCTTCTCAATGGTATAGGGTTTATTTTGTTAATGATTCTCATGGTCATTATAACGGTTAAAGATGTATGGGTTTTGTTTAAGTAATTCCGTCAAACAGTAACACTTTAGATTTAAAGTCAAGCATTTCTTTTTGCATAAATCTGATGTAATATTTGCCCTATAGGTATAGAGTTGCGTAAAAACTATATTTTTAGCTATTGTTATTATGATAAAAAATAATCAAAAAAATGAGTTGGGGATGAGACAATCTCACCTTTTAACTAAAACTCGCAAGGAAGCTCCAAAAGATGAAGTATCAAAAAATGCAAGTCTCCTCATTCGTGCGGGGTTTATAAGTAAGGAAATGGCCGGTGTGTATTCTTATCTGCCACTCGGTCTTCGTGTTATGTGTAATATAGAAGACATAATCCGTGATGAGATGAATAAGATTGGTGGTTCAGAAATGAAGACCTCTGTTATTCAAAGTAAAGAAGTATGGGAGAAGTCAAATAGATGGAATGATGAAGTGGTTGATAATTGGTTTAAGACAAAGTTAAAAAATGGCACTGAAGTCGGTCTGTCTTTTACGAACGAAGAAGCTTACGCAAACATCTTGAAGCAATACATCAGCTCTTATAAAGATTTACCAGTTTATCCTTATGATTTTAAGAATATCTTTAGAAATGAAGCTAGAAGTAAATCTGGGATATTGAGGGGAAGAGAGTTTTATTGGAAAGCATTATATTCATTCTCAAAAGATGATAAGGAACATAATGAATTCTATGAAAAGTCTAAGGTGGCATACAAAAATATTTTTGATAGAGTTGGCATTGGTCATTTAACTTATATAACCTTTGCTTCCGGGGGAACTTTCTCAAAGTTTTCTCATGAATTTCAAGCGATAACAGATGCAGGAGAAGATATTATTTATTTGGATGAAAAGAAAAAAATAGCGGTCAATAAAGAAGTCTATAACGACGAAGTCCTTAAAGAAGTTGGGTTAGATAAAAAAGATTTGGTAGAGAAAAAAGCGATTGAAGTTGGAAATATATTTTCTTTAGGTACAAAGTTTTCAGAGCCATTTGATTTGAAATATAAGAATGAAAAAGGAGAGGAAAAGTTTGTGGTGATGGGAAGCTATGGTATTGGTTTGAGTAGGTTAATGGGAACTGTCGTAGAAATTCTATCTGATGATAAAGGTTTAGTCTGGCCTGTATCCGTCGCGCCTTTCAAAGTACACATAATAGAGATTTCATCTAATAATGAAAAAGTTAGGGCTAAAGCCGAAGATATTTTTAAGTCACTGATTGAGATGGGGATAGAAACACTGTATGACGACAGAGACGCAAGGGCTGGTGAGAAGTTTAACGACTCAGATTTAATTGGTATTCCGCTAAGGATCGTGATTGGTGAAAAAGGTTTGGAGAAAAAAGAGTTTGAAGTAAAAGTCAGGAAATCTGGTGAGGTTAAAAATTTGACTGAGAGCGAACTTATGGATTTTGTTAAAGAATACAAATAAAATGTTTTTTGAAGATACAATAAAAAGAATAAATAAACATTTATCCAATGATATTGGAATAGATTTAGGTACTGCAAATACTCTGCTTTATCTTGCTGGAAAAGGAATTGTAATCAATGAGCCTTCCGTTGTGGCACTTAATCAGAAGACTGGTAGGGTTGTCGCCGTGGGAATTCAGGCAAAAGATATGATTGGTAGAACTCCTGGACATATTGTGGCTGTTAGACCACTTGTCGATGGGGTTATTTCAGATTTTGAAGTTACAGAAGAAATGATTGCACATTTACTCAGAAGAGCTGAAGGGGTTTCTGGTAAAATGCTCGGACCAAGAGTTGTTGTTGGTGTGCCGTCCGGTGTTACAAACGTAGAAATTAGAGCCGTAAGAGATGCAACAAAAAACGCAGGTGCTAGAGAAGTATACGTGGTTGAACAACCCATGGCCGGAGCTATTGGTATTAGACTTCCTATAAAAGAACCTGTTGGAAATATGGTGATTGATATTGGCGGCGGTACAACAGATATTGCTGTAATTTCTTTGAGCGGAATTGTTCGATCAAAAAATTTGCCTATTGCTGGTGATAAATTAAATAACGATATCATCGCTTATATAAGAGGTGAGTTTAAGATTTTGATTGGTGAGAAAACAGCTGAGGATATAAAAATCTCAGTTGGTACCGTGATAGAGGATGAGCCACTGGAGGCTTCTATAAAAGGGAGAGATTTAATAACTGGACTCCCAAGGGAAGTAGTAATTACTGATTCTGATATTCGTGAAGCTATGGCGTCATCAATAGAAAGTATAATTGATGGAGCAAGAGAAGTTCTAGAAACCACTCCACCTGAAATGGTTGCGGATATCATGAGACGGGGTATTTATGTTTTTGGAGGGGGAGCACTTATAAAAGGTTTGGGAACTGTACTTAGTGATGTACTAAAAATTCCAGTTCATATTGCTGATGAGCCACTTACCGCTGTTGCGCGTGGAGCAGGTATTATAGTTGAAAATCTCGAATCATTTGAAGAGGTTCTAATTCAAAACCAAGATGAACTACCTCTTAAAAAGTAGTCAGCCAAAGAAAAGTCTCGGAGGCAAGATATTATTTTTTATAGTTTTTGTAATTGTTGTTTCTTTGTTTTTTACTCCTTTTGGAAAAAAAAGTGTAAAGGTTATAGCTATGCCTTTTTTGAAATTATCAACCTCGATAAAAGATTTTTCTTCTCGTAATGTTCAAGTCTTTGCTTCTAAAAAAACTTTAATCGAGGAGAATCAAAAAATAAGCGAAGAATTGGCTTTGAAGGAAAAAGATCTGAAGTTTATGGAGGTATTAAAAGAAGAGAATCTTGAATTAAAAGGCATCAAGGAAAATAGAAACCATTATTCGATAGTGATAGCGGCAGTCGTTTCAAGACCGTCGAAAACACCTTACGACACCTTGATTGTCGATTCTGGTTTACAGACGGGAATTTCTATTGGTGACAGAGTTATGGTGGACGGGGACGTTTTTATTGGGGAAGTTTACGAAGTTTCAAGTAACTCATCGAAGGTAAGATTGTACTCAAGTCCTGGAAATAGAACTGAAATTTTAATTGGAGAAATAACAACTCAAAAAGAAGCGATAGGGATGGGGGCTGGTAATTTTAAAGTTGAATTATCAAAAGAAATACAAGTAAAAGAAGGAGATAGTGTGGTTATACCTTCGATAACAGCAAACATTTTTGGAGTGGTGGAAAAGATAGAAGAAAAGACGGCAGACTCTTTCAAAACTGTGTTATTTAAAAGTCCTGTAAATATTCAAGAAATAAGATTTGTCGAAATTTTAGCTAAGAAATGAAAAGACTTTTTGCGGACATAATTTTGGTTGTTGCTTTAATTACCCTTCCTTGGTATTTATCTTTTTTAATTGCCATAATTTTTTTAGCCTACTTTGATAATTATTTTGAGGCTGTATTTTTTGGATTATTTTTTGACATTCTATATGGTGGTTTGGGGTTATATAAGATAACTTATCCATACGTTTTTTTTGTTATATTCCTAGTTTTGTGGGCTATTTCTTTCAAACTGAAGAAAATGCTAAAATTCTACTAATTAGAATTTGATTGATAATATCTTATAGTAATAGATGTTCAGAAATTTGTTTAAAAAACATGGTGAGGTGTCAGGATCGAGATTTAAGGACATTGATCCGGATGAAATTTTACTGGATTCAAAAAATCTTCCAAATTTTGATGTGTACCAATTTGAAGGTAGAATAGAAAAACCAATTAATATTAGAACTCTGATTTTCTTTGGAATTTTTTGTGTTGTTATTTTGACAGTATTTCTTTCAAGAAGTTTTTTCCTTCAGATTATGAAAGGTCAAGAATATTATGCTCGTAGTGAAAATAATAGATTAAAAGATACGACCGTCTTTACTCAGAGAGGAGTTATCACAGACAAAAACGGAGTTAAACTTGCTTGGAATGTTCCCAATGCTGAAATCCCAGAATATGCTTTAAGAAAATATATTGACCTCGATGGATTTTCTCATCTGTTAGGGTATTTGAAATACCCCTCAAAAGATAAGTACGGTTTTTATTACAATGAAGATTTTATCGGTAAGTCTGGTATAGAAAAAAATTATAACAGTGAACTTTCCGGGAAAAATGGTCTTAGAATTGTTGAAATTGATGCTCGAGGTAAGGTTCAATCCGAAAGTGTTTTGCGTCCGCCCAAAGATGGAAAGGATGTTAGGTTGTCTATTGATTCTGCGGTTCAAAATGAACTTTTTAAAGCAATCAAGGATGTATCTGATAGTGTTGGATTTGTTGGTGGTGCTGGTGTGATTATGGATGTAAAAACTGGAGAAGTTCTAGCGATTGCTAGCTATCCAGAATTTAACTCTCAAGTTCTAACTGACGGTGACGACTCATCAAAAATTTCAAGATATTTGAATGACAAAAGAACACCATTTTTGAATAGGGCGACAGAAGGACTATATACACCTGGATCAACGGTGAAGCCATATATGTCAGTTGGTATTTTATCTGAAAAAATTATTGATCCAAATAAGTATATCTTTACGGAAGGTTTTATTTCTGTGCCAAATCCATATGATCCATCAAAACCTACCATTTTTAAGGACTGGAAGAATCATGGATATGTAGATATGAGAAAAGCGATCGCAATGTCTTCTGACGTATATTTTTATGTTACCGGAGGAGGATTTGGTGATCAAAAGGGAATCGGAATTGATTTGATAAATAAATACATGAACATGTTTGGTTTTGGCCAAAATATATCCTTAGAAGGTTTTTTTAGTGGCCCTTCCGGAGTTGTTCCAAATCAAAAATGGAAAGCAAACAATTTTAATGGTGAATCTTGGATGGTGGGAAATACTTATCATACTTCAATTGGTCAATATGGATTTCAAGTCACGGCTATGCAATTAGTTCGTGCTGTTGCATCTCTTGCAAATGGTGGAATTTTATTAGACCCTTCAATTGTCGCGCTTAAAGATGTGTCAGATGCCTCTGGAGTAGATTTACACCTAGACCAGCAAGATCTAAAGGTTGTGCGTGAAGGCATGAGAATGGCTGTAACAGAAGGAATGTCAGGAAGTGTTAACTTTCCAAATTTAAAGGTTGCTTTGAAGACGGGTACTGCAGAACTTGGTGCAAGCAAACAATATGTAAACTCATTGGTTACTGGATTTTTCCCATACGATGATCCAAAATATGCTTTTGCTGTGATAATGGAAAAGGGAAGAGTTGATAATACTTATGGAGCCACAGGGGTAATGAAAAATGTACTTGAATGGTTGCAAGTTTATGGAAGTGAATATCTTTAGTGAGAGCTAATTAATTTATTGCAAGTTCTTGAACATTACCTGACATACCAGTAGCATCTCCTTCTATCTTTGATACATCACCATATATGTTTGATACGTCACCTGAGATATTTGTGGACATTCCTGAGATATTACTGACATAACCACTCATATTTGTTACGTTGCCTCGGATGTTACTGACATCTCCTTTAAGATCACTAACTTTTCCAATTATATTTGATACATTTCCCTCAATGTTGCTAACATCCCCTCGGATATTTGTGACATCACCGGTAATGTTTGAAACCTCGCCAATGATTCCAGTAAAATCACCATGTATATCGGTAACATCACCTTTTATTTTTGTTACATCACTTTTGATGTGACTGACATCACCAAAAATATTTGATACATCACCTGAGATGCCATTTATTTCACCCTGAATATTTGAAGCATCTCCTGAGATTCGATGAATACTCACATTCCCTTTAATCTTTGACACATCTCCCTTAAGGTTCTTGAAGTCGCCAACAATGTCTTTGTGAAGTCCGGTTACATTTTCAATGTTTTTCTGTAGTTCTTGTTTTTTGATTTCTCTTAGACTCATATATTCATATTATATCAAATTAATAATATTCAAGCATCATAGATGTGGATTATAAATAGCCCAATGAAAATATATTTGATATAATTATACCCATGAACAAAGAAATCGAAACACTCCAAAAGTATGTAAGGGCGGCGAACTATCTAACTGTCTCTCAGATATATTTACAGGATAATTTTCTTTTAGATAAAAAACTAACTTTTGAGGATATCAAGTCTAGGTTGCTAGGTCACTGGGGAACATGCCCTGGTATCAACTTTGTTTATGCTTGTTTAAACAATTTGATAATAAAGACAGGTGCAAATATGATGTTTATTCTTGGCCCTGGTCACGGGTTTCCCGCACTTCAGGCAAATGTTTTTCTTGAGGGTACTTTAGGCAAATACTACAAAGAAGCAACTCAAGACAAAAGTGGAATCTCTTATATTTCTAAAAATTTTAGTTGGCCTTATGGTTTCCCAAGCCACTCAAGTCCAGCCACACCTGGGACAATTCTTGAAGGAGGAGAACTTGGTTATTCTTTATCCACTGCATACGGTGCAGTATTAGATAACCCAGATTTGATTGCCGCATGTCTTGTCGGAGATGGAGAGTTCGAAACAGCGACAATGGCTACATCTTGGCACTTATCAAAATTTGTTGACCCAGCAAAAAATGGAGCAGTATTGCCTATATTACATTTAAATGGTTACAAAATTTCTGGTCCTACTGTTTTTGGACGAATGAAGAATGCCGATTTAAAATCTCTATTTAAAGGATATGGTTATGAACCAATAATTGTAGAAGGTAAGAATGAAAAGGTGTATGAGAAGATGGTTGTTGCTTTAGATGATGCGTATACTTCTATCCGAAAAATCCAAAGTGAAGCTAGAGCAAATCCAGATAGAAAATTGGAAGATTATTTAAGATTCCCAATGATTGTTTTGCGAACTCCAAAAGGATGGACTGGTCCAAAATTATTGAAAGGAAAAAAGATAGAAGACAATTGTCTTTCTCATCAGGTTGTCGGTAAAGAAATGAAAACTGATAAAGAAGAATTGAAGATGCTTTTAAAGTGGCTTAAGTCATATAAATTTGATGAGTTGTTTAATGAGGAAACAAATTTTGTAAAAGATGTTTTAGACAATGTTCCATCTGAAGGTTTAAGAATGGGTGATAATCAGATTGCCTTTGGTATTAAAAAGGGTGATAAAAGTCGTGATCTTATTTTACCTAATATTACTGATTTTGAGACGAAGGTTGAAAAATCAGGAACAGTATCAGTCAGTGCGATGAAAAAGATTGGCGAATACTTTTCTGCTGTCACAAGACTGAATAAAGATAAAAGAAATTTTAGATTATTTTCTCCAGATGAAACTTATTCAAATCGTCTTCAAGATATGTTTGTTGAGACAACAAGATCTTTTGTTGGGAAAATTGAAGACTGGGATGACAACATATCGAGAGATGGTCGCGTTATAGAGATGCTTTCTGAGAATGCTTTACAGGGGTTAGCCCAAGGTTATGCTCTGACTGGGAGGTTTGGAGTGTTTGCATCTTATGAGGCATTTATAATGATTATAGCTAGTATGGTAGATCAGTACAGTAAATTTTTAAAGATTGCAAAGAAAACAGAATGGCGAGGGGATGTTCCTTCATTAAACTATATAGTTAGTTCTACTGGTTGGAGACAGGAACACAATGGCTTTTCTCATCAGAACCCAGGATTTATTGGAGATGTTCTTTTGAAAAAACATGATTTCATAAATGTATATTTTCCTGCAGATGCAAATGAGGCAATTTTAGTCGCGGAAAAATGCTTGTCTTCAAAAAATGAAATTAATGTTATCGTATCTGAAAAAACCATTGAACCAGCTTGGCTTTCAATAGATGAAGCTAAGAATGAACTTGAGCATGGAGCTTCAATTTGGAAATCTATTTCTGATGAAAATCCTGATGTTGTTATTTGTGGATGTGGTCAGTATTTGGTAAAAGAAGCCATTGCATCAATTGAACTGATTCGACAGGAAGCACCAGAAGTAAAAATAAGATTCGTGAATATATTAGAAATTTCTCCTAATACAATTAGTAGGAAAAACAAACTGACAGATGAGGAGTTCGCACAATACTTTACAAAAGATAAACCAGCTATTTTTAACTTTCATGGATATCCAGAAACTCTTCAACAAATTTTATTCTTTTACCAAAACAGCACAGAAAGACTTTCTGTCCACGGTTACATGGAAAGTGGATCAACAACAACACCCCTTGATTTGCATATAAGAAATAAGACAGATAGGTATAGCTTGCTTATAGAGGCCATCGAAAAGGTTGCCTTAAACGGAGTTGTTGATAAAGAAAAAGCAAGAAAGATAGTTGAAAAGTATAAACAGATAATAACAGATCACAAGGAATATATTATGAAAACTGGTAACGACCCAGAGGGTATATAATTTTATTTAACGAACTATTTAACAGGATGGATAAAAAATATTTGATTGTAAATAATGGTAGTGCGTCTGGAAAATATGCCATTTATAAAGAAGATGGAGAAAAGATTATTTCTGCTCATCTTGAAGTGGATGAAAAAGACTATGTGTGTACTTTTGAGACTCCAGATTCCTCAGAAATTGTTGAGGTGACGAAGAGTGATTTTGAAAATGGTCTAAAATATGCACTGAATAATTTTATTTCTCGAGGAGCAATAAAGAATAAGGATGAGATTAGTGCGATAGCTGTTCGAGTTGTGGCTCCAGGTTTATTTTTCTTGCAAAATAAAATCATAGATAGTGTTTATGAAAAGAAAATGCTTGAGGCTAAAGAAAAAGCACCACTGCACATTTCATTGACTATTCATGAGGTTGCTCATTTAAAAAAAGAGTTTAACAAAATTCCAATAGTTGGGATATCAGACAGTGCCTTTCATGAATCAATGTTAAAGAGTGTAGAGAGATATGCAATATCAAAAGAAATAACTGAGAAATATGAAGTTCAAAGATACGGATATCACGGCATTTCTGTGAAGTCCATATTATTTAGGTTGGCCGGAATGCTTGGTCCATTACCTAGAAGAATAATTATCTGTCACTTGGGTGGAGGAGCAAGTGTTACTGCTATTAAAGACTGCAGAAGTTTTGAGACTTCTATGGGTTTTACACCCCTTGAAGGGGCTGTGATGGCAACCAGGGCAGGAGACATTGATCCAGGAGCGATATCATATCTCTCAGAAAAACTTGGTATCAGAGGGGAGAAACTGAGAAATTTTCTAAATTATGAATGCGGTTTACTTGGGGTTTCTGGCAAAAGTTCGAGCGTCAAAGATTTGTTTAAATTAGAATCTGAAGGCGACAAAGACGCAAAACTTGCTCTTGATATTTATGTCCATAGGATAAAAAAATATATCGGTGCGTATTATACTATTCTCGGCGGGGCCGATATGATTGTTTTTTCTGCTACGGTTGGTGAAAGATCTTATCAGATGAGAGCAAGAATATGCGAAGGCCTAGGCATCTTAGGTATTAATATTGATAAAGACAAAAACGAGAGGGTGGAAGGTAAAAATGCAGACATTTCAAATACAGGTTCCAAAGTCAAAATCATGGTAATAAAGACTGATGAGATGAGCCAGATGGCAAGAGATGTGGGTCCTGTTTTAACAGGTAAATCACAAGCTTTAGGTTGTGGAATTTTTTCTAAATGATTTAAAGATTCTTTTGCTTTTCCTTGTCATTCCCGAGAAAGCGGGAATTTATCACCTCCGTCTTTGCGAGCGAAGCGAAGCAATCCAGTCCTTCTCCTTTTTTGTCATCCCAGACCTGATCTGGGATCCAGGATTATATCAGAAACGTTAGGCTTCACTTTTTACTCATTTTTTGTTAGTATGTTTAAGTTCTTATAAAACAGAATATATTTCGGGGTAGTTGAAATGCTGTAGAGCATTTCAAAAGCGGTTGTTCCGCTGAGCTACTACGTTGACAGATTCCGGAGTAGCTCAGCGGTAGAGCGGTCGCCTGTTAAGCGATTGGTCGTAGGTTCGATCCCTACCTCCGGAGCAGATAAAAGTTTAAGCGCCCCTAAAGGGCGCTTTTACTTTTACTGCTCCGGAGAGTAAAGCAATGATTTGCTTTACGTGTAGGGATCGAAAACCTTCTCCCATATTTTTGAAAAATTCTTATTGTGAAAAAAGGGGAAAGGTATACTGTTTCTGTAAGAAAAGATTCCCTACCTCCGGAGCCAGTTAGGACAGCCAGCTAATTCTAGTATAAGGTTGTACGGTTTTACCAAGGTAAAATCAAGCTTTTTCTCAGATACAGTTGGGTTCTGAAGTAGATAATTCAAAATAGCCCTCTTTTCAACTGTTTCAGAACTGATAAACAGTTGTTTTATTCTTCTTGAAAGATTCAATACGGTAGATACGTGGATGTGATAGTCGTGGTCCGCCTTTGTATGTTCTTCAAGCTCGATGTTCAATTTATACTGGTTATCTTTTAACTGTTCTAGTTTCTTTTCATAATCTTCCTTACTGATACTGTCGTCTAAACGCATATCAAGTAATGTGTTTATTCGTGTCTGTATTTTATTATATTCTGTCTGCAGCCTAGAGATTTCTTTGTTATGGTATTCTACTTCGCTTTCATTAACCTTACGAAGCTCACCAACAAGCCTGTCTTGAACAGATTGAGGAATACTCTCAAATGCTTCAAACACCTCAAATATGGGCTTCAGCAAGGTCTCTTCTTTTACATATTCACGTTTACATATGCCCTGAGAATTAGTACAAGAATAATATATAAACTTTAGACCACTCTTTTTTACCTTCATTTCAGGACTCAGTAGATGACCACACCTTTTACAAGTCAAAAGTCCTTTAAATATAAAGTCTCTTGAGGCCATTTTGGATTTATGTTTGTTTCTGCCCCTTCTCACGTCTTCACATCTATCAAAAAGTTCTTTCAAAATAAGTCTAGGGTATCTGTGCTCGAATAGGCCATACTTTTTAGAGTTTGCCATCCCATAATAGAACGGGTCTTTCAGTATTCTTTCGACGTTACTCCTAGAAAGCTTGTTTCCGTTTACGCTTTTTAATCCAAGTCTTGTTATCTCTTCTCTTATTGTGGTAGTTGAATAATTACCGGTTGAATAAAGTTCAAACATTCTTTGGACCAAATGGGCTCTCTCTGAGTCAAGAATGATGTCTTTCTTCTCATTTTCAAGGGTTACATTCTTATAACCGATTCTTGGCGTTCCGGTCCATTCACCACTTTTTCTTTTATGTTCAAAAGCTCTTCGTGTATTATCGCTTATAGAGTTTGAATAATATTGAGCCAAGCTGACAGCGATATTAAAATGGAACAGGTCTGTTGCTGGAGAATCCATACGTAATACTAAGTTGTCTGAAGGGAAGTGGAGCTCAATTTTTCCTTCTCTTCTTAGTCTTTCAAGTGCAGGTAGCCCAACCAAAAAGTCCCTCGATAGTCGGTCCACTTTATCACAACAGAGAGCGACAACCTCTTTCATTTCAAGAATAGAATTTATTATTTTATCAAATTCTTTTCTATGCTCCTTGTATGCTGACTCATCAAAAATATATTCTTTGTAGAGTTCTAGTCTGGTGTTTCTTTTAACATACAAAAGAAGTCTTTCTTGTTGAGCGGGAAGTGAGTTACCTGCTTCTTTTTGTTCTTCTGTTGATACTCTTGCTAATATTATAGCTTTCATATTATTTTGTCTTTACACTTTCAAGGAATCTCTTGAACTAAACTTTTTCTATTC
>CAYQFQ010000013.1:0-3647 GCA_964416925.1 uncultured Candidatus Saccharibacteria bacterium
AAGCATCCTTTGTAACTGCGAGTGAACCAGTTGTAACAGCGACTGTTTGTCCTGTAACAATTGATGAAGATGCAGTTTGTCCTGACTGTACTGTTTGACCAGAAACAGCCAACTTTGTAGCGTAAACGTCTGAAGCACCTGATGATACAGAAACTGTACCATAGACTGCAACATTCATTGAAGCACCTGATCTCAATACCTCATTAATTGAGTATGAGTTCTCTCCAGCAACTACTGAAGATTTTGATGAAGTCTGTTTTGTACCATAAACAACGTAAACATCTGAAACGTTTGAAATTGTTGATGATGCACCTGTACCGTTGAAGTAAACTGAAAGTGTATTCAAGTTTACATCTTCTGTGCTATTTGTTGACAAAACGTATTCACCCAATTTGTATGCTGTCTGTGGGACAACAACTGATTTGTTTGCGTAACCAGAGTACTTTGAAACGCTCAAAGAACCTTGTGCGACTGTGAGCTGGTTAGCTGAAACAGCTGATGATCCAACATATGACAAAGATACTAATTTCTGAACATTTTGTGAACCTGCGACTAACGAAACTGTGAATGTATCACCGTTTGTCATGTCGTTTGTTCCTGTGTTGTCGTAAATATCTGCTTTAACTTCGATAACTGCAGGTGAACCTGGGTAAACCACAAGTGATGAACCTAGATTAAATTGTGTACCTGCTGATGAAGAAGAAATGTCTGCTGTGCTTCCGATTTGTGAACCGTTAGCAAACAACATACCATTTCTTAGTGTGCTTACATTTACATCGCTTGGAGCGAATCTAACATTAAGAGTCTCAACTTTCATAGGCTCACCTGTTGCCTTTATCTCGAATCTTGCGAGTGTAAGAGCTGAACCTTGTAATGTGACATTACCTGAAGGTGAATCTGTCTTCTTTGTTATTGTAAGTGAACCTCCTGTTATTGTTTGTACTCCACCTGTTATAGGGAATGTTGATCCAGCTGTAGCACTTGCTGTTGCTGTAACGTTAACTCCTAACTGTGTGTCAACAATAGAGATATCTGAAGCTCTTCTCATTGAGAAGCTAAAGTTCTTTGTTGAACCTCCAACAACGTCACCAACTAACTTAACAATGTGACTTGTCTGAGTTAATCTAAGTGGATTTGATGAAAGGTCAAAGACCAAGTAACCATCTGTACCCAAAGCTGCAATTGATGCAACCTGTGAACCATCAACAAAAAGTTTGAAGTTGGCTAGATCTGTACCTGCAACTGAACCAATCTGTCTCAAAGTGATAGCTTGTAATGCTGCATCATGATTTGAAACTTGGATTGTATTCTGCCACATAACGTAATCTGACTGTGGGTCAACATCTGTAGCTGCTGGTGTTGTTGTAGCTGTAAATACTACTGTTGTTATTGAAGATGGTGTTACTCCTGTGAACAAAGCACCGGAGATAGGATATGAAGCTGCAACAGCGACATTTGATGTAACTCCTGTTAGAGAGATACCAACTTGTCCTGCGAATCCTGTTATAACATCTGCTCTAACTGCAACTGTCTTTGATGAACCAGCTGGGATTGTGAACAATCCTGCAGGAGCATTAAAAGATATTCTACCAGATGAAATTGTAGCTGCATCTGTTAGTCTTGTTACACCTGAGTAAAGGTAAACATTTGATAAATCTGTATCAGATGAAATACCTGTTCTTGCCAAAGTTACATTTGTAACAACAGCTGGTGTAGCTGATGTGTTTGTAAATGTATATTCAACAAGTTTTGATATTGCTGATCCAGCAACCAATGAACCTGCCATAGGTGATGTTGCGGCCAAAGTGACGTTCAAGCTTGTTCCTGTTGGAACTGGTGTTCCTGGAACAACTACTACTGAGCCTCCTGCATTCAATGCAGCTCTTGTGATCGCACCTACATAACCAGCTGCTGGGGTAATACCCTTTGCAATCTGATATTGTATGACGGCTGCCTTGGTTATTGCACCAAAGTAACCTGTAGCTGGAGAAACTCCAACTGCGTTCTGAAGGGCTGTAACGTCAGCACCTCTTGAACCTACTGTTAGGTTTGTATTAAATACATAACCTGAAGTTGTTGTTGTAGTCTGACCACCAACGATGGCTTGGACTGCAGCAACCTTATCTGGAGCTATAACACCAGCTGCAATAAGCAAATTTATCAATTCGCTTGTTGTCATAGCTGAAGTGCTTGCAACTCCTACTACCATGGAGAGAACTAAAGTCAAAGCGACTGCAATTCCTGCTCCTGATTTTGTTATACTCATAATTTAATTTTAAAGTAACTTGCGATAACCTTTTTCACTTACTATTAAACTAATAAATTTGAAATTGGCTATCATCTTTTTTCACTAATAAACTCTGACCGAAGATTTTTATCTTTCGATAAAAACGACCAACGGTTTTCGCAAAGCGAAACATAGAGTCAGCTGAATGATTTCGACTAAAAACCAAAAAGCTAAATCAGTGAATTGTCTGTGTGTTTATCATAAAAGGAAATGACCTTCCCTTCTACAAAAACTAGCGCATCTACCGACAAAAATAAATGCGACTCTCTCTTTAACTATTTCACGTCTCCCATATTTTCGTTTATCTATTTTATAGACGAACGAGTTCGACACAAGAGAAATGAATTAGCAATCATAATTAAAACTGTATTTCTGTATTTGTGTATTCAATTGTCAAAGTTCTCGACCACTGACAACGCGGGCTAAACCCGAGATATCTGTGAATACGGCAATGGCAACTTTACGGCTATGACTAACGCCAAACCATAAAATTGTCTGTGAAATAATATAACACGGTTCTCACCGGTAACACTATTCACTTCACAATTATATAATTTCGCTATAAAACAAGCAAAATACACAACTGTGGATAACTAAAGGGCTTTTTACCCGAGTCCCCAAAAATCATTAAAATCCTTGGGTTTTCAAGGCAAATTACTCAAATTAGTTAATGGAAGCATTATTACATAAAATTCACTCAAAAGCAACCAAATTATGAAGGTTTTATGAAGACGATATTTTTTAAAAAAATAGCGACTAAAAGACACATTCAAAGTATTAAAAAGCTAGTTTAACGAAACTAATATTTCTTAAGAAGAGATAAGAGACAATCGATAGGACACTATCGAGACAACACCGTATATCTTTAGTTTATGGAATATCTGCTCCATCTCCTCTCTCCTTCCTTTTTGAGGGTGCCGGCCGAAACAAGTGATAGCAATTCTCTCTGAATAGTCTTCTCGCTGCATCCTTTTATCTCTTTAGAAAAATCTTTTACAGTCAGTATTTTATTGTCTTTTAGCATGCTAAGTATCATCTCCTGTCTTTTATTTTTATCTTCTTGAGGGACATGTACTACTTCTTTCCTGTTTGAGACATTTCCAGAATACATTTCACTGTCCTTTATGTCTTTTTGTCCTTTATAAAAATCTAACTGTGATTTAGAAACCGACTTCTCTCTTTCTTCATCTTTATAGTCTGATACAGAAAAAAAATCTTTAGTAAGATATGATCTATTTCTTTCAGAAGAACTATTATCTAAACTAAGAGCATTTAATAGCCTAGCTATCTCCTCTTTCATTATGGTACAGTTCATTTCTGACATCAGTTTTGACAATTGAACTATTTCAAAGATTGCATA
>CAYQFQ010000013.1:3657-21585 GCA_964416925.1 uncultured Candidatus Saccharibacteria bacterium
TGAATCAGAAGATGTATGAATGCTGTCCGATAGACTCATACCCCGCGAAATAAGTATAAAAGACAATTCCTTCAACCTGAGCTTAGAGGGTTCATTGTCCATTAGGAGAGAACCAAGCATATGGACAGCCTGAGATATCTTTTCTAGTCTCTTAAAGATGTAACTTTCAAAATCCTTGTTTTGAAAAATAGAACTATAATCAATAACAATAACGTTCTGATTTGAAGAGCCTATTATCTTTTTATCTTGGTTTTTCTTATTATCCATAACCATGTCTTATATCTGTCTTACATAAAAACGTCCTTGATAATCAAGTGTCTTTTTTGGATGTCTCTTATAACTGTTCAAGGACCGACTAAAACTTTTGTCCATTATATAACGGACAAAACTATTGTAAATATATAAACAACCAATCGGAAACAAATTACAGTTAGTGGCAAGAGCATTGATAGTCAAAAGCTTAAAGTGGAAAGTTAAAAGGAAATATAATATTAACCAAACACTTGAGAACTACAGTGCAAATTTTTATGGACAATGGAAATCTTGTTGTTTAATTTAAGTTACTTCACACAAAAGAGAACCTATAAATAATCTAATTCTGGATCCCAGATCAAGTCTGGGATGACAGAAAAAATTGATTCATTATCAACCGTATATGGAGGCATCGTTATTTACTAATATAGGAAGGCAAATTAGTGGAGAAAAAATATAAAAAATTTGATATAATTAATGCATGTCTAAGTCAAAAAAATCCTTCAAAGAAAATAATAAACCCAACCTCTGGGACCAAGTAAAAAATGAAACGAAACAAGCAATAATGGCTGTCGTTTTTTTTGTTCTTGCTTCCCTATTCTTACTTGCTTCTCTATCAAAAGCGGGAGTTGTTGGAAACAGCGTTTATAACTTTTTTACATTTTTACTCGGTGTAGGGTATTTCCTAATCCCAACATTTTTTCTCCTTCTAAGTATTTCCTTTTTGAAAGACGAAGAAAGAAGTTTTAATAAATTAAAAATAGTCGGTGGGGTTTTCTTTTTCATTTCTGGTCTTGGACTAATAGATTTGATTTCAAAAATTTACTGGACTGCCCAAGGAGGAAAAGTAGGGTGGATTATTTCAACGCCTCTATTACAACTTTTTGGCCAAACAGCATCGCTGGTAATACTCCTCGCACTTTTAGCTATTTCTTGTCTCATACTTTTTGAAACAAAAATCACATCTGAATCTTTCTTCTTCTGGAGAAGATGGTTTAAGAAAGATGAAAGCGATGGTGATGAGGAAATTGAAGAGGATGAATTAAAAGTAATAAACGATGATGAGGACAGTAAGAAAGTTGAGGCAGCAAAGCCCGTTATAAATCCAGACAAGACAAAAAAGGATGGGAAAGCTCCAAACATCATTAAACCCGAAGAGGATGAATTAATAAAAATGACGCCACGTGCGTTTGGAAACACCGCATACGTTCCTCCCCCACTCACACTACTTGAACATGATAAAGGAAAGCCAGGAGTCGGAGATATTAAAGCGAATGCAAATATTATTAAGAGAACTCTTCTTAACTTTGGAATCGACGTTGAGATGGATGAAGTATCGATCGGACCATCAATAACAAGATATGCACTTAAACCAGCAGAGGGAGTAAAACTTTCAAGAATAGTTGGACTACAAAACGATCTCTCATTGGCCCTTGCTGCACACCCCATAAGAATTGAAGCTCCAATTCCCGGTAAATCTCTAGTTGGTATTGAAATACCAAACACAACAAAAACCACAGTTGGTCTCGCCTCTCTCCTTGGCTCTGAAGAATTCCAGAAATCTGAAAAACCATTGATGGTAAGTCTTGGAAAAGGAATCTCGGGTAAATCTCACTACTCCAACCTTGCAAAAATGCCCCACCTTCTTATCGCTGGAGCAACGGGTTCTGGTAAGTCTGTCACCATTCACGCAATTATCACTTCCCTTTTATACAGAAACTCTCCAGACAATATGAAATTTATTATGATTGACCCAAAGAGAGTTGAACTTACTTTGTATAATAAAATTCCACACTTACTTACACCAGTTATCACAGACGCAAAGAAAACAATTCTTGCATTAAAATGGGCTGCAAAAGAAATGGACCGAAGATATGACATTTTAGAGGCTGAGGCCGTAAAAGATATTGATTCATACCACAAGAATGTACTTGCACCTGAAGTTAAAAAAATAGAAGAACTTAAGAAAAAGGGTGTGTACGATGTTGAAAAAGACAAACTACCGGAGACGATGCCGTATATTGTCATTGTCATTGATGAACTTGCAGATATCATGATGTCATATCCAAGAGAGCTTGAAAGCGCAATTGTTAGACTCGCACAGATGAGCCGAGCCGTCGGAATTCACCTCATTCTCTCCACACAAAGACCATCAGTAAACGTTATCACAGGACTTATCAAGGCAAACGTCCCTGCAAGAATTGCCCTACAAGTTGTGTCACAAGTAGATTCACGAACTATTCTTGATACCATGGGAGCAGAAAAACTTCTAGGTGCAGGAGATATGCTCTATATCGGAGGTGAGATGTCAAAACCAGTAAGAATCCAGTCCGCATTCATATCAGAGACTGAGGTTAAAGCTATCGCAAAATACCTAGCTGATACATACAGAGATGAACTCACTGAAACGATTGCTCTCACAGACAGCACCATACCAGTAGAAAATGAAGGCAGTAATGTCTTTGGTTCAATGTTTGAAGAAGAAGATGCAGGCCAGGAAGATGAACTATACGAACAAGCAAAGGATACTGTATTAAAAGCTGGAAAAGCATCGACTTCATACATTCAGAGAAAACTATCTGTTGGATACGCAAGAGCCGCAAGACTTATGGATATGCTAGAAGAGAAAGGTGTCATCGGTCCATCAAACGGCTCAAAACCAAGAGACGTAAATGATACACCTTCATCTCCTGAATCAACAGGTTCTGACTACACCGAAGGAGAACAATCAATAGACGAGAATCAAGAAATAGACGCAGACAAAGAAGTAAGCCTGTAAGAAAACCAGATGGACAGAGCAAAAGTCAAACAAATTATAAAATACTCTCTAATTGCTCTTTTTGTACTTATTATTATCGTCTATACAGGTTTTGAAATAAGTAGATACATCACTGGACCCAAAATAATAATCACAAGTCCAGAAAATGGTTTATCGTTAAATACATCATTAGTCGAGATAATTGGTAAGGCTGTGAATATCACAGAAGTTCAGGTGAATGATAGTAATATTTTTATGGACGAAGAAGGAAACTTTAGCCAAAAGGTACTATTATCCCCTGGCTATAATGTATTGAAGGTTCATGGAGAAGACAAGTTTGGACGAGAGACGGAAAAAGTTTTAGAATTGTTTTATAAGTAGTTATTGAAATTGAGTTTTATGATAAAATAAGAAAGTTATTATTAGATTTTAATTATTAATCTCGACAAGATTCGGGACAAAGCAAAAAAATGGCTAAAAAGACAAAGGAGAAAATAGACAAAGATTTGATTGATGACACAGAACAAGATGTAACCGACAAAGAAGAAGATACTCCCCCTGCCCTCGCAAAAGATAATACAGAAAAAATGCAATCAGCTTTGAGAGAAATCCGAACTAAATTTGGCGATGATTCTATAATGATGCTTGGAGAAAAACCAAAAGTTGGTATTGATGCCATACCATCAGGCTCTATTGGTCTTGATGCCGCACTTGGAATTGGCGGATATCCAAGAGGAAGAATTATAGAAATTTTTGGACCTGAATCTTCTGGTAAAACAACACTCGCTCTTCATGCTGTTGCCGAAGCTCAAAAAGCTGGAGGAATATGTGCCTACATTGATGCAGAGCACGCAATGGACCCAGAGTATTCTAAAAAAATTGGAGTTAAAATTGACCAGCTTCTTATTTCACAACCAGACACAGGAGAGCAAGCTCTTGAGATTGTAGAAAGCCTAGTTCGATCCGGAAAGATGGATATTATCGTTATCGACTCGGTGGCTGCACTTACTCCAAAAGATGAAATTGAAGGAGATATGGGACAATCTCATATGGGCAAACAAGCTAGACTTATGTCTCAAGCTCTCAGAAAGCTCACCGCTATTGTTGCCAAGTCAAAAACAGTAGTTATCTTCATAAACCAAATAAGAATGCAAATCGGTGTAATGTTTGGTAACCCAGAAACAACTCCAGGAGGAAAAGCTTTGAAATTCTATACCTCAGTCAGACTTGATATCAGAAGGATTGCCCAGATTAAGAAAGGTGAAGAGATCATGGGAGGAAGAGTCCGTGTAAAAGTCGTAAAGAATAAGGTCGCTGCTCCGTTCAAACAAACAGAGTTTGACCTTATGTATAACGAAGGAATTTCTAAAGAAGGAGAAATAATTGCTTTGGGTGAAAAGATGGAATTACTTAAAAAATCCGGTACATCTTATGAATATAATGGTGAAAAAATCGGCCGAGGTTATGATGCAACAAGGCAGTTTTTAAGGGAGAATCCAAAGATTACGAATGCGATCCTGAAAGAAATAAGAGCGAAACTAAAAGAAATTTGAGGAAATTAAAAAACCACCCTATGGGGTGGTTTTTTAATTTCCTCAAACTCTGCTTCCATATTCCCCCGTCTCTGTATTTATAGAAATTATTTCTCCTTCTTTGATGAAGAGAGGAGCGTTTATAATTGCACCCGTCTCAAGAGTTATTTGTTTTGTTCCACCGGAAGAAGTATCCCCTCTTACTGCAGGAGGAGCTTCCGTAACCTTAAGTTCAACTTTAATAGGAAGTTTTACACCAATAACTTTATCTTCAAAAAGCATTGTCTCAACTAAAGAATTTACTTTCATAAACTTTGCAGGCATACCAATAAGTGTTTCCTCAAGCTCAAATCTCTTTGCTGGGTCTTTAGGGTCACAGAACCAAAACTCTCCCTTATTTTTGTAAAGAAACTTTGCATCTTTATACTCAATTTCAGCTTCCTGGACTTTTTCAGATTGATGAAATGATATTTCAGTAATCTTACCAGTAATCATATTCTTCAACTTTGTAGCATTAACAGGCTTTCTCTGTTGTTTTCTGAAAACGTGAGAACCGATAACTTCAAAAGGCTGTCCTTCATAGATAATGAATTTTTTCTCAACAACTTCGCTGTACTCAAGCATTGCCATATGTTTTATATTTATTTTATAACAAAACTGATTCTATATTAAAAATAAGCAAAAAACAAGGATATTTTAACGATGTTCAATTTAAATCCTAATCATTTCTCTCCACCAACATTTCTTTTTCTTTCATTCCAGTGCAAACGGGAATCTAGTTCTGATAGTCTGGATCCCAGATCAAGTCTGGGATGACAGAGAAAAAAACCGCCTACCGGCGGTCATTTCAATGATTTACCTTGAGACAAAAGGAAGAAGTGCCATAAATCTTGCTCTCTTTATAGCTTCTGAAAGCTGTCTTTGGCTCTTTGCACAAACTCCAGTCTTCTTCTTTCCATTAACCCTTGCATGAGGATTAAGAAACTTCTTTAAAAGTTCCGTGTCTTTGTAATCTACCTGTTTAATATTATTTTGTGAAAAAAAGCATTGTTTCATAATTGGTTTTTGATACTACTATATCTTCTTCTATATTGCAAACTTAAAATGGTATATCTTCTGGATTAATCTCTTCTGTTGGATAGTCGATCGTGTCCATCGCAGGAGCTTTTGATGAGCTATTTGAAGTATCTGTCTTCTCTGCCCCAACTGAAGCAGTACCGCTTGATTTTGGCCCAAACTGAACCCTATCTGCAACTATCTCTGTTCTGTAATTCTTCTTCCCTTCAGCCTCCCAACTTCTTGTTTGAATTCTACCCTCAATAAGGACACTTTGTCCTTTCTTTAAGTATTTTCCAACTGAATCTGCCTGCTTACCAAAAACTACTATATTGTGATAGTCAGTTGATTCTTGTTTTGCACCGTTTTTATCTTTCCAAACTCTGTTTGTAGCAACTGAAAATGAAGCCACTTGCATACCAGATGGTATTGCTTTTAACTCTGGGTCTCTTGTTAAATTACCTATTATTATTGCTTTATTTAAATACATAAGACTATTTTAACACAGACAAAGTTTAAAAACTATTTATTCAGCAATCAAATCTTCTATAGATTTATCAATCTCTTCTATTGAGGCAGGCTTTCCATCTTTGTCAGCTTTTTCTGCTTTTGTTTTTGAACTTTCTTTTTCAACGAAGGCTGGTGCTTGTTTCTGATGAAAAATAGTATTTTCTCTTATTGTTTTAATTAATATGTATCTTAGAACGTTTGTTTCTGCCTTTAGAGCTTCATCAATATTCTTTACATCACCTTCTGTAAGCTCAAATTTCACCCAACCAAAATATGCCTTATCAAATTTGTTATATGATCCAGCTTCTGCTTTCTTTAGTGTATAGGCCAAAGGTCGAAGCTTCGCAGCTTCTTCAGATATAATAGTACCCTTCTCTTTTAAGATAATTGCTTTTATTTTTTCTGTCTCTTGTGGAACATTTTCCTCAGCTACAGACGAAACAATATGATAGCCGACTTCATATATTCTAGAATCGGTCTTTTTTTCTTCAGTTTCTACTTTCTTTTGCATGAAGAACAGATTAACACAGGCAGAGGTAAAAAGCAAACGTTTCCAAGCTAGATTTTAAGGATATTTAGAAAAGGTTTGGGATCATTTAATTTACCTACAATAGAAAGATTGAGGTTCTTTTCTATAAATATCTTCTGGGCCAAAGATTTTATATCTTCGGCTGTGACAGACTCTATTTCTTTAGTTATATCATCTGGGGTCTTTAATGGTTTCTTGTGTACTTCTTGACCACCCAAAAAGCTTGCAACTGAATCGCTCGATTCAAGAGAAAGTAACATACTTCCAATGAGATTACTTTTTACTCTTTTCAGTTCATCCGCTGGAACCAATTCTTCTTTTAAAGACTTAAGTTCAAACAAAATTGCTTCAATTCCTTCTGAAATCCTATTTGAATCAACTCCTGCTGAGACAGTGAAGAATCCATGATCTGTGTACGCCTCGGCATCAGCGCGAACATAGTAACAAATCCCTTTTTCATCCCTCATCTTCTGAAAAAGTCTTGCGCTCATTCCGCCAGACAAAACTCCCTCAATCAGTCTAAGTGGTATATTAAGTTTGTTATAAGTATCACAAGTTCTCACACCGACAATTAGATGTGTTTGGTCCGTATCCTTATAGAACAGAGAGACTTTTGCCTCTTCTTGAGACTCTTTAACTTTCCTTTTCTCTTCTTTCTTCCATGTTCCTATTTTATTAAAATTTTGTGCAACTTTTTTAAACACAGTCTTCTCATCAAAACTTCCTGCCACAATCACAACAGTTGAAGAAGCAACATAATGTTTATTTTTGTAATCAATCAGGTCTGTTCTCTTTATCTTCTGAACTGTATCTCTAGTTCCTGCTAAGGTCCAACCTGCAGGTTGATCACCATAAAGAAGTTTTGAGAACTCTTCGTGAACAATCCACTGAGGTAAATCTTTATACATATTAATTTCCTCAATAATAACCCCTTTCTCTTTCTCAAGCTCCTTCTCGGGAAAAACCGAGTTTATGTAGATATCAGATAATACATCTAAAATGTTATCTATATGTTTCTTGTTAGCCTTAGCATAATATCCTGTATGCTCGTTTGAAGTGAAAGCGTTGAAATGAGACCCAATTGCATCTAATTCTCTTGAAATATCTCTTGGTGCTGGTCTCTTGGTTGTCCCTTTAAAACACATGTGTTCCAAGACATGCGAAATGCCGTTTAATTCTTTTTTTTCAAATTCGGAACCCGTCTCTACTAGTACCAAAACAGTAACTGTTGGATTATCCTTCATTGGAATAGAAATAATTCTCAAGCCGTTCTTAAGTTTCTTCTTGGTGAATTTCATATTTAAATCTAATTAAGTTTACTAGTAAGATAGGCCGATAATTCTTCGATTTTCACTCTCTCTTGAGCTCCAGTATCTCTGCTTCTTATAGTTACAGACTCATCTTTCTCTACTGTATCAAAGTCCACAGTCACACAGAATGGAGTACCAATTTCATCTTGTCTTCTAATTCTTTTTTCAAATCCATGTAAACTTTTCGTGCTTTCTCTACTAGCTGTGGCTTATTTTTCAAAAGTGGAAACACAGCAATTTTTACTGGGGCAACACTTGAAGCAAGTTTTAAATATGAACGCACCTCATCCCCCATTTTATCCTCCATGTAAGCATCACAAAGTATAGCCAACACCGTTCTATCAACTCCGAGTGATGGTTCAATACAATGTGGAGTAAACTTTTCTTTCGTCTCTTCATCAAAATATATCAAATCAGTTCCACTTGCCTGTGAGTGTTTTGAAAGATCGTAATCAGTCCTGTATGCAAGTCCATAAAGTTCTTTTCTACCAAAAGGAAAATCAAATTCGATATCAATAGTTCTCTTTGAGTAAAATGCTCTTTCAGTATCAGACACTTCAAGTTCATGAACATGGTCCTTGTTTAACCCCACAAGTTTCATCCAGTCATGTAGTTCACTTCTAAAATGCTCAAACGACTTTTCCCAAGCATCTGGTCTTACAAGATACTCTATCTCCATCTGTTCAAATTCACGGGATCTGAAAGTAAAATCTCTTGGGGCAATTTCATTTCTAAATGCTTTACCTATTTGTGCCATACCAAAAGGAAGTTTTGGATGAAATGAATCAATAATATTTTTATAATTAACAAACATTCCCTGAGCAGTTTCCGGTCTCAAATATGACACCGAGGTTTCATCGGCAATAGCTCCAACATTGGTCTTGAAAAGCATATTAAATTGTTTTTCTTCGCCCATCTTACCGCCACATTCAGGACATTTATTTTTATCTTCAAGCTGATCTGTTCTAAATCTTCTTTTACATTTGCTGCATTCTGCCAATGGGTCGGAAAATCCACCAACATGTCCCGTTGCCTGCCAAACTTTTTGATTCATGAGGATTGCTGCATCGATTCCATACATATCTTCCCTATCAGTTACAAATTTCTTCCACCACAAATCTCTTACGTTATTTTTTAATGCAACACCATATGGACCGTAGTCCCAAGTTCCAGCTAGCCCACCATATATTTCGGATCCCTGAAAGATAAATCCCCTTCTCTTGCAAAGGGATATTATCTTTTCCATCACTTCAGCTTCTGGTGTTTTTTCTTTTTTATTAGCCATTGTTTTGTCCTGAATGTTTATCGAACACTTTTTATTAATATCTATATATTACAGAAAAATCTTTATTGCACAACCTTTCCTCCGCCACTGGGGAAATTAGGATCATATTTAAGATCTGTACTAATCAGAAGTTTTGTCTCTCCAACAGTAGTCTGTGTGAATGTATCAGTCCCGGTAATTTTTGAGTCACTTAGAAGCATTGGTGTAGCACCGAGCTGACTTAAACTTGGAATAAAAGAGACTTGGAATGAAACTTCTTTTACAGGAAGAGTTGTTCCAGTCCCCGCTTTTACATCTCCCACATCCCACACTATTTCTCCACCAAGAGGATTAAAAGTTAGTTTTTCTGATGTAGGGAATGTCTTATTTGTCCACTTAACATAAGACGGAATAGTTGCAGACACTTTTGTTCCGGAAACTAAGTTCGAAGTGTTTGTAACTGTCCAAGTTACAGTATAAGTACTTTCTTGTTCAACGGTTGGAGGCACTGGCCCAGAATTTGTAAATGGACCAATATAATAAAATCCTCTGGAAAGAAGAGAAATATTTGAAGAGATTTTCACTCTCTTAGAGTCGGAAAATAAAAGTTCTTCTGGAACACTTGATCCTTCAACCCTCTTTCCTCTTATAGAAACATCAAGATATATTTCTGGGTTAGTAAATGAGCTGCCGGTCTTTGAGTAATTACCAAAGCTGGCAAAATCAAATGAAGCTTCTCCCGTCTGACCTGGAGACAAAGAAATAAGGCTTGGATTATTTTCTCCACTATAAATAATTGTATTATCAATAGATCTATAAAATCCTTTTTGGCTACTAATCGTACTTTTATCCAAAGGGTCTCCTCTCAATTTTAACTCAATAGTTAAATCGTATATTTGGTTAGGTAAATTATTAGTCCAGACAAGATCACCTCTAGATATCTTTCCACTTTCTATCACTACGTCTTTATTTAAGTCACCATTTACAGCAAGACTCAAAGCAACAAAAGGTTTTCTTATGAAGACTGAAGCGTCTGAATAGACAAAAGGTGTACTTATTTCCCTTTCGTTTAGTTTGTTTGGATTACCAACAGTAAATTTGAATACCCTTTCCTCCCCATCTTGTCCGGTTATGTTACCACTAAGTTTAATCGTCCTTCTACCACCAGGAGCTAGATCACCGATACTCCAGACGTTGTTGTCTAAATATGGTTTAGGTGTCGAACTTTTATACTCGAAACCAAATGGGTAATCAACTCTAAAGGATAAATCTTTAATCGTCGTGAGTGAATTCGAAACGATCTCTATCTCATAATCAATATTTTGATTTGCATTCGCCTCTGTTATACCTTTGACCATAATATTCACAGGCGAGGAACTGATCATAATCGGATACTCCTTTTCTTTAGAAAAAATTGCGTTCGATCCAGGGGTACGATATTCAACAGAAACCTTTATGGTCTTTCTTGAATTTTCTTCGCCAAATAAAATTGCTTTGATGACTTTACTTTTCGTCTCCCCGACATTCATATCACCTAAAACCTCAGTGTAACGTTTTAGCTCTCTAGAGATGTTTTCAGCCTCTCTCGTCCCATCAGGAAAAGTAACTTGTAAATCTACCACCTTAAGCTGAACACTATTATTATTTTTTATTCCAATTTCAAGGGGTAATACTTCCCCACCAGCCACAGATATTGGGCCTCTAATGGTGAGTTCTATATTGTCACCAGAGATTACATTTGACCCACCAAGAAACCTATACACCGCAAAACCAAGAGCAAGTACGAAAAAGATTAGTGCCCCAAGAAGAATTTTTGTTAGCGGTAACTCCCTTCCAGATCCTACTTTTTCATCATCTTTCCAGTCGTTACTTACGTTAGATTCTGTTTCTTCAAGCTCGTATCTCTTGTTTTCTCTAGCTTTATAATTGCGAGAATAAAGAGTCTGTTTAACATCTTCTATTCTATTTTTTTTTTTTTTTTATTAAAACATATATACAAATATTATAACACAATTAAAGGTGCGTTTCCTTAAGTGTCCTATTTATTTCATCTATTATTTGGTGACGACACTTCTCTGCTTCACAGACAATATCATCATTTACACAATTATCATCCCCGAGGAAACAATACTGTGGTAAATTTCGCAAGTATCCCAAATGTTTCAGTATTCTAAGCCCTAAAACAAGTTCCAAGCTATCTAACTTTTTGAGCTGTCTTTCTTTGTCAGTATAGATAAAAGCTTCTTTAACCATATTATACAGTGCTTCATTTTTCTCCTCCCCCTGCGATAAACGAAGTATAAGAGAAAAAATTTTCGCAACAAAGATCTTCGAGTTATTGTCTGACAGAAATGAAAAAGGTACTTCTTCATCCCTTTCTACTCCAACTATTCGCCAGATTTCTTTTCCTCTTACTAGAGAGACCTTGATAGGTAAGAAATTTGTTAGTTTATATCTTAATTTTGATTTTAAAAGTCTCACACCTTGAGCTGTTGCTCTAACAACCCCTAAATCTTTAGTGAGTATAAAAAATTGTTTATTTGCCTCCCCTGTTGCAACGCTTTTGAGTATAAAACCTGATGTTTGGTAAATATGGTGCATAGACTCAGTTTAAAGAATCAACAAGCAAAAGTCTATATTACTACAAAGACTTTACCCTATTTCTTTTTAACCGTAATTATCACGAACATCGGCGTAGTAGGTGCCTTTCTCACACTGTTTTCTCCAAACTTTTCTTTTGCAGTTTCTTCATCTACAAATATTTCTTGTTCAGAAACAATCTCAAGCCCGCTATCAGTAATAGCTTTTTGCATATTTGCCTCCGTGTGATGGAACATTCCAACTTGTTTTGTTCCTCCACCTGTGTTTTTTACAAAGCCGTTAAGTTTTAGCCCTTCTTTATCTTTGGAATCTTTTAATTTTTGTAAATCACCTTGGTCATAAACCATAAAGTCCACATCCCAATCAGACTCGTGTGCTTTCGGGGACATTGTCAGAAAAACTCCTAAACCTCCAGTTTTGAGTATCCTTTCTGTCTCCTTAAATACTCCATTTACCAATTCAAGTGGTAAGTTATGTAATACCATAAAAGATACAACCTTATCTGCAAACTCGGCGCCAATTCCTGTTTCGGTTGCATCACCAGGATAGAACTACAAATTAGGAAAATCCTTTTTATATTTTTCATCAACAGACTTTTCTCCCCCGTCTTCTAAACCAAGCATTGCGGAACTCTTTTCAATTCCAAATACTTTTCCACTTTCACCAACCATCTGAGCAACCCTCATGGTTGGATATCCTGCCCCAGCACCAAGGTCTATAACTGTGTCGCCCTCTTTAATTACGTCCTCTTTTAAGTAACGAAGCATTTTATCTCTCCCCCAAACACCAGAAGCATGCTCCATTGTTTTAGCTTCAGCCCACTGATCTGCCTCAACCTTATTATATAGATTATCTACATTATCATTCATATCTTTTGTGAGTAATTCAACTTATTTTATCTGCAAGAAAAATCGCATATCTTCAATAGCAATTTCTTTTTCCTCTGCCCCACCGTCGTAATCTATATCTTTGAGTCCTGCTGTCTTTTTAACTTCTTTTTCAAACTTTTTGACCAAACTTAATCCTTTTTCATCTGATGTTATAGAAAGAACCACCAAATCTTCTGGGTTTAATTTATTATCTTTTCTCATTTCTTGGATTGAGCGAATCAAATCTCGAATCTGCCCCTCTTCTTTAAGTTCTGGTGTCATTTCTGTATCAAGCTCAACATCTGTTGAAGAAGACTCATCGAAAATAATTCCTTTTACATTCACTTCATCTTTTATTAATTCTGCGTATTCTTCTTTTCCTTTCAACCTTACACTCTTAACTTTCAACTTACTCAATGGTTGTCTTACTTTTATACCCGCTTTTGCTCTTGCCTCAAGGCCAAGTGTTACAACTTTTCTAACTTCTGCCATAAGCTCAATTACTTCTACTTCTTCTTTATTTAATTCCCCGACAAATTCTTCTGGCCAACTGTCCAAATGTACACTTTCTTTTTCTCCGCCGAGTTTTAAATATAAATCTTCAGCTAAGAATGGCATTGAGGGTGCAAGGAGTTTTGAGAAAGCCAAAAGAACAGTTCGTGTTGTCTGAATTGCACTGTCCCTATCTGCCTTATCATCCGACTTATATCTGTCGCGAGATCTTCTTATATACCAAGTCGAGAGTTCATCGACAAAGTCAGAGAGTGGTCGTGTTGCTCTGTCGAGCTCATATTTATCAGTGTCTTTTGTAACAGATGTTGCAATATCTTTAAGACGAGCAAGAACCCACTTATCCAAAATATGAGTAGAATTTTGAATATTGAATATTGAATTTCGATTAGACCCAGAACCGTACATTTCGTAAAATGTATAAACATTCTGCAATCGCATAATGATTTTCTTCACAACCTCATCCACACCCTTTGCAGAAAAAGCCAAATCTTCCGCTTTCATTACCGGAGATGAAAGAAGATAATAACGCATAGCATCAGCACCATACTGAGCCGCCAAGTCCATAGGATCTGGATAATTTTTTAACCTCTTAGCCATTTTCTGACCATCTTCGGCAAGAACTATTCCATTTACAACGACATTTTTATAGGACGATTTTCCAAAAAGTGCTGTGGAAATAACAAGCATAGAATAAAACCAACCCCTAGTTTGATCCACACCTTCCGCAATAAAATCTGCAGGAAAACCAATTCCTTTTTCTGGATTAAAGTTTTCTAGATTTTCAAAAGGATAATGTTTTTGACCATAAGGCATAGAACCAGATTCAAACCAACAATCAAAAACCTCCGGAATTCTTTTCATCTTTCCTCCGCAAGCACAATTTAATTCAACTTCATCTATAAAAGGTCTGTGTAAATCTAATTCATATTTTCTATTGTGAGGGATAGGAGCAAATGGCATTTCCATTATTTCTCCATTATGAACAAAAGGTTTACCACTTTCTCTTACAGCAATAATATCTTTTGGTAACATACCTGCGACACCACCGAACATTAACCATATTGGAGTGTTATGAGAAACAATCAAAATATTCTTGCCTTCGTATTTAGAATTAATATCATATACAAATTCCGTCATTCTATTTTTCACATCAGTATGGCTTTCTCCTCCTTCTGGAATTTTCCAGAACTTTTCTTCTCTTGTTCCAAAATATTGTTGATATTCTGCATCTGTCTTACCGTCCATAAAACCCACATTTACTTCATGTAAACGGCTATCAAAAATTATCTTTGTTTTATCAAAACCAAAAGCGTCCGCAGCAATTTCAGCTGTTTCCTTTGTTCTCAAAAAGGGCGAACAGAAAATATAATCAATTTTTTTATCTTTAAGTTTTTCACCAACTTCCTTTGCCTGTTCTCTCCCCTTATCAGTGAGATGGTGTGGGGTATTTATATTACAACTTATTATACCCAAAACATTACTTTCTGCTTCACCATGTCTTGCAACATAGAACTTATTATTATTTGTAGTTCTTTTCTTTATTTCATCGATTGAACCAATAAAAACTTTTTCTTTACAATCTTTAGACCGACACTTCCAAACAGGAAGTGGTGTGCCCCAAAAACGAGAACGAGAAATTGCCCAGTCTCTTGCTGATTCGAGCCATTTACCAAACCTCCCTTCTCCAATTTCTTTTGGAACCCATTTTATCTCGCTGTTTGCTCTCATCAAATCAGCTCTGATTTTTGTAACTTCAACAAACCAAGAACTCGTAGCATAATTCAAAAGCGGTGTATCACAACGCCAACAATGAGGATATGAGTGAATGAACTTTTCTTTAGCAAAAAGAGTTCCTTTTGGCGCAAGAAATTTTATAACTTCGATATCAGCCTTTTGTGGATCTTCTATCGGTTTAACTTTTTTACCTGCAAAATCAGTAACTTCAGAGGTAAATTCTCCTGACATGTTTACGTGTTGAATAAATGGGAGCTTCAATTCCTTTCCAAGGTTCATATCATCTTCTCCAAAAGCAGGGGCGATGTGAACAATACCTGTTCCGTCTTCTGTTGTTACGAAACTTGCAGGATAAACTTTAAAACCGTTTTCTCTATTTTTTAATTTGTCATTATTGAAGTAATCAAAAAGTGATTTATATGATTTCCCCACAAGATTAATTCCCTTAACTTTTTCTACTACTTCATATTTCTGATCTTTCATTACAGAAAGTCTGGACTCTGCGAGTATAAAATACTCTTCACCAACTTTTATCTTCACATATTCTATATCTGGATTTACTGCAAGAGCAGTGTTGCCAGGCAAAGTCCAAGGTGTTGTCGTCCAAGCTAAAAAGAAGGTCTTGGGGGCATCTGTGAGCTCAAATTTGACTGTCACAGAGATATCCGTTATGTCCTTGTATCCTTGAGTCACCTCAAAATTTGATAGTGTTGTACCGCAATGAGGACAGAGATGCATAGCTTTAAATCCCTCGTAAACTAGCCCTTTATCATTTAAAGTTTTAAAAATATTCCAGACAGACTCCATGTAGGTCGGATCCATTGTTTTGTAGTCTGCTTCCATATCCACAAAACGTCCCATTCTTGGAACTATTTTTTTCTATTCATCTACATATGTAAAAACTTTACTTCGCGCTAAGTCATTAAATTTCTCAAGACCGTAATCTTCAATATCTTTCTTTGATTTAAGTCCCAAGTCTTTTTCAACAATATTTTCTACAGGAAGACCATGACAATCCCAACCCCATTTTCTGGGAACATGTTTTCCTTTCATCGTCTGATACCTACCAATATAATCTTTCATTGTACCCGCAAGTAAGTGCCCATAATGTGGAAGCCCTGTAGCAAATGGTGGCCCATCATAAAACACATACTCACCTTTTGGAGAGTCTTTTTTCAAGCTCTTCTGAAAAATATCTTTCTCCTGCCAAAAAGAAAGAATCTCTTCTTCCCTTTCTGCAAGTTTACTCTTGGGCTTTGTCTCTACCGCACAATTTTGTTTTTGATCTTTTTTGTCCATATATGGCTTATTAGTTAGATTTCCATTCTATCAGTTTTTAACAAAAAGAAAACCGCCCCTCACCAATTTTTTGAACGCTTTCAGAAAATTGGTGAGGGGCGGTTTTTGGACTTTATTGCTCTATAACATCTGCCGGTTTTTGAATAACTTTTACTGATGTCGTACAAACCGCACCCAATTCACCAGTCTTATATATCGCTAATTTAATTTTTTTATTCCCTATCGTCCTAAAGATAGTGCTTGCTGTCTTACCTGTTCCTATTTGTTGTGAGCCAGAACCTGTTGTATCAAACCAAGCAAAGTTGTATCCATTGTAATCTGCATTAGTTGTCTTTAGTTGTGCCGTTCTGTTTGAATAAATAGAACCAGACACAGGAATATTTGGAGCATCGTTTGCCTGAGAAACTGTACAATTTGCAGCACTCAGAATCTTTGGCCCAACAATATTTGCTGTGCATTGATCTGTCTTTTCAGCTTCTGTTGCAGCGTTTGTTTTCACACACACCCATTCTACTAATCCACCATATTCTGGTATTGCAGGGACTTCGAAGACATCACCGGACTCACAAAATGTTCCCGGCCATTCTGTTATCATAGAATCGTAATCCTTTTCATTTGTTCCACATTTCGCAGCTGTCCCAATAGACACTGAACAGCTAGTCGATGTGCTTTGAGTACCTGAATCTACTTTTACGGTAGCAGTTTTTAATCCAGTGGTTGTATAGGTTTTATTTACCGGATTCAGATTACTATTTAATCCGTCAGTACCAGTCCACAGATATGTATAACCACCAGTACCTCCCTGCGCAACTGAATTCCAAGTTACATTGAACCCATCTGCTCCAACAGCACATGTTGCTTTCAAAGCGGTTGGTGATCCACCCCCTCCACCTCCATTACCTCCATCTCCAGATCCTCCTGGTAGTGTGCTTGGTGCAACGACAGTTATGGTCCAAACCGGTGAATAAGATGCGATTGTCAAAGGTGAATCTCCGTTACCTCGATAAAGCATCATCTTGTGATTTTCGTTTATATTACTACCTCCACAGTTACTCCCTGAATAAGTCCCGTCTGGACAGACACTTCCTTCATTTGTATTTACCCATCCTACGGCAGTTACATCAGAATCAGAAACATTAACTGTGACATTTACATTACTCGTGTTCGTTACATTTCCTGCAGTACATGTTGTCCCACTACAATTCAAGACACTTGAGTTCGCAGAAACAGTATTCATACTTACAGCTTGATGATTCAAACGGATCGAACCAGTTCTGCTTCCAGACCCTGCTTCAGAAAAAGCTAGTGCGTTACCACAATATGGCGTATCCCAAGCACCGCCCGAAACATTAAATGAACAATCTGTAACTTTAGAAAAATTAATTGTGTCTCCTGGATTTAAAGTTAAGTTACCATTTAGAGTTACGCTGTGAGTTAAACTAATATTTCCCGTTGCAGAAACTCTTCCACTGGGTAGCGCCCCTTTAACCCACTGATACCCTCTCGACATGGTCTCCGTCTTCGTCTTACCACCATTTGTTGTTGTCTCTGCAAATGCAGGTCCAGCATATCTCATCATTGAACCCACCACAGCAAATATCACCGCCACAGCAAGCAAGATTAAAGAAAGACTTTTGTTCTTCTTGATAAAGATTAAGGAGAGGATAAGGAATATTGCAGCGACAATACCAATAGGAACAA
>CAYQFQ010000014.1:0-1416 GCA_964416925.1 uncultured Candidatus Saccharibacteria bacterium
ATTGGGAATAGTATTTTTATTTACAATAATTCCCTCTTTTTCTAAACGGTCAGACGCTTCCGCGCCACTTATCTTTCCAGTGTCTACCAAAATCAAATGACTATCCGTTCCACCTGAAATAATTTTCCAACCCAATCTTTTTAATTCATCTGATAACACTTTAGCGTTCTTAATTACTTGCTTGGCATATTTTTTGAAAGCCGGAGTTGAAGCTTCTTTTAATGCAACGGCGACAGCTGCGATTTGATTCATGTGTGGACCACCTTGAAGTCCTGGAAAAACGGCCTTATCTATCAAATCAGAAAAACTAATTTCATTCCCCTTTGCACTAGTTTGTGTTTTGTCTCTTCTAGAAAAAATCATTGCACTTCTTGGACCTCGTAAGGTTTTGTGTACTGTTGTTGTAACAACATCTGCAAATGGAAATGGCGATGGATAAGCGTCACCTGCAACAAGTCCTGCAAAGTGTGACATATCTACCATAAGTATCGCGCCACAAGCGTCAGCAATTTCTCTAAACTTTTTAAAATCAACGACTCTTGGGTATGCAGTAAAACCGGCAATAATCATATTTGGTTTATTTTCTACAGCAATCTTTTTCAATTCATCATAATCCAAAACCTCCGTATCTTTATTTACTCCATACGGAATTTGAGTCCAGATTTTTCCAGTAGCAGAAACTTTATGACCATGAGTAAGGTGTCCACCATGGTCTAGCGACATTCCCATCACCTTTCCACCAGTCGGAACCAAAGCTAAGTAGACTGCAAGGTTTGCAGGAGAACCTGAAAGCCCCTGAACATTAACTCCCCACTTTTCGGAAGATAGACCAAAAAGTTTGAGTGCTCTTTCCCTACAAAGTTCCTCCACTTTATCTGTAAAAGTCTGACCTTTGTAATATCTCTTTCCTGGATAACCTTCAGAATATTTATTTGTAAATTTAGAACCCAAAGCCTCAAGCACATCATCAGAAACATAATTCTCAGAAGCAATAAGTGAAATTGTTTTTTTCTGTCTTTGTTCTTCAGCTTTTATGAGCTTCTCAATTTGTTTGTCTTTCATGATAGATTAATACTGAGCGGAGCGAATATATTAATCATCACCCCGTAAAATATCCATTCTTATGGATGTATTTAACTGGGGTAAGACAACTTTTCCCAACGCCTGTTAATTCCTAATAAAAAATTATTACTTATAGAATATCACTTAGATACAAAAATGAAAGGGCCTGGAAAACCAGGCCCTTTATATAATCAATCTCTCCCATCAAGAAAGACCAAGTCTTGCGAGTACTTTATAAAAATTCGGCACAACACGGCGTCGACTTTGAGAAACTTTTTCGACCCAGGCATAGCTTGTTGCTTCCCAGTCAATCTTGATCTCTTTCGACCGAATTTCCACCTTCACCGGAAAAAC
>CAYQFQ010000014.1:1426-20887 GCA_964416925.1 uncultured Candidatus Saccharibacteria bacterium
TCCTTGCAGATCTCCTCAAGCACTTTCTGCCTGACAGTCTTCTGATCATCAAGAAACCCAAACGGACCGGACCACCACCCCTTGTAGAAGGCAACCTTCCGGCTCCTCTTGACCAACAGGACTGAGCCGTCGCACACGACAGCACAACCGACGACGGGGCAATGACGCAACTTCATCATATCTACCTGCCCAGGCCGAAGTTTAAAACCTTCTTTCTTCATATTCTTCCCTCCCTTACCTAAAGAACAGTTAGTAACTCAAGTTTACAAAAAATTCTATTCCTTATACTAGTTAAAACACACCCAAAGTCAAACTCAATTACCTAAAAAATAACAATATGCTAATATATAACTATTATGATTGAATCAATAAAATACAAACCTTTTGATGAACGAACAGTAGATGTTCAATATCACAATCTCCTAAAAAAAATCATGGAGCAAGGGAGAAAATTTCGCCCAATACACGCCCGTCTGCCAGAAAATAAAAACCTTGAACATAAAGAGTCATTAGAGCTCACGGGTGAAATATTACAATTTGATATGAGAAATGGCTTCCCTCTTTTGCCTGTACGCGATCTCGGTAAATCATTCAAAGGTGCACTCGGAGAGATTATTGGTTTTATGAGAGGCGCCCAAACAATGGAAGAATTAAAAAGTGCTGGCTGTCCAAATATATTTTGGGAAAGATGGGTCAGTGAGGAAAAATGTAAAATTTTTGGTTTACCACCACACGATCTTGGACCAGGTTCTTATGGTGCAATTATGAGACGAACTCCGACAAACGATGGAATATTTGATCAGCTTAGTGTCTTGATAAAACAAATGAGAGACACTCCTACAGTTCGAACAAATGTCCTTACCACATGGTATCCTCCCTACGCCCTGTCAGAAAAGGGCAAACAACCACCACGTAAAGTTGTTGTTGCACCCTGCCACGGGAATTTTGTTCATTTCATATTATTTGATGAAGAAAAAGAATTAGAAATGACTCACACTCAAAGATCAGCGGATGTCCCCGTTGGTTTAGCACTTAACCTCGTAGAATGGGCTGCTGTCGGTATGATGGTGGCACACCTCCTTGGTTATACCTTTACTAAATATACGCATTTTATATCTGAACCACATATCTACGACATCCAATATGACTCAGTAAAAGAACTATTAAGCCGTGAATCACGCAAACTACCATCTGTATATTTAAAACCAGACCGAGTAGTCGAAAATATTTGGGATTTTAAGCCGGAGGATTTCAAAATCGGAGACGATTACAATCCCCACGGACCAATGGTAATACCAACACCTATTTGATACAAACATGCAAAAAGACGAAAATAAACATGTAGATTTGGATAACGCGAGAGATGGAATTTACAAAGATACGATAAAAAAGATACAAGAATCTGCTATCTGCCCTTTTTGTGAGGAACACCTCACAAAAATCCATCCTAATCCGATAGAGGAAAAAAAATATTGGGTAGTGACTAACAATGCATACCCATACAAACCTACAAAACAACATATTCTTATTATTCACAAAAAACATATCGATAATATTAATGACCTCAATCCGGATGCGTGGATTGAGCTTTTTGAAATAATAAAAGAAGAAAATATTAAAAGAGATATAAAAGGAGGAACGTATATGATGAGGTTTGGAGAAACGAAATACACGGGAGCATCTGTGACGCATTTACATTGTCACATTATCCAGTCAAACCCAGATGATTCATCTTACGATCCCAAAAAAGGCATTCTAACGAGAGTTGGTTAAAACTATTGAACCAATATTATCTCTGTGCCAGCTTTCTTTAAAATATCTTCGGCGTCTAATAGAGAGTATCCCTTTGAATAGAAAATTTTCCTAATTCCAGACTCAGCAAGAAGTCTTGCACATGTTGGGCATGGAAAAGTCGTTACATAAACATCACAGCCCTCTAGTTTAATACCATTCTTGGCTGCTATCGCTATAGTTGAAGCTTCTGCATGTATTGAAGTGCAAAGATCTATTCTAATTCCAGCATCAAAATTATTTCTTGGGTCTCCATTTATGTATGGTGAAAAATTAGTAGGAAAATGTTTATTGTAACCAGAAATTATCACTTTACTATCTTTTACAACTACGGCTCCAATCTGTCTCCACCAATCACTGCTTTTGTCTGATTCGGCAAAAGCTTTACCCATCAATTCCCTATCAAATTCTTCCTTGCTTATTTTTCGATCGGGAGAAATTTCCATTTCTTTAGTTGATATAAGTTTATCCCAGCGGAGAAAAACTTTTTGAAAAACCAATTTTTTACCTACAAAGTATTTTTCTGCAGTATCTCGGCTAATATCTTCGTCAGGCATAACTATCTCATCATACTTTATTATAAAATCAGCCAGATTATCTTTTGTTAGAATTTTAACATCACCAATAATGTTTTTTATAAGTGAGACGACAGATGCCTCATCGAGAATTCTAATTTCACGAGAAAGTCTAGGTTCTGCTTCTAAAAAAAAGTCCTTTCCAATTAAATAAAAATCATTACCTTCATTTTCTTTGAAGAATTTTAAATACCCAGAATGTATAACCGGAACAAAAGCGAGAATTACCTTCTTCATCTTATATTTTATTAAATCTTTCTAAGAAGTTTTGAGTAAGTTGGTTTATTTCTGTCGCTAATTTCTCTGCACCCTCAATGAAAAGTGTCCTTATCCTTGCTGATGTAGAAGTCGTAGATTGTGGAGGAAGCATAACAATTTCCCCGCAACTTTTTTTGTATTCTAATGCATCTTTTTTAGGAAAATCTGTCGTTGATTGGGAAACAACCAAAACGTCAGGTTTAACGAGTCTTATCAAATCCCCTATCTGATGTTTTGTCTCTCTCAAGACAATAAGGTCAACATGTCTTAAGTGTGCAAGCATCTTTATTCTCTCCCCTTGAGGAACAATAGGTCTTGTAGGGCCCTTCCTAAGTCGTGTTAGCTCGTCAGAATCAACCCCAACAATTAAAATATCGCCGTAGGATTTTGCGTTTTCTAAATATTGAGCATGTCCTTCGTGGAGCAAATCGTAAACTCCTTGAGTTAACACGATTTTGTATCCCATCTTCTTTAGCATCTTAACCATGCCATCTAGTTGTTTGAAATCTTTAACAAATCGACTTGAAACTTCTGTCTTGCAACTCAATATGTGTTTGATCTTTGATTCTGACATGATAGATTATAATTACAAATTGAATTATAATTCTTGGGTGGGCATTGTCAAACAAAATAACCATTTACACAATGAAAAAAGAAACAAATATAGTCGTTGCTGTGGGAGAAAATAGGGTTATCGGTAAAGAAAATCACCTGATTTGGAAAATTTCTGACGATTTGAAGAGGTTTAAAGCCATTACTTCAGGTCACCCGGTCATAATGGGTAGAAAAACATTTGAATCCATTGGAAAGGCACTCCCGAATCGAACAAACATCGTTATAACAAGAAACTTGGATTATGTAAGAGATGGAATTACTGTAGTAAACTCACTAGATGAAGCCATAAGAAAAGGTCACAATATAGACGACCAGATTTTTATTATAGGTGGTCAAGATATCTATAACCAAGCAATAGAAAAAGCTGATAGAATTTATCTTACTCTCATACACGACACGGCCGAAGGTGATTCCTTTTTCCCTGATTATAGTATGTTTAAAACTATAGTTTCCGACGAACAAAAAGCAACCGATACTGGTTTAAAATACTCTTTTTTGGTTTTGGAAAAATAGGAAGTTTAAGGATTTGCAAAACAAAAAACAGCACCTTAACGGTGTTGTTTTTTGTTTTAAGACTTTATCTTACTTTACATCTACGCCCATTGATCTTGCGCATCCTTCTACCATTTTCATTGCTCCTTCTATTGAGATAGCGTTTGTATCAGGCATCTTCTTCTCAGCAATTGTTCTAACCTGTGCTCTTGTAAGAGTTCCTGCTTTCTTAACCTTGCTTTGTCCAGACCCTTTTTCAACTCCCAATGCTTTAAGTATCATACTTGCAACTGGAGGAGTCTTCGTAACAAAAGTATATGTTCTATCTTCAAAAACTGTAATAACTACTGGTATGATGTCTCCCATCATTTCTCTTGTAGCTGTATTGAATTTGTTAACGAAATCACCAATGTTAATACCAGCTTGTCCAAGAGCAGGACCGATAGGTGGAGCAGGGGTAGCTTTTCCTGCTGGAATTTGAAGCTTTAATTTTTTTGTAATTTTCTTTGCCATTTTTTTTTGTTGTTAAATTAGATTATTAGAGGCCTGGTAAAAGTAACAGAAAATGAAGTAAAAGTAAAGTTATACTTTCCTCATCTGTAGAAGATCAAGCTCAACTGAGGTTTCTCTACCGAACATAAGTACCATAACTCTTGCCTTCCCTCGAACACTATCCATCTCACTTATTTTACCTTCAAGATCCTTAAATGGACCGTCGACAATCTTTACCATATCTCCAACATCCAAATCTACAGTGTGTACTATATTGTGTTGTTCCATTCTACCCAAAAGAAAATCTATTTCTGCTTTAGTTAGAGGTACAGGGTAAACTCCGGCACCTACGAATCCAGTAACTCTAGGTGTATTCCTTACGACATACCAAGAATCATCATTAACAATCATGTCCACCAAAATATATCCTGGATATATCTTTTCCTCTTCCTCAGTTCTCTTATTGTTCTTAATTTTTATCTTCTTTTCTACGGGAACAACAACATCAAAAATCTTATCCTGCATGTTTAAGGATTCAATTCTCTGCTTTAAGTTTCTAGCAACTGCGTTTTCATACCCAGCGTAGGTGTGGATAGCGTACCAGTTTCTCCCTTCTTGTATACTTTGTTTTGCCATGAGTTTTTATTATTAAAAGACAAATTTTCCTAATATCGTTGTAAAAATATAGTCAAACAAGCCAAGGTAAGCCGCAACTATTATAGAGACAGCGATAATCAATATTGTGAATAAAGTTGTCTGTCTTCTTGTTGGCCAACTAACATGCTTGAGCTCTCCTTTTGTTTCTTTTATATAATCTGAAATTGACATATTTTTAAATTATTAATTTGTATTTTAAAACCCCCGAAGGGGCTTGTCTCTATATAATACCACAGAAGGCATGAGAAAAGCAAGTCTTGATAGTATAAGGTCATAGTATAAGTATGAGGAAGATAAAAAAGGGCCTTAAACATAAAGTATTAGAAAAAAGACATCATTTGCATGATGTCTTTTTTGTCTTCTTTTATTCTTAGTTCTTATACTAATCCATCATACTATTATCGAATTTCATAAACAATATTCACATTTGAAGTTATCTTCGTCTCCCCTGCAGGAAGTACTGCCTCGGCGCTTCCACCTCCAATTCCTGAGCTCATTACGGCTTTATCATATGCCATTGGGTAAATAGGATAATTTCCATTTTCTGAAAAACCAACAACATCACCTAGTGACACCCCGAGAGCTCCAGCTAATCTCTTGGCTTCTTCTCTTGCCTGTTTTATCGCTAAATCTCTTGCATCCTTTTGAACCTCATCTTGCTTATCTACTAGGAAGCTTAGACCACTCATATTTGTAACTTTTAAATCACCCAACTTTGCAACAATAGCACCAGCCTTTGTAAGATCTCTCATTTTGACTTCAACGCTTTGACTTACTTCATAGCCAACAAGCACCCCATTCTGTGAGTATGGATAATAATTAGAAACTTTCGGATATTCATATTTTGGATTAATATTGTATCCGGTTGTTTTTATGTCCTTGTCTTCAACTCCTTGAGCTTTCAAAGTTGAAATAATATCTGCCATTTTTTTATTTACAGTATCTTGAGCCTTTGATACATCCATGTTCTGTTCTGTTACAGAAAAACTTATCATGGCAATGTCTGGTTTAACTATTACTTCACCCTTACCAGCAACTGATATTTGATTTATCGTAGTTGGTGCTTTTCCGACATAAGAGACTGCCTTTATATCTCTCACAACTTTCACAACAAACCATAAGCCGATTATTATAGCTATAGGTAATAACACATAAGTCATTACTTTTTTGTGATTAACACAACAAGTCTTTATTTCTTCATTCATAAATAAAAATTATTATAGCCGAATCTTTTCACGGCTCATGCTTTTAATAGTTCAATTGTAGCACTTGTCTAGACCTTAGACCATCTAACAAAAATACCGCAAGGCAGAAGCCTTTTTGAGTCTTTTTCTTCAATAGTTAGCTCACCAATTTCAAATTTTCCTCCGAATTTTTCCATTATGGGTTTCAGTGCATTTAAGTACGCTTGAGAGGAATATCCTGCTGCATATCCGTTTATTAAAAAGAAAAGAGGGTTATCAGACAAAATCTTTGAACACTGTTCAATTAGAGGTAAAAAATTATCCTCTATTTTCCATAGTTCTCCTTTTCCTCCTCTTCCAAATGATGGAGGGTCCATAATTATCCCATCATACCTGCCTTCCCTTTTAATCTCTCTCATTACGAATTTCCTTGCATCGTCTGTTATCCATCGGACAGCTTTATTCGCTAGACCTGATGCTTCTGCATTTTCCTTTGCCCAGTTTACTGTAGATTTTGATCCATCGACGTGGGTAACATCTGCACCAACAGATAGTGCAGCAAGGGTCGCACCGCCAGTGTAACCAAAAAGATTTAATACTTTAATTGGTTCGGACACGCCTTTATCGATGGAATCATTTTTTCTAAACAAAATTACTTCCTTTATCCATTCCCAATTTGGTTTTTGTTCCGGGAAAACACCAGTATGTTTAAATGCACTTGGTTTAATATTAAATTTTAAATCATCAAAAGAAACCTGCCATTCATTTAGCATCCCTTCTTTTTTCATCCAACCCTTCCTTAATTCGTCCCTAAAAAAAGTTCCACCAGCTTTCTTCCATTCAGATTCAGGCAGTCTTTTATTCCACAGAGCTTGAGGGTCTGGTCTTCGTAAAATATACTTACCGTATCTTTCTAGTTTTTCTTCTTCACCGCTATCAAGAAGCTCATAGTCAGCAGATGATTTGGTTTTAAGGATTTTTATTTCTTCCATGAAAAAACTATAACATAAAAGGCGATAAAAAAAAATCCGCCCAATGTTGTGGGCGGATAACAAACAAATAAAATCAACTTTTACATTTCCAAAGCTCCCATTTATTACCAACACAAAGAACATCAGCTTCTGTCTTACTGGAACGAAGAGCTTGCAGAGGTGACCTCATACTTACCATCATACCTTTTTTCGCGAGCGTATCTTGTGGCGCGCGAAATCTGATTCTGCCAAAAAAGACAAAAAAACCGTTCCTGTCGGATTTAACATCTCTCGTAAGAATATCATGTGGTAAATCAATCAGTCTTTTCCTTCTCCGACCGATTATTATAAATGTGCCACCTTTCTCATCAAAACGAAAATGACGCTGTGTATTCTTAACCCTAACTTCCGTATTCATTTTTATACACCTCAATTATTTAGAACGGTTTTATATCTAAAACGATATTAGCACAACACAAACTTTTTCCAAAATAAATTCTATATTATAAACGGAAAAGACTTTCTGAATTTTTGATCAGTTGCTTCCTTACCATTTCTAAATCTTCACCGCGAAGTTCAGCTATCTTTTTTACCACTTCTATAATGTAAGAAGGTTCGTTCCTCTCTCCTCTATGTGGAACTGGGCTTGCAAACGGTGCGTCGGTCTCTACGTGTATCATTTCAAGTGGAATATTTTTTATTACTTTATCAAAATCCCTAATATATGTGATGATTCCTGGAAAAGAGATTGTAAAACCAATCTCTATAAACTTTTTTGCATTTGTAAGATTTGAAGTAAAAAAATGTAAATTACCCCTGAGGGTAGAATTTTGATTTTTGAATTTAGAATTTAGAATTTCCAAAGCATCAGAAAAGGCTCCCGTGCTCTTTTTGCCGTCTCTAATATGAAGCATTAATGGCTTATTATACTTAATAGCAAAATCAATCTGGACCTCAAAAAGCTTTTTCTGTCTGAGTTTTTCTTCATCCGATATTCCATATTCAATATTCGATATTCTATTACTATAATCCAGCCCACATTCCCCCACCGCAACAACCTTATTATTTTTTATCAACCCTTCATATTTAGCAACATCAAAGATTTCATCTCTTTTCTCATTTGGATGTTGCCCAATACAAGCCCAAACATTTTCATTCTCAATTGCAACTCTTACAGCGTCTTCTGAACTCTTTAAATCAGCACCCACGGCTATAGTACCAACATCTAAGTCTTTCATTCTTTTTATAACCTCATCAAGATCATTTCCATAATCTTCAAAACCAAGATGAGAATGTATATCCATGTATTTCATAATTATTTTTCCAAACTTGGACACCGAGTGTCCAAGTTACTCTATTATCATTTCCCTTAGCTCTTTCTCTTGTTCCTTCCTATCCAAAATATCTCCCAAAGAAGATTTAGCAAAATCAGCATAATCAGATAATTGACCAAATCTATCTAAAATTATCTCCTTGGAACAGAAATTTTCTTCCTTTCTAATAGCACTATTATATTCTTTCCAACTAGAATATAGATCCAACTTGGACACTCGGTGTCCAAGTTGGTGAACTTTATGATTTAAATTTACATATGCACTTAAGTGTAGTAAATATGTATCAAGATTAATATGTTTCGCTTTATATTTTCCTTGAAAAAGTGAGCCTGTTCTTTTATGCTTATTGTTAAAATATTTTGTATATCCATTTCCCAACCTATGCATGAACTTCTCAATACCCTTCTCACTCGTCTGAGACAATATAAAATGAAAATGATTACCAAGGAGATTAAATGCTATAAATTCGACAAGCTTTTTATTATCTTTTTTATCTTTAATAAAGGAGTTTTCGTAAATGCTATTTATTGGTTCCACAACATTAAACTCAGCCATACTTTGTAAAAATCTATCAACGTCTTCCTGATCTGAGAATATACTTCTCTTATCTGTGCCCCGATTATAAATGTGATAAAATTCACCTGTTGAAAAAATAATATTTCTCATTTTTAAAGTATATAAGCTTGGACACCGGATGTCCAAGTAGATTAATCTTTACGCATAAATAGTGGCTTCTCCGGGGATTTATTTGCTTTTACAAGTGCTTTAATAGTAGCTGATGTTTCTGGCATTATCGGATTCAACATTCTCCCGATTGTATAAAGTTCCTTCACAAGAGTCTCTATTATTTTAACACCTGCTTCTTTATTGGTTTTTACAAGCTTAAAAGGTTGTTCTTTTTGTATAAGTCCATCAAGTTCAGAAACTTTTTTCCAAATCAAATCTGTGGCCTTCTGTATTTCAAATTTTTCTAACGAATCAAAAAATTCTTGAGGAATAGTTTTTTCGTCAATCTCAACCGACTTCTCAAGATTCGTTTCTGCCATTTTCATAACACGACTAACAAGATTTCCAAGTCCATTTGCCAAATTTGCATTATAGGATGTCTTAAAAGACTCCAAAGTAAAAGGAGTGTCCTCAAATGGATGAACTTCTCTAGCAATGTAGTACCTGAGAGCCTCAGTTCCGTATTCTTTCACCAATTCATTTGGATTTACAACATTTCCTATACTCTTACTCATCTTTATTCCTCCTGCACCTGTAATAAAACCATCTATTACGATTTGTTTTGATGGAGTAATCCCTGCTGCCATAAGCATCGCCTGCCACATTGCTGATTGTTGCCTTAAATTATCTTTTCCACAATATTGAAGTGCTCCACCAGTCTCATTCCACCATTTATCAAAAGAAGCAGAGTCATCTGGCCAACCAAGTGTGGAAATATAATTTACTAGAGCATCAAACCAAACATACATAACGTGATTAGCATCAGTCGGCACTTCTATCCCCCAAGGCATTTTTGTCTTTAATCTTGAAATACTAAAATCTGACAAACCACTTTTAACAAAAATATTTATTTCTTTTAATCTGTAATCTGGTACAACAAAATCTGGTCTCTTCTCATATAGATCCAGAAGTTTTTCTTGAAATGCCGAAAACTTGAAAAAATAATTTTCCTCATCAATTGTTTCAATCTCAAGATTTGGATGATCTGGACATTTTCCATTAACGAGATCTGAATCATTTTTCTCAAGTTCACATCCTACACAATACTTTATTTTATAATTTTTCTTATATATGTAACCGTTCTTATCACAGAGTCTCCAAAATTCTTGTGCTGCCATTATGTGGTGTTCATCGGTAGTTCTTACGAATTTTACATCTTCACTTATTCCGAGTTGTGGAAGAAGCTCTTTGAAGGGAACGACAAATTCATCAACACACTGCTTAGGTGTTTGACCTTTCTCTTGAGCTTTTCTAAAAATCTTCAGACCATGTTCATCTGTTCCTGTATTAAAAAATACATCAAAATCTTGAAGTTTTTTGTATCGAGCAATAATATCTGCCCTGACTATTTCTACCGCAAAGCCTATATGAGGCTCTGAATTAACATACGGCAGAGTCGTTGTAATGTAGAATGGTTTTTTACTCATATCTGTATCTTGCCATTAACTAGGATTTTTGCAATTCTGAAGTAGGTGTTTTCTTCTTTGTAAATCATCCAAGAATTCCATAAGTGTTGCTGAAACAGGGACCGAAAGAACAATCCCCAAAAATCCTGCAAATTTTGCACCAATAATAAGGGCTAAGATAACAAGAATTGGTGAAATACCAATAATCTTCTGAACAACGAGAGGATAAATAAGATGATTTTCAAACTGCTGAATAATAATATAAAGACCAACAACAAGTAAGGCTGCTGCGACACCACCATCACCGAAAGCAGTTAGAATTGCTGGAATCGATGCAACGATCGGACCAAAAAGTGGAATAACCTCAAGCACACCCGCAAGTACAGCAAGTAATATTGCATTTCTAACACCTAAAATGGTAAGGCCTAAATACACAAGGACACCTACAAGCACCGCAAGTAATAACTGACCCTGCATCCAAGATCCAATTTTTTTCTGCGACCTCTTCCAAAGTCCCACAATATATGCTTCTTTGTCCACGGGACTAACAAAACCCAAAAACTTTGCGACTCCATCTTCTTGAACTGCAAAATAAAACGATAGAACCACAATCAAAATAAAGGAGAAAAGACCTCCAAACACTTTGCTTACTGAACTCACAAATCCGACAGAAAAACCTGAAAGCAAAGATTTTATATTACTAACTAAAGAACTAAGTCCGGAACCTGACTTAACCACAGAATCACCGGCACTAATTGTATCAACTGAAAGTAATGCTGGAGAAGCAACAGTATTAGACAAACCTTCAACCACCTTTTGTGAAGTTAGAATCTTTTCTGAAGATATACCGAGAGGATTCCAAAGATCAAGAGAATCAAGCTGTTTAGGAACAGAGGAAAGTAGATTAGAAGCGTCTTCTAAAAGTGATGGAATGAATAAATAAAACAGACCGGCAAAAATAATGAACAAACCCACATATGACACAATTACTGAGATTAGTCTGTTTATTTTAAATTTACCGCACCACAAAATAAAAGGCTCGATTGCTGATGCAAGTACAACAGCAGTTAAGACAACAAGAACAATGTCCTTTATATAGAATAGGAAAATAACACCCAAGATAACCAATACTGCCTTCATAATCGAACCGGCGGTTATGTTTATTGTTAAGCTTTTTTCTTCAAGTTTATTCATAATTAATTGAATTATAAACTAAAATAGTTTTTATTGCACGCAGGTACGCATTTTAACAATACCACCTAACAATCAAATTAACGCTTTATATTTATTCTATTTCCCTCCAGCTTGATATATTAAATGATCCCGACGGGCCACTTGTAAAAGCAGGATTTATTAAACCACTTTGATACGTGATAGTACCACCATTCATTATGATTTTATTGGCAGTTATTTCATTCGCCGTACCATCATTAAAATATATAGTTCCTTTTTGAGCATTCAGCACTACTGCCCCACCAGTTCCGCTGACATTAATAGCATAATTCCCTCCGCAATTCGTATTGTCACAAGTACTATTTGATACCAAAATAATATAGCTTCCAGATATTCCGGAACCACTTGCAGAAGTACCGTCCGGTATAGTTATTCTACCGTCTGAAACAATTACTCCGCTTTTATTACCAAACGACGGCGAAAGTAACATCTTTGCGCTTCCCCCAAAAGTAATATTACCTGTCACCCAAAGGGTACCAGTAACTGTGAGTTTAGCACTATTAGTAATACTTAAATTTCCAACAACTTTCTTTGGACCAAGCGATGCGACAGAAGAACCAGATAAAGAATAATTACCATTTATTACTCCACCGGCAAGTGCTTCAGCTTTCCAATCGTCAATATTCGCATCAGAAACAGGATATGGGGTCCTCACTGGATCAGAAAAATTTGTATCACAACTTTTATTGTTTCCTGCACCATTTTTGCATTTCAGGTTTCCTGCAACTTCAACATAATTTATTGTATGGGCAAATGCATCTCCTATTCCATTTACACCAACGTTAAATTGATTATTTTGATTTTTGCCTGAAATTTTCCCATAAACTCCACCAAGATAGATTTTAAAATAATAATCATAGCCCGTATTACTCCATGTTGCACTGCTAGATAAATTCCCTATTTTTGAAGTCCCCGTAGCATAAGAATTATCTAAATTTGCGCCAATTGAATAATAATTTGTAGAGTTGACTGAGGCGTCTATTACTAACCAGTAGGTAGTATTAATATTTAAAGTCGGATTTGAAGTAAACGGCACAGTGAGCCAACTAGGATTTGTAGATATAGATGAAGAATTAATAGTACCGGTCGTTAAAACATCTTGTGACGACTGACTAGGCTTACCACTAGAATCTTTTACTAACTTAAGGACAGCACTGGATGGGCTACCGATTTTTTTTATATAAATTTCAGCTGTATTTACTACTGTCGTTGTAGATATTTTAAAACTTTGAGCTATATCTTGGGTATTTGTTGTTTTAGCAAAGGACAAATAATTTGGTGGAGATGCTGGACTGTCATTTATTTGGTCAGCAAACTCAGTTGACCCATTTGCTGAAATAGCTGTACCTGTAATTTTACACCACCCACAAGCCACAATCTCGCCATTCGAATAAACATTTCCCTCAACTGTCCCACCGTTCATAATGAAACCTCCATTACCAGTTTGAATTCCATACGAAAACGACACGCCCTCGCCTTCTACAACTTTTGTTTCTACCCGCTTTTCAGAGCCACCAGAAACACCAACTGAAGTAATTGTCATACCGTCCAGTGTTTCTAGAACAGAAACTTCCGCTGATATATTATCAATTGTTAGTGGGTCCCTATCCATATACTCTATTCCATTTTTTACACGGTATGTAACATCCTCTACCCCCGCTTCAGCAATATAAAAACTTTCTGTTGATTTCCAGAGATTACTTGAGACTTTTAGTTGAGAAACGATTGGCGAAATAAGTCCAGCCGTAATTATCAATGAAAACGACATAAAAAAAATCGTTGTTATAAGCATTACTTGTCCCCTTTTTTTATTTAACAATCTTTTCATTGTAGAGTTAATACGAGCCTCTTAAAATTTCCGTAGAATAAAAAGTCTCAGTTTTCAAACCACTTTTTATTGTGAGTACCGTTCTTAATGCTTCGGATTTTGCATTCTTAATATCGTTAAATTTCAAAGCACTAACTTCTGCGCCAGACATACTAAGTGGTCCAGACAAAACTCCTGATTCATATATATTTACAACGCCACCCTGAAGAATAAATTTAACCGTCGAGGTACTGTCATCTTCTAATGCCACTATCATCTGCAAAACACCAGATTGCAAATTACTATTAACAAGATCTATAGATGTGGCTCTTCCCGCTTCCCTTTTAATTCTTTCAAGAACTGAAACGGCTGAATTTTCAATCAAGTTATTATTAAAAGATTCTTTGTTGGATCTAATAACCGTAACAATCGATTGAACAATCACAAGAGAGATCATAGTCATAAGAGCCAGATATACAATCATCTCAACAAGAGAGAACGCTTTAATTTTATTATTTCTCCTATTCATACTTTATTCAAAAATATTACTCACGTAGGTTGTTATCTTTTTCTCTATACCCTGTCCTAAAGTGTTTTCCCATGATATATAAACTTCTATTTTCTTTGTATATGGATCAAACGTCCCCAAACTTGAAATATCTCCCTGTGAGTCCCTATACACATCAGTAGTTACAAACCTTCTAAAAAAATCATTTGGTATTATCTCAACAGTATTCGTGGCGGTCCATCTTGAGGTTAAATTATCGAAATAAAGATAATGGTTTGTACTTGTGGATATTGCACTAATGTTAACCCAACCAGAGTCCCTAATCGTCTTAATAGCCTCTATACCCTCGCTTGCGAGATATGCAGCCTTACTTGATTTTATATTTGAACTTGAAGACTTAATATATAAATTATTTACAGTAATAAGCACACTTAAAACAATAGTCAAAATAAATACCGCAACTACTATTTCAACCAAACCAATACCTTTCTGTAAATTTCTATTGCGCATTTTTTTGAACAAGCCCTGTTAGAAAAACTGATATGGATAGATTCTCCTCGGCCTTATTTCTCAATGACAAGCTAATTGTCTGTGCTGAACTGTCTAATAATACACCCGTAGTCTTTTTAAAAACTAGTGTCTTCGGTACAGGAGAGGATATTTTTACTAAACTATTAAAATAATAAGCAATATTTTTAGGATCGGACTGAACGTAAGATGACCCAGTAAACGTTGTGATTTTGTCCTCTTCTAAATATACGCCATGGTCACTCGAATCTTTTGATGCTAAAGATGCGGATCGGGCTTCATTTAAGATAGCGAGCACTGACAATCTACTTTTATCCAATGCCTGTTTTTCATTTACATTTTTAAATACAGAAACAGCTATCCCAGAAATCGTTGCGAGCACAGCTAAAGAAATTAAGATTTCTATTAAAGAGAACCCGTTTTTTTGTTTTGTTTTGTGAGAAAAGATCATACTTTATCCATTATAGAATAGATTGGAGTTATCATTGAGAACGCGAAGATACCCACGGCAACACCAATAATAACCATAAGAAACGGCTCAATAATTGTGGACATATCTTTTGTTTTTTGGTCAACGGAATCTTCATAGAACTTTGCCGTCTCCATAAGCATACCGGATATATTTCCCGTCTCCTCGCCAACCGCCATCATTTCGCCTACAAGAACTGGATATAAATTAGATTTTTCAATAAAAAACTTCGACATGGGCTCCCCTTTCTCTACCCCTAATCTTGCCCCATCAAGTACCTCTTTAAAATAATGATTTTGTACCACCTCAGAGGTTATAAGCATTGCTTCAGCAAAAGGGACTCCAGATGAGAGGAGTGAAGATAATGTCCTTGTAGTTCTCGCAGAATTAACCTCTTTTACAATGGGTGAAACTAAAGGAATTTTAATTGATATCAAATCAAAGAATTTCTTCCCGACTTTACTTCTGTAGAATGCGTAACCAAAAACAATCAAAGCAATGATAACAATAAAGCTCGTTGAAATATTATTTTTGATAAAATCGCTCGCAGCGACAATCATTCTGGTAAGTAGAGGAAGATCTACTCCAACATCCTTAAATGTAGCACTCAAACTTGGCACGACATATATCATCATAAGAACCCCAATCGCAACCATCAAAAGTAAAATAACTGCAGGATACATCATTGCGCCCTGAATCTTCTTTTTTAGTTTATAGGAGGAGTCCATTTGATCTCCCACAATCTTTAATGATCCAGCAAGATTTCCACCCTCTTCACCAGCTTTAACCATAGAGACGAAAAGGTTAGAAAAAACATTCGGGTGTTTAGCAGATGATTCGCTAAGCGATTCTCCCTTTTTAACATCATCATTCATAGAAGAGACAAGCGCTTTAAACCCTTTACTTTCAACTTGTTTTTCAAGAACCGCAAGAGCCCTTGCGAGAGCAAGCCCAGATTCAAGCATCGCACCGAGGTTCTTAGCGAAAAAGATTTTTTGTTGGTCAGTAACCCTCTCAAGAAAGATGGAGATGTTTAAGCTCAATAAGCCACTTTTTTTATCTTCAGCGGTAGCAAGAACAAGAGTGTCACCTTCCGCCTTTAGTTCCGTAAACAAAGTAAATTTATTTACAGAGTCCCTCTCCCCTGAATATCTCTCACCGTTTTGTTTTATCGCGTTAAATTTGTATTTCATTTTTTTCAAAAAAAATAACCGGTCAAAATTCCTCTATTCACTAACAACGCGAAGTACCTCTTCAAGCGTAGTCAGACCCTGAACTGCTTTAAAAATACCATCTTCAATCATAGGCATCATACCTTCTTTTCTGGCTTGCTCTTCCATTTCATTCGTAGTTCCTCCTTTAATAATTATATCTTTAATCGCAGGGGTAACTTTCAAAACTTCATGTATCCCAATTCTTCCTTTAAATCCATCCTTAGCTTCTTCGGACTCTTTCTGTTTATAAAAAGGAATTTTTTCCCAAGTAGCCTCTAAATCGACAACTTTTTCTTTCTTAAGAAAATTTAACACTCTCACAAGATCCACACTCTTTGAAAGGGTGGTAATTTCGGCTTTTGACAAATAATATTTTTCCTTGATCTTACAAAGTTTCCTCACAAGCCTCTGTGCTAAAATAATTCTTAGAGTTGAAACAAGCAAGAACGGTTCAACTTTCATATCTATAAGTCTAGGTATTGCTCCCGCAGCACTATTCGTGTGAAGAGTTGATAGAACTAAGTGACCAGTTAATGCAGCGTTTACAGAAATGGCGGCTGTCTCGTTATCTCTAATCTCCCCCACCATTATAATATCTGGGTCTTGTCTTACGAGAGATCTTAAACCATTTGCAAAAGAAAATCCGATTTCTGGTTTAACTTGTGTTTGATTAATTCTCTGCACCTGATATTCAATAGGATCTTCTATGGTAGAAATATTAACGTCTGGAGTATTGAGAATTTCTAGTATTGAATACAAAGTTGTAGTCTTACCAGAACCAGTAGGACCTGTTGTTAGGATCATTCCATTTGCTTGTCTTGTCGCTTCATAGACCGCCTCAAGAGATTCTCCATGGAAACCAATACTCTCAAGTGTGTAACCTGCAACATTTTCTCTAAGAAGTCTCATAACAGCTTTCTCTCCATAGTTTGTGGGGATAATAGAAACTCTAAAAGAAACTTTCTCAGCGTTCAAATCAATCTTAAATCTTCCATCTTGAGGTAATCTCTTTTCATCAAGTTTAAGATTAGACAAAACCTTAACTCTTGCGATGATACCAGTCGCGGAGTTTTTAGGTAAAATCATGGCGTCGTGAAGGATTCCGTCTATCCTGTATCTTATAAGGACGCTATTTTCTAGACATTCAATATGAATATCTGATGCATTTTGCAATATAGCGTGTTTAAGAAGTGTTTCCACGACTCTAACAACAGGAAGGTCTTCAGCAATTTTTTTCAATGCATCTTCAGAAGATTCATCCATTGAGACGTTGTTACCAAAATCTTTAATAACAAGAGCGTCTTTCTGAATCATATCTCCAAACTCAGCTTTCAAGCTTTTTTGGTATTGTAAGATAGCGCTCTTGATAGATTCTAAATCTGTAAGCCTAGGTAGTATCTTCAAACCGACTTTCTTTTTTATGAATTCAATAGAAGCAAGATCTTGAGTATCAAGCATTGCAACCTCAAGTGAGTCGTCATTCTTCTTGAAGGCAATAATATTGTTTTTTCTTGCGACAGGTTCTGGAATTAAAGATAAAATGGAGAAATCGATTTTCTGCATCTTTAAGTCTACAAACGGAATACCAAAAACATAAGCGTTAGCTCTTCGAAGATCGTCTTCAGTTATCTTGCCCGCGCTAACTAAAAGTTTCTCTGCAGATTCAAGCGTTTTGTCTTTTCTTGAATCAGCTTCTGCTTTATCATATTCAACTCTCGTCACAAGACCAGAATCTAAGATAAACTCTTTTAATTTGTTTTTCTCAAGATACATTTGTATAAAATTATATCATAAAAGAAAAGTTTTTGTGTAATACTTTAACGCGAGAAGTTCATACAAAAAAACCCGCCTTGCTTTTAGTAAAAAGCAAGGCGGGTTTTTAAAAAGTCTATTCTGCAACTGGCCCACCCTCTTCTTCCGTTCCGCCACCAAAGAAATAGAGTGTTGCCACTTCTTGTTGAGTTAGGGCTCTATCATAAATACGAACATCATCTATATCGCCTTGATAAAAAAGACTACTATCGTTACCACGTATACCTAAAAGTGTATTGCCTGACCACCAATCGCTTTCGGCAGTTGCTGTACCCTGTAAAACCCCATCCACATACAGACTGACCACTGAATCAGCACAAGTAGATAAAATATGGTGCCATTCGCCATCATTAACAGGTTCTAGTGATTTTATTGAACCTCCGGTATTTCTAATACGAGTGACTATTTTACCGGTTGGATCCCAATCCATAGTTTGCTCATACTGGACTTCTCCTGCCTGAGAACCTGATTTTACCAAAATCATTCCACCATCTTGATCAGTTGTTTTTATCCACGTTGAAAGAGTTAAATCACCAGTTAAATCTATATTACCAAGATCAACATAATCACTTATTCCATTAAAACTCAAAGCATTATTTATTTTTCCTGCAGTAGACAGGGCTTGCGTGTCTTGCACAGCTGTCCCATTGTTAGCATTCCCTGAACTGTCAATCACACGAGTACCCGAAGTCACAAGTGAATTAATTTCTGATTGGGTCAAAACTTTATTATAAATTCTGATGTCGTCTAATTTACCATTATAAAATTCTCCGTCTCCTCTTTTCCCAAACTTTAATGAATTCCCGACAGAAGGATTAGATACACCTGATCCTGTGTTGGAGTTATCCAAAGTACCATTAACATAAAGAGTCATGCCTCCAGTGCTGCTATGAGTTGCGACAATATGATACCATCCACCAGTTGAAAAATACCTATTGCTATACAAAGCCCAAGCTGCAGCACCGTTATCATTCTCAAACCTCATAAAATTTCCTGAACCTTGGTTTAAAAAATCGATGTACCAACCACGCGTCCCAGAAGAATCATCCTTATTAATGATTTGCATATTATCAGTGACGAATCCTTCAACATACATCCAAAAAGCAATCGAAAGATCGTCGGTATCAGGAACTGAGTTTATACCTGCATCTACATAATCAGAAGAACCATTAAAACTCAATGCATTATTTATCATTCCTGATGTAGACATGAATAATGTTTCTCTATTTGCTATACCATTTCCACCTGATACACCTACAAGTGTTCCCATATATCCGTTTCCACTAAAATCAGAAACTGATGTTCCAGAAGACTCATTAAAGTGGTATCCCGCGACCAAACCACTATCAAAAGGTGCCACTAAAATATCACCCTCAATACCAAGTCCGG
>CAYQFQ010000015.1:0-17349 GCA_964416925.1 uncultured Candidatus Saccharibacteria bacterium
AAACCCCACTTCTTTAGCAAAGAAGTACGATAGACCACTCTGACACGTCTCCTTGCCTTAGAGATTATCACATTTTTGTAATTAATTCTAGATATTAAATCAATTGTATTTAAGTGACTGCGTTTTTAATAAATGTTAATATAAAAATATGTCAAAAAGGTTCATTCTTATAATTCAAGGTCCAATGTGTTCTGGTAAAAGTTCGGTGGCAAAGATTTTGATTTCAAAATATCCAGAGCTATTTCATGCCTCAGGAGACAATATAAAATGGTTCATATCAGATTATTCTGCCGAAAAGTATTCTGGAAAGGGGATTATCACCAGACTTCTTTCTTCTCTTGTTTCCCAAGCTGTTTTAGAAAGCTTGTCTGTTCTTATTGAGGGGAACGTTGGTCTCCAAAAGGACGTAAAGATATTTTCTGATATTGCAGAAAAGAATGAATTTAATTTTATCCAAGTTAATATTGAAGCCCCTTATAATGTGTTACTTGATAGGTTTAATAAAAGAGTTGAGGATGCTTTAGAGAAAAAGACAAATATCTCTGTGAAGACAGAAGAAAATATGAAGAAACGTTATGAAGGCTATCAAGAATTCAAAGATAAAACATTACCCACATTTGATTCTTCAAAAATGTCTCCGGAAAAAATAGCAGATGAAATTCAGTCATTGATATAGGATAATAAATATACTTCGAATTAATGTGCCACTGCCACACATATCACTTTCTTTGCTCCTGCAGATTTTAAAGTTTTTCTCGCTTCAGACATTGTAGCACCGGTAGTGATCACGTCGTCAATAATTATTACACATGTCTTTTTCAAATCGCAATTTTCTGCCGTCGTAAAACAACCTTCAAGATTTCTTAATCTTTTTTCCCTGTTTTTTACGTTCACCTGATGTGGCGTGTCTTTTATTTTTATCAATATGTCCCACCCTGTTTTAAATAGTTTTCCTTCATCAGTCTTGAGGATCTCTTCAACCAAGATCTCTGTTTGATTAAAACCTTTTTCTCTTAGTCTTTTGGTAGAGCAGGGAATAGGTACAATCAGAACCTTTTCATACTTCACGAAAGTTGTTTCGTCTGATATTTCTTCTAAGATTAGATCGTAGAGTAATATCGCAAGATTATGAGATATGATTTGATTTGCTTTGTATTTAATCTGCCAAATTAGTTTCCTTGCTAATGGGTCTTTGTAGTCAAAAATAGCCAAGAATCTATCTTTTTCCATATTTCTGGCAGGTGTAATCTTCTCTAATAGATCAGACGGGGATAATGACTCAAGGAAAACCGTCTCCTTATTTTTAGGTAAAATGATGGAGATAATAAAATCAAACATTTTTTTAAGCATGTTCATTTTGAATTTTTCTATTATATTATGATATAATATTAACTAAGTTTATAGAAATCATGGCATTTAGTTTTAAAGACATCTTCAATTCTTTTGTGGGAAGTAAAAGCACTAGTGTGCTTGGTGTTGATGTTGGGTCATCTTCTATAAAAGTTGTTCAACTCAAAAAGAAAAATGGTAAAGCTATTCTTGAAACATATGGTGAGTTATCCCTCGGACCTTATGCAACCACTGATATTGGTAGATCTACAATTCTTGGAACAGAGAAGCTTGCCGAAGCTTTGAAAGATCTTTTGCGTGAGTCGAATACCACGACTAAGAACTCTGGACTTTCTATTCCTATTAGTTCAAGTCTTATCAAGTTTATAAGGCTTCCTGTAAAAAATGAAAAGCAGATTGCTGACATGTTACCAATAGAAGCAAGAAGATATATTCCAGTTCCTATGTCTGAGGTGAGTCTTGATTATTGGATAATTCCCAAGAATGAAATTTTAGTTTCAGAATTTAAGGGAGATAAGAAAGTCGAACCAGAAGCAGGTACTGAAGTCTTGCTTGTAGCTATTCATAATGATGCAATAAACAAGAATAAAGAATTAGCAAGACTTTCAGAAATAGAGTCTAGTTTTTCAGATATTGAAGTTTTTAGTGCAGTGCGAGCGATTATGGATCCATCGCTTTCTCCTCAGATGGTAATAGACTTCGGGGCGAGATCCACGAAAGTCTATGTTGTGGAAAGGGGAGTTCTTAGAGCATCACATATAATAAACAGGGGGGCTCAAGATATTACACTTGCTATCTCGAAATCCACAAATATTTCTTTTATTGAAGCGGAAAAAATTAAAAGACAAAATGGTCTTGTTGATAAAGATGTTTCTCTTTCAAATGTTTCTTCTCTGACCATTGATTATATTTTCTCTGAAGCAGGAAGGTTCGTATTTAATTATGAAAAGACAAGCGGTAAGAAAATTAGCAAGATGTTTCTCACTGGGGGAGGTGCTTTGCTAAAAGGACTAAAGGAAAAGGCAGAAACTTCTTTTAATACACCGGTCTTCCTTGCGGATCCATTTTCTAAAGTAGAATATCCAGCATTTCTAGAGACTGTTTTAAAAGAGGCAGGTCCAGTTTTTGCTGTCGCGATGGGGTTGGCGATAAGGAAGTTACAAGAATTCTAATCCACAGTATTTTGTTGTGTTATTTAATTGTAGTTTGATGTATAATATAAAACAGAATGGATAATAATATTCAAACATCTTTTATACCAAAAAAACCTATTGTAGATGATTCAAGAATCTCAGGTTCTGGAATAAGTCTCTTTCTAGTCGTCTCGATAATAGTATTTCTTGTAAGTCTTGCGCTCATGGCGTGGGTAACTTTGACTAAATCGAGTATGATTAATGCTATTAAGCTAGACAAAGAAACAATCTCAAAGAATAAAAGTGCTTTTGAAACAGAAACAATAGAGAGTATTTTAAGATTAGACTCAAGAATAAAAGTTGGCCAGAATCTTTTAGATAAACATATTGTTGTGTCTCCTATATTTAATTTTCTTGAACAGAGGACACTAAGAAGTGTTAGATTTAAAAACTTCAAATTCTATGCAGCGGGTAAAGCTGCAGATGGAAGCGATGTGGTAAAGGTAGAAATGTCTGGAGTAGCAAGAGATTTTAAGACAATTGCGCTTCAAGCAGATGAGTTCGGCAAAGTGGAGTATAGGGATGTTGTTAGAGAAACAAATTTCTCCGATTTAAATATTACTCAAGACGGGCAGGTTTCCTTTAGTTTTTCAGCTTATGTTATACCAGGTTTTATTGCGTATATAAATAATATTCAACAATAAAATGAATTTATTAGCACCAATTATATTTCTCATAGCTTCTGCCGGATTATTTTTTGGATATGTAGATCCAAACTATAAAGGACGTTCTGATTTTGTTGAGTCTGACTATACTACTTATGGTATTAAGCAACTCCAAATAGAAAAGGATCAGTATGATTCAACTGCACAAAATTCAAATAAAGTAACAGCACAAAGAGATGCACTTGTTGCCAAGAAAAATAGTATTATAACGACAGACCAAGATAAGTTACAGAAATTTCTACCAGATAATATTGATAATGTTAAACTGATTCTTGAGGTAAGTAATATTGCGGAAAAGAGATCTCTATCGATAAAAAATATTTCAATCGGCGGTAACGCAAAAAAGACCACCGAGATTGGTCCAGACAGCTCACCTTACGGAACAGTATCCTTACGGTTTAATGTGGTTTCAAGTTATGATAATTTCCTAACTTTTTTGAACGATCTAGAGTCAAACCTTAGATTGGTGGATGTTACAGACATTAGTTTTAATTCAACGGATACTGGTTTTTATGAATTTTCGTTTAGCTTGAATACTTATTGGTTAAAATAATGAAAATATGAGTAATTTATCAAAAATCTTAGCAGGAATAGTAGTAGTAATAATTTTGATATTTATCATCAGTTATTTTGGTAAGGGTACAACTACTGATACCCAATCTCTTGTTAAGCAAAATGGTGTTGCTGAAATTGGTGAGGCAAAATATGTGTTAACATTACTTAATAAGATGTCAGAAGTTAAACTCAATGATGCTATTTTCACAAACCAAGGTTTTGTTCTCCTAAATGACAACAGTGTTGTACTTATACCTCAGTCTGTAAGTAGAGATAATCCTTTTGCTCCAGTAAGCGCTTCAGAGCTTTCTTCAGTCTCTACAACAACTAGATAAAATATATGGGAATACTTGATGTATTAGTAGAAAAGGGAATAATCAAGACCGGTGACATTCAAAAAGTAGAAAAAATATCTTCAGTCTCAGGCAGAAGTGTTGAGTCAGTTCTAGAGGAAGATATGAATGTTCCAGCCGAAGCTGTCCTTGATGCAAAAGGTGGTTATTATAATATCCCAACATTTAATTTGGGAGAAGTTAATATTCCTTTTTCAATTTTAAAATACATTTCTGAAGATGCTGCGACACATTATGGTTTTGTACCGCTTTCTACAAAAGACGGAGTTCTTGAGGTTGGTATTGTTGAACCAGAAAATATTGAGTCGAGAGATGCTCTTACTTTTATAGCAGGGAAGCTCAACATGCCTTATAAGATTTTTCTTATTTCACATAAGGATTATAAAAAAATTATAGAAAGTTATAAAGGTTTATCTGGAGAAGTTACAAAAGCACTTACTGAACTTGAATCAGAGCTATCTGAAGATTTGGAAGGCGTGGAACTCCTAGACAAAAGAGGAGGGAGCGACAAAATTGAAACGAGAATAATTGAAGATGCACCGGTCACAAAGATTGTTGCAACTATCTTGAGGTATGCTATTGAGGGTAATGCTTCAGATATTCACATTGAAAGGCTTAGAGATAAAGTCAGAGTTAGATTTAGGGTTGATGGAGAACTACACACAAGTCTCATTCTACCTCCTGAAGTTCATCAGGCTGTGGTTGCTCGTATAAAGATACTTTCGAACATGCGTCTTGATGAGAAGAGGAAGCCTCAAGATGAAAGATTTTCTGCAAAGATTGATGGAAGAAAGATAGACTTTCGTGTTTCTACTTTTCCCGCATATTATGGCGAGAAGGTTGTGATGAGAATTCTTGACCAAGAAAGAGGTGTTAGACCGCTCGAAGAGATGGACATGACGACAAGACATATAGAGATGGTTAGAGAAGCCATGAAAAAGCCCTATGGACTTATTCTTATTTCTGGTCCTACAGGTTCGGGAAAGACAACAACTCTTTATGCAATGCTGAACGAATTGAATATTGAAGGAAAAAATGTTTTGAGTCTTGAGGACCCAATAGAATACAGTATTGAGGGGATTAACCAGTCTCAAGTTTTTCCTGAGATTGGATATACTTTTGCATCAGGACTTCGAACCACACTTAGACAAGATCCAAACATTATAATGGTGGGGGAGATTAGAGATAAAGAAACTGCTCAACTTGCGGTTCAAGCAGCTCTTACTGGTCACCTTGTTCTTTCAACAATTCACACAAACACAGCAGCTGGTGTAATACCCCGACTTATTGATATGGGAGTTGATCCTTATCTTATTCCCCCCACACTTGTCTTAACAATGGGTCAAAGACTTGTGAGAAAACTTTGTGCTGGAACGGGAAAGAAGATTCCAATAGAGGGTAGTATTAAAGAAATGATAGATAAGAAATTCCAGGATTTGCCGGAGCAGTTTAGAAAAGAACTTCCTCAAGCCTCTGAGATGTATTCAATCGAACCCACCAAACAGTGCCCAAGTGGTACTAAAGGGAGAGTCGCAGTTTATGAAATGTTCTCTATGAACAAAGAGATTGAACAAGTTGTCCTAAAAAACCCAGTAGAGTCACAGGTTTATGATGTAGCAAGAAGACAGGGAATGATAACCATGAAAGAGGACGCTATAATAAAAGCGATGCAGGGGTTGATACCGTTTGAGGAAATAAATAGTCTTGGGAATTAGTTTTTTCCTATAACCTTTTTAAAAAAAGTTGTATAATAAAGATATGAAAGAAAACAAAAAGAAAATTCTAATAGTGGACGACGATAAGTTTTTACTCAACATGTATTTCATGAAATTTGAGAAAAACGGTTTTGAGGCATCTGTTGCAACAAGCGGTGCTGAAGCAATTGATTCGCTTAGAAATGGCCTTAACCCAGATATCGTAGTTATGGATTTGATAATGCCAACAATGGACGGTTTCGCAATGCTTGAGAATATAAGAAAGGAAAAACTTGCACCAAACGCTGTCTATATAATGCTTACCAATCAAGGATTACTTTCAGATATCAATAGAGCAAAAGAACTCGGGATTCACGGATACATTGTGAAGGCAACAACTATTCCTTCCGAAGTTGTTGAAGAAGTGACAGATATATATAATAAAAATAATTCAAAATAAATGTCATACAAAGAAAATTTAACTGAGCTTTTAGATATAGTTATTCAAGAGGGGGGATCAGACCTGCATCTTTCTGAAGGGCGAAATCCTACGATTAGAGTCTCTGGTTTTCTTATTCCACTTGTCAAAAAAGAAGTTCTTAAAAAAGAAAATACCGATGGATTTTTAAATGAGTTATTGAATGAAGAAAATAAGAAACTTTTCAAGGATAATGGTGAGGTGGATTTTTCTTATGATTATAAAAATGGAACTAGATTTCGAGGTAATGCATATATGCAGAAGGGAATAGCTAGTGTTGCTCTTCGTCTTATTCCGGCACAGATTAGAAGTTTTGAAGAATTAAACCTTCCAGATGTTTTAAAAATGTTTGCAGAAAAACCACAGGGTTTTTTCCTTGTTGTTGGTCCAGTAGGGCATGGAAAATCCACAACTCTTGCTGCAATGATAGAATATATTAATGCGACAAGGCCTGAACATATTATTACAATTGAAGACCCGATTGAGTATATTTACGAACAGAAGAAATCTATTATAGACCAAAGAGAAGTCAGAATGGATACAAAAGATTTCGTTTCTGGTTTGCAGTCCATGTTTAGACAAGATGTTGACGTTGCTTTGATTGGTGAGATGAGAGGAACAGAAACCATATCGACCGCGGTCACAGCGGCTGAGACAGGGCACTTGGTTTTCTCAACACTACATACAAATAGTGCAGCGCAAACAATTTCAAGAATTATCGACTCTTTCCCTGCAGAACAGCAAGACCAGATTAGAGTTCAGCTCGCAGGAAGTTTGACTGGTATTTTTTCTCAGAGACTTATTCCAAGAATTTCTGGTGGGCTTATTCCTGCTTTTGAATTGCTTATAAACAATAATGCAGTCGCAAACTTAATAAGAGAAAATAGAATTCACGAATTGAATTCAGTAATTGAAACCAGCTCAAAAGATGGAATGATGGATATGAATAGATACTTAGCTGAGCTCGTGTCACGAGGGGAAATTACAGTTGAAAATGCATATATGTACTCATACGATCCAAATACATTACAGAGGCTTTTATAAAAACAAATGACATTTAAATATAAAACAATAGATGCGTCTGGCAGTCAAAATACAGGTACTATAGATGCTATAAATATAGAAGTAGCTATAAACTCTTTACAAAAAAGAGGGCTTTCTATTGTATCCATAAAACCAGCAGATCAAGGGTCATTCTTGGAAAAGAATATCTCTTTCTTCGATAGCGTTTCAAACAAAGATGTTGTTATTCTTTCAAGACAGATGGCGACCCTCTTTGAAGCTCAGGTTTCTGCTTTGCGTGTCTTCCAACTTTTATCGATGCAGTCAGACAATCCATCTCTCAGAAATAAACTAAAAGAAGTTGTAGATGATCTTCAAGCGGGTAGTACAATATCAAGTGCTTTAGCAAAACACCCAAAAGTTTTCACAGCATTTTATATTAATATGGTTAAATCTGGTGAGGAGTCAGGTAAATTGGATCAAACTTTCATTTACCTTGCTGATTATCTAGATAGAACATATGAAGTGACTTCCAAGGTTAAGACCGCTCTTATTTATCCGTCTTTCGTTATTTTCACTTTCGTTGCTGTTATGGTGTTGATGCTTACTGTGGTTATACCGAAGATTAGTATTATTTTAGTTGAGTCTGGACAAGCAGTACCAATTTATACAAAAGTAGTTATGGCTATAAGTAGTTTCTTTGTTAACTACGGAATATTTTTGCTTGCAGCACTTGTTATTGGTGGATTCTTTTTGGTCAGATACGTTAGAACAGAACGAGGGAAGTTTGCACTTGATGATATGAAGATTACCACTCCGTTTGTTGAAGTTCTCTTTAATAAACTTTATCTTTCAAGAATTGCTGACAACATGAACACAATGCTTATGTCTGGTATTCCAGTTGTGAGAGGTCTTGAATTAACTTCTGATGTTGTTGATAATGAAGTGTATAGAAAAGTTATAGAAAAGTCAGTGGAAGATGTAAAGGCTGGTAGTTCGGTTTCAGATGCACTAGCAAAACATCAGCAGATTCCTGGAATTTTCGTACAGATGGTTAAGATTGGGGAAGAGACTGGACAGCTTGGAAATATTTTAAAGACTTTGGCTAACTTCTATAGAAGAGAGGTCACGAACGCTATTGATGGTATTGTTGGTTTAATTGAACCAGCCATGATTGTCCTCTTGGGTCTTGGTGTTGCTTTCCTTTTAGCTGCGGTTCTTATACCTATATACAATATTTCGTCAGGAATATAAGAGTCGTTCGGACATTCAATTTAAAAACACGATAGAAACACCGCCGACCGCGGTGTTTCTTCTATACTCAGGAAATTTCTTGCTAGAAATTTCCTTCCGTAATGTTTTAAAATTGAATATTTTCACTTTAAGTTGGAGAAAAGATAAATTGCTTCGTCGAAAAACCGTCCTGTAAAGACAAAAAATAATGAAAACCATATTTTAATCGCTAAACATAGTCGCAAAAGTTATCCACATGATTGTTTTTTACACTTTTGTTTTAAAAAGGTGTATAATATAGGGACAAGCTTGAGCTTCGCGCGAAGCAAATGTTTTTTAAACTATTGCCCTGAGCAAGCAAGAAATAAAAAACGCAAGTGAATTATTAGAATAATTGATTTTTATCGATAAAAATTAAAAACATATATGAATAAAAAAGGTTTTACATTGATTGAGCTTTTGGTGGTCATCGCCATCATTGGTATCCTATCATCAGTTGTCTTAGCGTCATTGAACTCAGCAAGAAGTAAAGGTGCTGATGCTTCAATTAAGACTCAGTTAGCAAACACAAGAGCTCAAGCAGAATTATATTATGATGGAAATGGTTCTTCGGGTTATTTAAATTTATGTACAGCCGCTACAGGGACATTAGCCATGAAGACTGCTCTTACTAATATAACTACCGGTGTTAGCTGTTATGCAGATGCAGGTACTTGGGCTATGAGTGCAGCTCTTAAGACTACTGGTAATTGGTGTGTTGATAGTACAGGTTATTCCTCTTTGGGAACAACAACTGTTACTACTCCATATAAGTGTAATTAATTGTTGAATTGTCTCTATTAAACAAAGCAAAACCCCGCGCTCGCGGGGTTTTGTTTTGTCTAATAAAATTGTATAATTACCTTATGAAAAAAGTTTCTATTAATGGATTTACCCCCACACCAACTTTGACATCATTGCTTTTGTGTTTATTCGATTCAAATAAATAATTATTTTATGAAAAACAATTTTTGTTCATTTCCTCTAACGCGACGCAATACAAAAACAATGTCAAAGTTGGTGTCGGGGTTTACTCTTGTTGAAGTTATAGTGGTCATAGGTATTATTGCTATTCTCACAACAATTGCATATGCATCTCTCACTCAAATAAGGGCAAAATCAAGAGACCAAAAAAGAGTTGCTGATGTTCACGAGATACAATTAGCACTTGAGTACTTTTATAATAAGAATGGAAAGTATCCGGAGAAAATTTGGCCAGTTGGGTCAGAAAATGCAAGCTCGACCTTAGTAGGATATTTGTCGGCGGAACCAAAAGCTCCAACAAGTGGTGAGATATATAATTATTTTTCAATTAAAACTACCTCTGCTAGGTGTGTGTCGTATCACTTATGGACTAAGCTTGAATTAAAAACCGCAGCTCTTGATTCAAGAAAGGGCTATGACTCGACAACACAAACTTCGTGCTTAACTTCACCAGTAGGATTGAGTGTAAACGCCGCCTCAGATCCACTTATCTACGATTTGCGTCCATAAAATGTTATAATTACAAAGTGAATTACTTGTTTTATATAATACTTTTTGTTTTCGGTACTATCATTGGTAGTTTTTTAAATGTCTTGGTTTTAAGATTTAATACAGGGCTTTCTTTTGTAAATGGCAAATCAAAATGTTTTTCATGTGGTACTCATTTGAAATGGTTTGATTTAATTCCTTTGCTTAGCTATGTTTTTTTATGGGGGAAGTGTCGATATTGCCAATCTAAAATTTCAGTACAATATCCGTTTATTGAATTTATTACTGGTATTCTATTTGCTCTGACATTTTGGAAAATTCAAACTATTAATATCACTTTTATTTTGACTTTGGCCATTATGTCTTTAGTTGTTGCAATATCTGTATATGATTTGAAGCATAAAATAATTCCAGACAGCTTTGTCTTTACTTTTGCGGGTTTATCGTTGGCACTTTTAATCTATCAATCTTTTTTATCTGGTGTTTTTGGAACACATTTTCTTTTATCTCTTATTGCGGGGCCGGTCTTGTTCATTTTCTTTTTCTTGTTTTGGTTTTTCTCTTCGGGACGTCTTATGGGTTTTGGGGATGCAAAACTTGCCCTTGGAGTTGGCTGGTTTCTTGGGATGACGTTTGGTATTTCCGCTATAGTCCTCGCGTTTTGGATTGGTGCAGTGGTAAGTCTAGTTTTGATTCTTTTTCAGAAGTTGAAAATATTTCATGGACAGTTTACAATGAAGAGCGAAATACCGTTTGCTCCATTTATCATCCTCGGTTTACTTATTGAGTTTTTCTTACATTTTGATGTGATTCAGTCTGGGGTTTTAATTGAGATTATTAAAAATGTCTGATAAGAATTTAAAAAATAAAAAGATATTATCTGGGTTCACTCTCGTGGAGCTTCTTGTTACATTAACTATTTTTTCAATAATGACGGGAATCGTTCTTTACAATCAACAAAATTTTAATAACACAATATTTTTAAATAACCTTGCTCATGATATTGCTTTAACAGCTAGACAGGCGCAAACATATGGAATTAACGTAAAAGAGTTTGCGGAGGGCGCGGGTTTTAGAAGTTACGGTATTTCATTTAATAAAAGTTTCAATAAAAATTTTGTTCTTTTTGCAGACAATCCTTTTCCAAGCACGAATGGAATATTTGATAACATTAGTTTTACTTGTCCAAATGATGATTCTGAATGTGTTGATAATTTCATTATAAAAAATAGTAATTATATTAAATCTCTTTGTGATGAGTCAAATTGTGATTTAGATTCACTGGACATAACCTTTGTAAGACCTAATCCAGACGCGCTTATAAAAGTGAACGGTAGTGCAACGAATCATCCTTATGCTAAAATCATAGTTGCTTCAGAAAATGGTAACACTAAAAGTATTATAATCAGAAGTACCGGACAAATATATGTGGAATAGAAATAATCAAAGACAAAAAGGATTCACTCTGGTTGAGCTACTTGTAGCTGTTGCGGTTTTTATGATTGTTGTTACTGCTGCAGTTGGAGCCCTTTATTCTATTATTGATGCAAACAGAAAAGCTCAATCAATGAAAAGTGTCATAAACAACGTTAGTTTTGCTCTCGAGAGTATCTCAAAGGATATGAGAATGGGAAAAGATTACAATTGTAATAATGAACTTTCTCCTTTGGAGGATGTCGAATGCACCTCAGATGGTAGTACGGTTATAAGTTATTTTTCTGACCAAAAAAATAAAAAGATTTGGTATAGATTTAATAAAGATAATTCTGATGGAAACATTCAGAGGGGATATGAAGGCACTAGCTTTGTTTGGGAAAATCTAACAGCTCCAGAGAACACAGTAAAAATAAACAATATGAAATTTTATATCATCGGTAATAAAGATTCACTAAGCCAATCAAGAGTACTTATTACGGTTGAGGGTGAATCTGGGACAAAAGAAAGTTCCAAGACAAATTTTAGTCTACAAACCACGGTGTCACAGAGAACTCAAAAACAACTATGATAAAAATTATCAATAAAATTGAAAATAAATTATCTGGGTTCACACTTGTAGAGGCGCTTGTTGCTATTTCAATTCTCATGGTTGCTGTGGTTGGTCCTCTTACTATTGCACAAAAAGGACTTTCTGCATCAATTTATTCAAAAGATCAAATGATCGCATCATACTTAGCTCAAGATGCTATTGAGTTTATAATAAATAAAAGAGATTCAAATGTAGTGAAATCATTGAATGGACAGGCCGTTTCATGGCTCGGTGGTTTGGATGACTGTGTGCAGATAGATGGATTGACAAGTAAGATAAGTAAAGTCTGTTCAGTCGATACGATAAGTGGAGGCGTTGGTGGCGCAGGAACTACAGATCTTTATATTCATAAGTCTGGTGATGTTTTTGTTTATTACACTCACAATCCAGCACTGGGCGATAAATCAAAATTCAAGAGAGAAGTGAACATCAGAAGAGATGCCGCAAAAGACGAAGTGCTTATAACTGTTAAGGTTTATTGGAATGGTACGAATCCAGATGAAAATAGTGTCACAGTAAAGACATATATATACAACTTAGGAGATGGTGGAACCCCACCTACACTTTAATTATATGAAATACTCAAAAACCAATCTAACAAAAAATAATGGGGAAAAAGGCTTTGCACTTCTTTTTGCTGTATTGACAGCAAGTATTTTACTTTCTATTGGTCTTTCTATATTTAATATTTCTCTAAAAGAATTACAATTATCTACAGCTTCAAGAGATTCTCAAGTCGCTTTTTATGCGGCGGATAGTGCTAGAGAGTGTGCTCTTTATTGGGACATTAGATATTCTGCTTTTCCAACTTGTATTGGGACGGGATGTACTGGAACAAATTATGTTGATAATGAGACGCCGATAATTTGTGGAAAAAGACCAGCGATATTTTTGTTAAAAACACCTTTTGAATCTGGTCAAAACACTTATACTTCAAGTGGTATATTTGAGTTTAGCGAGATTCAAGAATCGCTCGGTACCACTCCTCAAGCTAATTTTTCAATAACAAAAGTATTTGATGGGGCAGATATATCTACAACACTAAGTACGTTAGGACATAATGCTGAAATTGGAGAGAGAAGACTAGAGAGAGGTATTTTGCAGACATACTAATATGAATATTCCTAAAGAGGTTAAAGATAGATATGAAAAATTGATAAAAACGATTGATGAAAATCGTTATTTATATCATGTTCGGGATTTACCTGTTATCTCTGATGAAGCCTATGATTCTCTGATGCGAGAGCTTATCGAAATTGAGGAAAAGTATCCGGAAATTAAGTCTCCAGTAAGTCCGTCACAAAGAGTCGGTGATAAACCCCTAGATGAGTTTAAAAAAGTTAAACATGAAGTATTGCAGTGGTCTTTTGACGATTGTTTTAGTTTTGACGAGCTAAAGAAATGGGTTGATAAAGTAAGGCGGATGGTCAATAAGGATACCAGTCTCCAGAATGAAAAAATTGAGTATTGCTGTGAGTTAAAAATAGATGGGCTTAAAATTATCTTAACTTACAGAGATGGAGTTCTGGTTCAGGGTGCAACAAGGGGAGACGGTGAGATTGGCGAAGATGTGACCCAAAATATAAAGACAATAAAGAGTGTTCCATTAGTTTTGGATGAAAAACTTGATTTAATTGTTGTCGGAGAATGTTGGCTTTCAAGGAAAGAATTAGAAAAAATAAACATGAGCAGGCAAAAAGATGGAGAGACACTTTTTGCAAACACAAGAAATGCAGCTGCGGGTTCTATAAGACAGCTTGACCCTAAAATAGCCGGAGCAAGAAAACTCAATTCCTTCATCTACGATATCGATAGTCTAAGTAAAGATTTTCCAAAGACACAGAGTAGTGAATTAGAGTATTTACACAAATTCGGATTTAAGGTTAACGAAAATTGGTCTGTCTTTGATAATTTAGAAGGAGTAGAAACTTTTTACAAAAAATGGGCAAAAGGAAAAGAGAATTTAGATTATGGTCTCGATGGGATTGTTATAAAAATAAATTCTAAGAAAATTCAGGAGTCTCTTGGCTATACTGGTAAATCCCCAAGATGGGGGATTGCTTATAAATTTCCTGCGGAACAAGTAACTACGGTAATAGAAGATATTTTGTTTCAAGTAGGAAGGACAGGGGTTATAACACCTGTTGCTAAGTTACGTCCAGTTTTGGTAGCTGGTTCAACAGTGTCACGTGCAACGCTCCACAATGAAGATGAAATAAAAAGATTAGATGTAAGAATTGGTGATACAGTTGTTTTACAAAAAGCCGGAGATGTTATTCCTGAGATTGTATCTGTCATAAAAGAAATGCGATCAGGTAAAGAAAAAGAGTTTGTATTTCCTAAAAAAATTGAAGCTTGTGGTGGTGACGGAAGTATTGAAAGGGTCCCGGGTCAAGCAGCTTGGAGATGCATAAATAAAGATTCTTTTGCTCAGCAGAAAAGAAAGTTTTACTATTTTGTCTCTAAGAAAGCATTTAATATTGATGGTTGTGGACCGCGAATTCTCGACGCACTTTTAGAAAATAACCTGGTCTCCTCGTTTGACGACCTGTTTACTCTTAAGAAGGGTGATTTATTAAATCTACCGAGGTTTGCGGAAAAATCAGTTGATAATTTACTTTCATCCATTGATAAGTCTAGAGAAATTACACTTGCAAGATTTATTGTCGCACTTTCAATTCCTCAAGTTGGGGAGGAGACAGCTATTGATCTAGAAAATCATTTTGAGAATATCGATAAATTAAGAAAAGCTAAAATTGAAGAGCTTGAAAAAATAAACGGAGTAGGGGATGTAGTAGGGAAGTCAGTATTTGATTGGTTCTCTAACAAAGAAAACTCTGAACTTGTTGATAGTATATTACAACACATAAAAATTTTACCAAGGCGAAGCCTCGGTGAAAGAGAGGGTGGAAAATTGGCGGGAAAGTCTTTTGTTATTACTGGAACATTAGCTTCCATGTCTCGTGATGAGGCAAAAGCAAAAATTCGTGCACTTGGGGGTGATATATCTGAATCAGTTTCTTCAAAGACATCATATTTAGTTGCTGGTGAAAATGCTGGGTCTAAGCTTGAAAAAGCAAAAAAACTTGGGGTAAAAATACTGGGTGAAGATGACTTTAAGAGCTTACTCTAGACTTATAATCTTCTAAATTCTACATTCAATATTCTATTTAAATATGTTATATTATCTCTATGCTTGAGATTAAAGACATAGAAAAACTAGCCAAACTCGCGAGGATAAAGCTTGATGAAGAAGAGAAAGCTCGTCTTTTGAAAGAGATTGATCCTATTTTGAGTTATGTTGCTCAGATACAAGAAGTGTCAAGTCGGGGTGATGATACCAAAAAAGCCGGAACTGTGAGGAACGTAATGAGAGAAGACGTTGTTTTAAATAAAACAGGTCAATTTACTGATGTCCTTATTGCAGATATGCCAGAATCAAAAGATGGTTTTTTGAAGGTGAAAAAAATACTGTAAACAACATGATTGATACAAAGAATTTAACAATTGAAAAGGCACATAAAGATTTGACGGATGGAAAATATACAGCTGTTGAATTGGCGTCTGTTTATCTTGAAAACATAAAAAAAACAGACGGAGAGATTCACGCATATCTAGAAGTTTTCTCTGATGTCTTAGAGCAGGCAAAGCGGGCAGATGAGATAATAAAATCAGGTAAAGCTACAACCCTAACAGGAATTCCTTTTTCAATAAAAGACAATACAATGATTGAGGGAAGGAAAGCATCTTCTGGTTCAAAAATTCTTGAAGGTTACGTTTCAACTTATGATGCCACTGTTATAGAAAAACTTAAAAAAGAAGGAGCTGTATTTTTAGGTAGAACAAACATGGACGAATTTGCTATGGGAAGCTCAACTGAAAACTCAGCTTATGGAGTGACGAGAAACCCAATTGACCTAGAAAGAGTGCCAGGTGGTTCATCTGGTGGTGCTGCGGCTTCTGTCGCATCAGAGGAGGCTCTGGTGGCTCTTGGATCAGACACCGGAGGTTCAATACGTCAGCCGGCAAGTTTCTGTGGTCTTGTGGGTTTGAAACCAACTTATGGAACAGTTTCTAGATATGGACTTATGGCAATGGGCTCGTCGCTTGATCAAATCGGTCCGATTGGAAAAACTATTTCTGATGTCGAAACTATTTTTAATGTAATAAAAGGAAACGATCCAAAGGATAGTACCTCAGTGCCAGATAGTTTTACAGAAAAAGAAAACAAAAACAATAAAATGGTTTTGGGTGTTCCTAAAGGACTTCTCGAAACAAAAGGTTTTGATGAAGATATTCTTATTAATTTTAAAGAGTCATTAGAGAGACTTAAAAAACTTGGGTTTGAAATAAGGGAAGTTGATCTACCAAATTTGAAATATTCTCTGCCTGCATATTACGTTATCGTGACTGCGGAAATCTCGGCAAACATGGCAAGATTTGACGGAATGCGTTTTGGTAAAAGAGTCTCAGGTAAAGATGGGATAGAAGATTATTTTGTTTCAAGACAGGAGGGCCTTGGTAGGGAAGTTAGAAGAAGAATTATCCTTGGGACTTATGTGCTGTCTTCTGGATATTATGATGCGTATTACAACAAAGCAAATATTGTCAGAAACTTGATAAGAGAAGATTATAAAAAAGCATTTGAAGATGTGGATATTATCATTACTCCAACAGCACCGACAGTCGCATTTAAAATAGGGAAGAATACAGGTGATCCACTTCAGATGTATCTTGAAGATATATTTACAGTGCCGATTAATATGGCTGGAGTTCCTGCTATTTCTGTTCCTTCTGGATTTAAAGAAATTGATGGAAAGAAGATGCCGATTGGTATTCAGTTTATTGCTCCGCATTTCGCAGAAGATAAATTGTTTGATATTAGTAAGAAATTCTTGGGAGAAAAGTAAAAACTTTGATATAATTTATATAAGATGTTCACAGACTTAAATGCGTTTACTTCATATGACCCGATAAGCCTTCTAAAGGCTCTTTATACTTTTTTTACAACAGGTTCTAACTCTGATTTTAATGGTGGTATAAAATACTTCTTTGATTTAATTCCTTATTACCTAATCAATTTCTTTGCTAATTGGATAGTTTTTTCAACTTTATTCTCTTTGTTTTTGTTGTTGCTAATTTTCCTTGTATATTCTAGTTATGTAAAAAACAAAAAAATGCTTTTTGATATGTATACTGAGAAAGCTGAAATTAAGAAAATTGGACTCAAGGATGAAGAGAAACAGAATAATAAGTGGTTACAAGTAGAGAGACATATGAGTTCTGAA
>CAYQFQ010000016.1:0-15774 GCA_964416925.1 uncultured Candidatus Saccharibacteria bacterium
TCTGAAAGAAGACTTGTCTTATGGAGATCGACATTCCGTGTCGGCACAAAGACTTGCGTCTCGACCGTCTCGGCATCGTGTCTCCTGGCGACAAACCGTCGCGATTGGCCATATCGCCGGAGCCATACGTCCATCGTCCCTCATGGAACGGTAGGAAGCACTCGTCCATCCTTTTTATCTGTCCTGCCTAAAAGTATAGCACAGTACAGAAAAAAGTCAAGCACTTTTATAATTTAATTACAATAGAGCAAAAAATGGCCATTTAGAGCCACTTAATTTTTATGCAAAAAGGGGTTTACGGAGGCTTCGCCTCCGTAACACAGTCTTCTGTGGGATGAATGTGTGTAAGATTTTTATGGGCGAGTGGTGACTCGCGCCTCTGCAAAAAAGAACTCCTAGTTCGCACATCTATTTTTCTCTAATGCGAAGTTCTTTATTATAACCATTTTAAGTGATGGAAAGTATATGGAGAGCCTTTATGAGAAGGTGAGGTATATTAAAGAAATGAAAGGATCTGGTTTTATTTAAGTGGTTTTTGGTCAATCCCTATCAGTCTTCCAAACCTATATATTTTACCAAATCTATCTTTCGCTCTTTCAGAAACATTACTATCTCCTGTGTCTGTCGGACGAACGTCACCTATTTTAGGGGGATATACGTTTACCTCCAAATATCCTTTTCTTTTAAACTCTTCGGTATTTAATACAAAATCTGTTTCCATACTATGTTGAACATAAAAACCCGCAGGTTTTAGAACGTTATCCATCCCCTCCTGTACAACTACTTCAAACTTGTCTTTATTATCATTATACTTACCGCCTTGTTGTGGATTTGGGTACATATAATGAGTATAGATAAAATCAACACTATCTTTTGGTATTAAGACAGCAATATCCTCCCACGCACCTTGAGCAAATTGAACATTTGGACACTGTTGTTTTATGCTTTCGCCCTGATCGTTTAGATCAACAGCAATTACTTTCGCACCTTTACTGGCAAGATATTGTAAAATAAACATACCATGTTCACCGCAACCCACCTCAACTATTGTTTTACCCTCTAACCTCTCTCCAAAAAGTTTATGAATTAAACTAAGAATCGGTAAATAAAGGTCAGGGCTTTTTTTACCTGTATATTCAGAATACCTATCAAATTCATCAGTTAGTGAATCTATATCTAACCCAAGAGCGGTTCTTTCTTTTTCAAAAAGCAATTCTTCAAATTGTTGGCCCATATTATTACCACTTAGACCCCATCTTTCGGTTGCCTCACTATCTAAGTCCTGCCTCATATTTTTGAGTATATCTTCTGTTTCAGGAAGATTTCTCCACTCATCACATCTCCTCCGTTGTTCTTCCTTACTGAATTGTTTGATCTTATCTTTATGTAAACGAACAAATAGCTTGAATGGAAAATCAACCTCTTTCAGACGATTGTAAAAGTCGTGCATTTTATCTAGTTCAATGGATGCAAAAATTTCTGATAATAAAATATTACGGCCTTTTTCAATAACCCCCAGTGTTGATTCTTGTGATTCACTCATGTCGTAAATATATCAGTTTTTAAACAGATAATAAATAACAAAATTCGATTCCTTTTTAGGTCAAACCAAAAACATTAAAAATCTTTCAAACGAGCTTTATTTATCAACAGAGTTATAAGAATTTTTTCAGTAGGACCGCGAGTACGCTTATCGAACCCTACAGGTTCAGTACCCCCATTGGATTTTTCTGTTCATTTCATTCCAGAAAAATGCTCAATGGGGCTTCGATTCCTACCCGCGAGTGATTCATATCACTCGCTTGGGGGCACAAATTAAAACCGGCTTTCGCCGATTTAATTTGTGCCCCCAACAAGATATTATCATAACCATTTTAAGTGATGATTCTTATATGAGAGAGATGTTTGAGAAGGTTAGATATATAAGGGAGATGAGTTCATAATATAGATTCACTTTTGACTGATAGATCTCATTATTGATATAATCAACAGATGAAAAAAAATATACAAAACATCTCCATCCTTCTATTGGCAGCGATAGTGATACTTTCTATAATAACTTTATTTTGGGGAGGCTTTGCCGTAGGCGGTTTAGTATTTTTTATTTTTCCAATAATTGTTCCTATCTTAATTCTTTCTATAATCCTGAGTGGTGACTATGATAACAACAAACCATCCATGCCTACATGGTTTAAATTTTTTTCTATAATAATAATTATTATACTTATAATGGTTTTTGGGCCAAGATTTTTTTAATAGACACATACTTACTTTTTTCTTTTGATTGAAAAAGCTCGATAAAATACTCATCGGAGCTTCGATTCCTACACGTAAGCAAAATCGTTTGCTTGCTTGAGGGCACATTCTTGTGGGTCACAACTTTTGCCCTTCGTGAACTCAAGGCAAAGTCGTAGCCCCCGCCTCCCTCGAAGACTCAGTCCGGCCGGCACATCGCAAAAGAAAACCGCTAAAATTAAAAGCGGTTTTCATATATTTGCGATGTACCCCAGTAGGATCGCGAGTACGCTTATCTCCCTCGACTTTTTCCTCGTCAGTCACTCGGAAAAGTCTGGGCACCAGCTCGCTCCCAAGTCCTCTGACTTGGGTCCCGCTCCGCTGTTCGATTCCTACCACGAGCAAATACTTTTGCTCGTTCTGGGGACACAAATTAAAACCGGCTTTCGCCGATTTAATTTGTGCCCCCAACAAGAGATTATTATAACTATTTTGAGTGATGATTCTTATATGAGAGAGCTGTTTGAGAAGGTGAGGTATATAAGGGAGATGACTATTTAGTCTGCTCTTGTCCTGAAATAGGTGTTTTGGAAAATATGTATGAATATGCATTATCCTTAATTTCATACACATATGGAAAGATACTCTTGGCAATGTCATGTAAAGCGTCAGAATGAATACATATAAATAATCCAGCTTCAGGTATTGTACGAAATATTTCTTTTACCAAAGCTTCTGCATATTCTCTATTGCTTATAATTTCACGTTCTAAATTTGAACATAAAATATTACCAGAACCATCTGCTTGTTCTAATAGATAAGACAGACCATCTTGTTTAACTGCCTCAGTATGTAAATCATTTTCTGTATTAATTTCATTTTCATTACGGAAAGGGTCTACTCCAATAACCTTCCCCATAAACCCATTCCTTTTTAGAAAAGCAGCATCTACGCGAAGGGCCATGTTTCCGCCATTACCAACGTCAACAACAACATCGCTTCCATTAATTTTTTCTTTAAAGGCAGGATGCTCTAATAACTTTTTATAATATTCATCATCCTCGAACTTAGCTTTAGACCAATCTACTACATCAGGATGAGAAACTCCTCGTCTCCTCCATTTACCATCTACTAATACTCTTTCCTCAGTGTTCTCGGGTGAAGGTGTTGCACATTCTTTATAATTACTAATTTTATCACTAAACATTCTATCCCCGGCTCTTATACAAAAATCTTCAAACTTAGTTGCTAAGGCTTTGATTCTTTCTCTTTCAAGGTCTTGTTGTGGTATGTCTTCCATATAATAAATATATCATAATCAGTTGAGAAATTCGATTCCTGTTGGGGTTAAACCAAAAACACAAAAAGACTCTCAAACAACCTTTATTTCTCAACAAAGTTATAAGAATTATTTCAGTAGGACCGTGAGTACACTTATCGACCGTTACACGGTCAGTACCCCCATTGGAGATTTTGTTTCATTCCATTTACAAAATCTGCTCAATGGGGCTTCGATTCCTAACGTAAGCAATTCCTATTGCTTACTCTGGGGGCACATTTAAAAAAGACGCCTGAGCGTCTAATTTTTAAATGTGCCCCCAACAAGAAATTATTATAACTATTTTAAGTGATGATTCTTATATGCGAGAACTGTGGGAGAAGGTGAGGTATATAAGGGAGATGGGGAAATATTAAATTATTCCTCAAGTGTCTTTCCTGTCTCTCTTTCAATATTGACTATAATTTTGTTAAAATATTTTCTTAGAAATGTGTTTATTCTTTTCCTGACAGATTCAATCTTTTCATCTTTCCTTGCGTGTGAACCTTCGTTGATATATTGTCTAATAGCTGAATAAATTTGGTCATAATTACCATCTTTTATTCTACTCAAAATCAACCTGAAATAATGATCGAGTAAGTCTGTTGCATCGTCACGTTCTATTATACCAGCGTTCAAAATTCCTAAAGAATTTTCATAATCAGTCATTATGATTTTACCCTCTTTTGCAAATTCGGTCACATCCTCTACTAATCTCTTGTAAAAAACCTTTATTTGTCCGAATTCTTTTTTAAATGGGAACAACTTAGAAGCTTCTTCTTCCAAATCTTCAGAATTTGCAGAGATGTAAAACCCATTTTCTGCAGTCACTCTATATATTTCTTGAGCGAGTCGCAACAAATAATCTCTTGAATTTATGAGTTGACTATCAATAGATGCTGTCATTGTGTTTGTTGAACCACTTTCTTGCTTTAAAAGAAAGCTTAGGCCATCCATTTTAAAAAATTTAAATGCCTCAGTGTTTTTCAAATTTCCCAAAACATCAACTTCATTTTCAAATGGGTCGACTAGATCAAATCTATTTATTGATTCGATGTACTGTCTAATTCCCGTAGCAACAGGCACTCCAATGTCGCTACAACCGATATCGGTCATCTTATCGCAACCAGAAAATTGTAAAAAAAACATCTTATTTTCTTTAATACACCTTGTCAAATAAGTTACCGATGAATCACTAGACGCTATACCTTCTTTTGTTCCATCTTTAACGATTTCTTCATCTGTCTTTTTAATAAGCCGTCTTCGTTCTAAATATTTCGGGTCATCAAAGACATCATCAGTATGCTGTTTTATAGTTGGTGTGCTATTGAAATCTTCCATCTAACAAATATAGCACTTTTTATAAATATAAAAAGTAACTTTAATTTCAGAATGTTCGATTCCTATTTGGGTTAAACCAAAAACACAAAAAGTCTCTCAAATGAGCTTTGTTTCTCAACAGAGTTATAAGAATTTTAATTGTGCCCCCAGTAGGAATCGAACCTACGACCATCTCCTTAAAAGGAATCCGAAGGAGTGGTTTCTCCATAAAAGGCATATAATATATAGTTAAAATTGTATTTTGGTCTTTTTGGGACTGGTCATCCAACGACCTGTTTCCCAACTAAGATGCCCTTCAAATAAATACTCTACAATCAACACTTTTAACTAATAAAATAACTCGACTGACTGTAATTGTATCCCGTGTATCAATGATTTACAAGTCATAAAATTAAAACGAAATTTTGCTAATATCCTCCTCCATATCTTCTGTGTTCATAGACCTAGCATATTTCATAGTCATTAATACACTAGTGTGACCCATCATCTTTTGTATTTTGAATAGGTTTGTATTATTTTCAGATAGTTTACAGGCAAAAGTGTGTCTAAACATATGTAAATGTAATTTAACACCAGACTTTTCTTTAAGGCTATTTACCCAATGTTTAAGACCCTCACGACTCAACCCCCTATCTCCTCTATTCGACGCTATTAAATACTCTGTCTTTAAATCAAGAGCATTTCTTTCTTTAAAATAATTTTTTAGATGAAATATTAAAGTTGGGTGCAATACAAGGCTCCTAGTTATTTTTGATTTAGATGTTTCTCCTTTTATCGTTATCCTCTTTCTAATTAAATCTATATCATTAACTTTAAGTGATATAAACTCACCCTTTCTTAACCCGCAGTAAACAAGAAGACTCACCATTAATGTGTCTCTTCTTTCTACAAAAGAATTATTAGAATGTAAAGAAATTGCAGAGTATATTTTATTTATGTCATCGTCTTCTATTCTACGAAAGTCATCATAAGTAACTCTTGGTGGTTTTATGTTTTTAAGTGGATTATTTTCTATCCTGCCTTTCATTTGTAACCATTTAAAGAAGGCATTCAGTTTGCTCATTTGTGTTTTGATTGTTGAGCTTTTCACACCTACCTTTAAGGTATCTTTACCAACTACTCTGGTTCTAGTCTTAATGCGCTTAAAAAATTCATTCAACATTTCTGTCGTTAAGGACTCAAGATTAGAAACCTCTGGCATAATTTTTAAAAATAAAGAGAAGACAGCTTTATAGCCCCTTATTGTCTCTGAACGTAGGCAAGCAGAAAACTGGCATTCTGAAGTGTATTCATTGAAATTTTTTTGTAATTCGCTCTCCATTGTATTTTTATACAATTCATACAAAGAAAAAGCTCGCCAACCATATGGGGCCGAGTCTTACGACTTGGTCTCACTTAGTTGACGAGCTTTCTTTCGTCTAAAAGGAGCGTGACTTCCTCTCAGCCCATCCAGTGGATGGATTTATATTAAATTGTTGCTAAGAGTGTATCATACTTTTTGGGAAAAATCAACCGACTTTATCAACCGTTTTTAGGTTTATTATCTCTTTATCGATAATAGTAATATCTTTTTTAATTATTTCTCTTGAAACTCCTAATTCACTAGAGATATCTCCAATCTCGCCTGAGACCTTTGGATTTTCTAATATACGAAAGATTTTCTTTTGCTTCTCACTTAACCCAGATAATAGTTTATTTCTAACAGGCCCACTCAAAAGATATCTTTTGTAATTGTTGTTTTGGGGCTTTGCTTGTGTGAAATCTTGAATACCTTGGAATTCTTCGTCTCTTTCACTTTCCGTTTTTAAACTATCAAGTAAAAAATTTATTGTTTTACTTTCAATATGATTATTTCCTCCACATTGGGTACAAATCACATCAATATTCGCAAAGTGTGTTTGATAAGACCTATTATCTAAACCTAAGATGACAATATTTTGCTCGTCTATTATTTCAGCAAGAACTTTCTTACAGTTATCACAACACCAAAAGCTGTCTTTAATCATTATTGCAATATTACTCTTTACCATTGTATAATCAAGTTACAACTAAATAGAGAGAAGTAATCTAAACCAGTAGCAATACTGGCACGATGAATAAGTCAGGTAGTGCATAAAGAACCCATCATAGGGTTGCATTACCTGCCGTATCGGGAAACTGGTACGAGAGACTTAGGTCTCTACCTGTGGTGGGCTTTTTGTTGTTTAAATATTAAAATAACTATGATTATAATTTATGTACTATTGGTGATAATTGCTGTTGGAATTTTAGTCCAAAGTGAAACCGGGAAGATTATTCTAAAATTGATTGCTATTCTTGCTGGCGTCGGAGGCATTCTCTTTCTGGGTTTCTGGTTAGTAGTATTTTTGATAGGGATACTTTCTCCCCACAAGGATGCTATACTAAACGGATTATATATAATATTTGGTTTAGGCTTTTTAACCTTTGCGCTTCACCCATTGTTTAAGAGAATAAGTAATATTTCGCAAAATTAGTTAAAATTAGATTTTTAAAGAAGAAAAAATGAGTAATAAAACGTCATACATATCTTGGATACTATTAATTTTACTAATAATTACTAGTCTTTGGTTCAAATTTTATTTCTGTTCTAATAAATCTCAAGTAGTTATAAATATATTAGACCTAAGTACTAATACCCCTTTCATAAATAACATTTCAGATAAGTGTCCTGGCGATATTAACGTTTCTGACCAGTTTGCTTGTATTTATAGCCTTGCTAGCACAACAAAATTCCAGGCGGACACCCTTGCAAACAAGCTCATAACTGAAGCACCAATTAGATTAAAACAAATACAAAGCAGCAATGACGGGCCAGTTAGTTTTGAATATGGAGGTAGTGATTTCCTTGGCAACTTACCTGAATTGATTAAGAGAACTCAAAAAGCAAAAGAAGAATACGTAAACAATATTTGCGCCTTAAATTCTATGAAAATATTTGGCGGTAGTGGTATGGATTTAGAGCAAAATGCTTGTATTTATTACTACAATGAACAATATTTAGAAATACTTCGAGGCTTAGAGAGTGGAGTTGATAATACTAATTAATTATTACTATCATTCTAATAAACACCTTATCTTAAGCGGTATTTAAGCAGTGTTAATTACTTTTCTTGCAATAAACATGATAAGTATGCTAAACTATCGCAAGTAAAGGAACGAGAAATAGTCTCAATCCTAAACAAAACCCCCGAAAGGGGGTTTTGCAATTTTATAACATTCTTACGCTTTTAAGTCCCTCTGCGTGACAGGCATCTGAAAAACTTTTTTCCAGATATATGCTAATTATATTTTTCTCAAATTCAGATAATTCTGTCTTATATCCAGTCTTATCGTCTACTCGTGCTTGAATTGAAATAAAGTGACTACCAATATCTGCTAACTGGGTTTCGTTGTCCATATTATTTTTTGTTGCAAAAGAGATGCACGTAAGTCTCTCTCTAACTACCGAGCGGCTCAATCCCATACTTGATATACCCATAAACATGAACTGATTGTATATTTGGAGCAAATCTCCATCTTGATTCATATTACAAGCTTCAACGATAATTCGTCCATTACCCTTTTTTTTGCCAAGATAACAGACATACATCTTTGATACTTCTTCAAAAATAATTTTTGTTAATTTTTTTTCAAAGTTCCTAATTTGTCCGTCCCAACCCTTAGTAATAGCGTTAAAAATTTCAGGATTATTAACTGTCCACTTGCCCTTATTGATAGTTACGCAAACAAACTTAAAATTGCATCTTCGGATGTATTCCTGAAAATCTTTATAAAAATCATCCCTTTTGATTGGGTCATCTCTGAAGATAGCAAAGTCGCCATCTAATCTCCTAATATTATTACCACGAAAAGTTACATCGGTTCGACCCCAGTATTTAAATTTTATCTGTTCAGCTCTTTTTTTTATAAAATCTTCGGCATTATCATGTACAATGACGCCAGCAATAGAAAAATGAGGTGCTTTACTATCTATATTTGTCAGGTTATTACTACCAGATTCATCAATATACAATCTAAACATGGGACAAATTTAACACATTTGTCACACTTATCCAATATTAAAACTAAATAAGGAGACTTTATGTATCCTACATTGGTAAAACACCAAAGATTAAGCTTTATGGTAGCTGATTCTTCTTCTTTAAGCATTATATAGCCTAATGATTCTCTCTTTTGTAGGCGGGGTGTTTTTAGCCCTCCAAGTGGGTTCCGTGGGTGGAATGTAGGTGGGATTGTGGGTGGGTCGGTGGGTTTCTATCTTATACTAGCAGCCTGGGATTTCGCTGGCGAAACGATTAAAATTTTGTTTTATAGAAAAAGCTAGCCTCACCGAGTTTCCGCCGTACCCATACAAGACCGTTGATGGTAGATAAAATGACTCTTGGAATAATTACATCAAAAATACAGACAAGCAATATCAATAAAGATAAGGTGATAGTTTCACTCATATCCTTTAGGCAGGGTATCGTCAACCACATTGTTAATAAACTTAATGCCACCCAAATTATATTAATTTTTGAGATTTTGAGAGTTGAATTGAAAAAAGGGATGACATCTGGATATGTACTCGTAAGATTCTTGTAGTCAAATGGCCCCAAAATGCTTCCTAAGGAATTTTTAATTAAAGTCTTGCCAAAGAAGTGTTCATTTAACCACTCAAATCCTTTTATAATTTTTTCTATTTTTTCGAACAAAAAATGCCATATAACATTTTTTGTTTTTAGTTTGGCCTTTAAAATAGTTGCTTTAAGACCACTAATTGTTGCAAGATGCTTCTTATATATTTCGTCGATTATTTCATTTACCGTCACATTTTTATTATTTTCTGCGTCAAATATAGTGCCGTCTTCTATGTTTATGGTGTAACGTTCGTTTTCTTCTAAATCAACTGGATTAGGGGACTTTCTACTAGCGTCGAGTGACTCTTTTGTGGGACTAAGTTCATCGTTAAAATCGTAACCGAAATGACGTTCCGCATATCTACTATATTTGGAGGCCGTCACATATAAATTAGTTTTGCCTTTTTGTTCATTATTGAAACCAATTTTAATTAATATCTTGGTGTCAGTGTCTTCTTTTTTGTTAATAGCAGGAACAAAACCACAATCAACAGGGTAGTCCCTAAGGACGCTAAAACCGTCATATTTGGTGTCTTGCCACAAGATAATTTCATCTTTATCTGAATTCCTAAATAGAGTTGAAATATGGCTGTTCATAATTAAATCAAAGCTTACACCTTAATAATAAAGACGCAACCTGAATTTTAAATTTCGATATAGTGACCTAGGGATACCTTTTATTATTTCTTCAATCCAGAAACCATAGTCACTCTATTGCTTATATAATAGATTTTATATTGCTTACTATCTCTTCTTTATTCTTATCATTTTCTATCCATTCAGAATAACCAAGCCTAAAGAAAGTCCAACCAGCACTCTCAAGTACTCTCTGTCTTTGTATATCGCTTTCTACATATATACCATAAGCTTCATCTATATGATTTGCAAAGTGGGTGGGGCCATCACATTCAATAGCTAATTGTTTACCTGTATCTGTATTTGTTACGACAAAATCCATCTTAAAGCCACAACTTTCAACTTGATTTTGTATTGTATACTTCTTACCTAATTTCTTCTTTAACAAGTAATAAAATTCTTCTTCAAAATAACTATCAAATTTCTTTAATTTTAAATCTGTTACAGAAACTTCTGCACTATCTCTAACATATTCCAAATATTTTTTAATCCATATCCCTGTCGGAATCTTTTCTATTGGCATACTCACGATACAATGAGTCTGTAAACGTGCTCTTGAAAAAGCCACATTAACCCTACCAGCATTAATGTCCGCTTTTATGTCTCCTGTTTCTCCCGTTAAAGGTATATACTGATTTTTCTGTGACGCATCTTTAATTACAAAGGAATAAATTACAATATCCTTTTCATCACCTTGTATTCCTTCAATTATGGCAATTTTAAGTTTGTCACTTTCTCTTATTTTGTTTTCCTCAAAAACCTTACGTATCAAATCTGCTTGGTCATTAAAGAATGAAAGAATAGCAAAACTCTTACCCTGATATTTGGGGTCATTACTCATTTCAAGATACAACTCAAGGGCCTTTAGAGCTTCCGCCTTGTTAGTTTTATCACTTACATCTTGGATATTGCTTGAAGTTGAGTGAACAAGCATTATTTTATTTGTATCTTTGTATGTTAGGTATCTATTGTTCAAAGCAATTAACCTTTTACCTTTTGGTTCATAGAAATGTTTATTGCTAAAACCAATTAGCTCCATCGGGGAACGATAATGGTATTGAAGAATTTTTGGAAGACCAAACCTGGTTTTTGCTATGTCCAAGACTGACTGGACGGCCGTACCTGTTGGTTTAATTTGTAGACTTTCTGGCACAGAATAACGACTAGCTAACTGGTCGAAGGCTTGATTTGATTTGAACATTATTGTGGTATCTCTCATCTGCTCTGGGTCTCCGACAAAAATGGATTTTTTTCCTCTAAACATTGATGGTAACGTATAGGCAATATTGCACTGGGATGCTTCATCAAGTATCACGTAGTCAAAAAGGTTGGGTACTAACGGGATAAGTCGACTCGCATCATCTAAGTCCATAATCCATACAGGAACTACATCTAAGATAGTTTGGAAATTCGTAGGGTCACTTTTAAGCTTATCGAAAGTTTTAAAGGCCTTCTTTGATTTTTTGAATGCTTTTTCAATATCCCTTAATTTTCTGAGAACCTTTATCTTCGTTATACTGTTTTTAATATTTTCATTAATTATAGTTTTTAAATATTGCGAAACGATATCCTTCCTTGTTAGGTTATCCTTATTTAATATTTCATCTTTAAGATTAACAATCTGTTCCCTTAGGCTTTGAATATTATCAATGATAATCCTACGCTCGGTTAGATAAGTTATTAGTTGTATTACATTTATCGAATTCTTTTTTAAGAATACAGCAAGTGAATCAAAATCCTTTTCTGATAAATTTAAATTAGTCTCAATTTCCAATATACTGTTTCGAAGCTTCTTGTTTTCATATATGCTTTCCCAATACAGACAGAAGAAAAGTAGCTCTTCCACTTCTTTCGCTGCTTGACGACGGGAAATATTTTTCGAAAGAATTACATTTATCTCTTCAAATATCTCTTTTGGTAGAGTGTCTATGCACGATTTTAATCTAAATTTTCTACTTAAATTATTAATATATCTACCCAATATAAAAGACCTATCAAATCCAGTCTTTTTTACGTCATTCAGAACATTTTCTATCAAATGAGAGAATGTGCACTCAGAAAATAAACCACTATCAATCACAAATTTCTCTGAAAAAGCAGCGAGCTTTTTTATTTCAAGTTCATTTTCGTTTATTTTCTTTTGAGTGTTAATATATGAGACATAAAGTTCTTCGGTGAAATTTGAAAGAATATTCTCTTTATTAAACTCAGGTAGTTCATCAAGGAAAAGGTATTCTTTTAATTTTTCCACCAACTCAAATAACTCTCTTTCTAATGTGACGGTTCTATCTTTCTTACTTAAAAGAGCCTCCGTATTTTGCGTAAACTTTTCAATATCTGGCCTTTCTGTATTACTGCTGATGTTAAAATAAGTATCCAATGAAGCAAGTTGAGCAGAGATGGTGTCACCTTCTTCATCTAAAGTTTGTTCTACTCTAGCGCTTGGAACATAACCAAAGAATAAAGGGACTTTTAATGTCTTAAGCTTATCTTTTACAACCTTTAAAGCTTGAGCCTTTTGACTTACAAACAAGACTTTATTTCTATTAACAGCTAAGTGGGAAATTAAATTTGAAATTGTTTCAGATTTACCCGTACCTGGTGGCCCTTGTATGATAGATGCCTTATTCCCCAACAATGATGTCGTTGCTCTCTGGTATTTGTCATAAGGAAATGGAAAATATAGTGATTTTTCTTCACAAACACAAGTGTTGTCATTTAAACCAGTTTCAGAAAACCAACTTGAGAGTGAAGTTCCTTCTAAAATAGAGTCTTCTTTTTTTAGTAAGTTTGTTAAATCTTCAACTAAAAAGAAATTTGACCTTGGCGACAGTGTCAACCTTATATCTTCAAGTGTAAATGAATTTTCATTAAAAGACACATCTGTCAGTCTCAGTTTTGCTTTTAGAGAGTGCCATAAATCAATGAAGGGTTCATTGTTAAGAACTGGAATTGCAAACTTACTTTCATTTTGTACATACTCACTTAAAAATTCATAGACTAGCCCTTCCTTTTGATATGACGTGAATATTTCATACAAAGGAGCAAGATTCAGTCTAACTTCGGAATCAATAAGAGAAATCTCATATCTATCAAAACCTTTGCTGTCGATTTTTTTATCGATTTTTACAGGAATAGAAAACAAATAAAACTGTTTTGAAACAAACTTTGGTTCCTGCTCAGTATTCTCCGTCTTAAAGAGAGTATTTTTCTCATCTACTTCAACCCCCTCTTGTTCAATTACTTGTTCCTCAAGCACTTCAAACTCAAACTTACCAAAACGAATTAACGTCTCCTTCGTATAGGTATCATTTTTTGCCTTATTATAGATTTCTTGAATCTGTGAAGCGATGTCTTTTTGCCTTTTGTATTCAGAAGCAATCTCTTCCGTGACGTCTTTTGGGTCAGTATTATAATATAACTCTAAGTTAACTTTTTCATTTAAATTACCATCAGTGTCGCCATTCAGAAGATTAACAATCTGAAAATACTCAGTAGGAAGTTTTATGTCTAAAGGAGTTCCTCTACTAAAACCACCAGGACGTGTAAGGCTTAGGTAACCTAAACAGTATTTTATGTATGAATTGAGAGAGAAATTCATCATTACAATATAACATAAGTCTGGTTCTGTTTGAAGCTATATATGTTATTAAGATATTTTACAATAAAAGAGTATAATAAATGTAAATTTTGATTATAAAGGGTTTTTATCAACTAAATATAAAAAATGTTTAAATTCGTAGAAAATTTCTTAGAAAAGAGAAGGATTGCAAAAGAAAAAGAGGAAGCAAAAACTAAGTACAGTCAAATACTAAATAAATTTTTAAACGATGGGGTTTTAGACAAAAAAGAAGAATCTGAACTTGAAGAGTTTTTGAGTAAGAATAATTTAAGTAAGGATGATGTAAAAGAGGCTAATTCTCGTGCTTGTTCCTTAGTCTTCGATGACATATCTAGTGACAAAAGGATAACAGAAGAAGAAAAGAATAAACTTGAAGCATTAATGAAACAATTCAATCTATCTACAGAAGAATTTTCTTTTGACCAAAAATCTTTTAATAAATACTACACGCTATCTTTAATTGAAAAAGGAGTTCTCCCCACACCAAATATTAATGGTCTCAGTGTCATTTTAAAAGATGATGAAATAATTCACTGGATGTGCCATGCTGAACTTAAGAAACTTAAAAAAGTTACCCAAAAAATAAATTACGGTGGATTTACTGGTTCGGTAAAAATAATGGCTGGTATAAGATACCGAGTAGGGTCTATAAATGTATCTCGTGATACTAGGGAAATAATGTCAGTTGAAGATAGCGGAAATTTTTGGCTAACGAACCAAAGAATTGGTTTTTTGGGTGTAAGAAAAAACTTTTCTTTGCCATATAAAAGAATACTTTCGTTTGAGTTAAGTAAAAATTTAATTTGTATCCACAAAGACGGAAAAGAAAATCCATATTTTATAGAAGTCGACGACGTAGAAATTCCAGCGATGATAATCTCAAATCTTTTGAACTAGCTATAATTTACGCAAGACTCATTTAATGGATGCTTTGTCATCTGTCCTCTTAAGTGCTCAGCACTAGCAGCCAAATATATTGTCGTAGTCTTTATATCACTATGTCCCATCATTTTTGATAAACTATAAATGTCACAACCTCCCTCTAGCATCAGAGTCGCAAAAGTATGTCTAAGTTTATGTACTGTAAATTTCGCCTGCGAAACTTCCCGTACTTTATCTACTAATTTTTTAAGTCCATTATCTGTAAAACCAATATTGCCACGGAGAGACGAGAAAAATTCAGGATTTGTTTTGTTTAATCTTTTCCTTTCATCTCTGTATCGTTTCAAACTTTGAGCAAGTGTGAAACTAATTGGTATGATTCTGTCTTTGTTACCCTTACCTTGTCGAACAAATAGGGTAAGATTATCTAAGTCTATGTCTGTATATTTTAGATTGAGCAGTTCTTGCTTCCTTAGGCCAGCAAATATAAACGTAGAGAATATTGCGTGATTTCTATATCTTAAGAAATTATATTCGTAAGGATAGTTATAGACGATTTCTAACAGCCTCAATGTGACTTGTTTTGTTAATTTGGTCGGCAACCGCTTTTCGAGCTTCGGGACTTCAATATCAAGAATCGGGTTTTTCTCAAGATATCCTTGTTTCACACACCAACGAAAAAATACAAGCAGTGTCTTATGATAGACAATAAAAGTATTCACCGACCACTTACGCTCCGCTCTACCCATATAAAATAAAGTCCGCACTTTTTCATCAGTAATCTGTCCAATTTCACTTATATCAGAAAATCTACAAAAAGCATTTATAACATACTTATACCTCCTAATCGTGTCTCTTGAATATCCACGTATTGAAAGTGAATAATCACAAAACTTCTGCAACAAAATTAAAATATCCATTATACTTGTGCATCTCAAGTAGAAATATTTATTTAAGTATTTTTTCAAGCCCACGACCTATTCACCACGGGAAGTGGTCTATCAAAATAAGCTATTTTCCAAAATAGCCCTTTAAATATATATGATGTGCCCCCAGTAGGAATCGAACCTACGACCATCTCCTTAAAAGGGAGCTGCTCT
>CAYQFQ010000017.1:0-12973 GCA_964416925.1 uncultured Candidatus Saccharibacteria bacterium
ATCTGCGTTTGTTCTAACTCCAATCTTTCTAAATGAATCTGCCCATGACATAAGTGTTCCGAAATCTCCTGAAAGTTTTGGATCCTGAACTGCAAGCTTACCAGCATATACTTTACCTAGAGCTCCATCAAGAGTGATGAATTCTCCTTCTTTCAAGACAATACCTTTATCCTTAATAGTAAGTGTCTTTGCTTTTTCATTGATCAAAATATCTGCACATCCTGCAACACAACAAGTTCCCATACCTCGCGCAACGACAGCTGCGTGTGATGTCATACCACCTCTTGCGGTAAGAATACCTTTTGCGCTGTGCATTCCGTCAATATCTTCTGGTGAAGTTTCTGTTCTAACCAAAATAACCGCGAGACCTTTCTTTGTTTTCTCAAATGCATCAGATGCAGTGAAAACAATCTCTCCTACAGCTGCTCCTGGAGATGCTGGAAGACCCACTGCGATAACTTCTGCCTTAGCCTGTGAGATAGGATCAAGCTGTTTGTGCAAGAGCTGATTTAGCTGATTTGGATCAATTCTAAGTATTGCTTGTTCTTTTGTAATAAGTTTCTCTTTGACCATATCAACCGCAACTTTAACTGCAGCAGCTGCTGTTCTCTTTCCGTTTCTTGCTTGGAGAATATAAAGTTTGCCGGACTGGATAGTAAATTCCATATCTTGCATATCCTTATAATGCTTTTCTACTCTGTTACAAATAGTAACAAGTTCTTTATATAACTTTGGATCTTGCTTCTGAAGCGCAGAAACTGGAAGTGGTGTTCGGATACCCGCAACGACATCTTCTCCTTGTGCATTCATCAAATATTCTCCGTAGAATTTTGCTTCTCCAGTTGAAGGATTTCTTGTAAAACAAACTCCAGTACCTGAATCGTCTCCGAGGTTTCCGAAGACCATCGCCTGAATATTTACAGCTGTTCCGATAAGTCCTTTGATGTTATTAATTTCTCTGTATCTTATAGCTCTGTAGTTATTCCATGAATTGAAAACCGCTTGAGTTGAAAGCTCTAGCTGTTTATGAGGATCTTGAGGAAATTCTGCTTTTGTGACTTCTTTAACCTTTGCTTTATATTTTGTAACAATCTCCTTTAGATCTGCTGCTGTAAGATCAGTATCAATCTTTGCACCTTTTGTATCCTTTACTGATTCCAAAATATGTTCAAAGTCTGAATGCTCCATTTCGAGAACAACACTTCCAAACATTTGGATAAGTCTTCTGTATGAATCCCAAGCAAATCTCTCATTACCTGTTTTTGTTGCAAGACCTACGACTGATTTATCATTTAATCCAAGGTTTAAAATAGTATCCATCATTCCAGGCATTGAAGCTGCGGCACCAGAACGAACAGAAACAAGAAGAGGATCTGTAGCGTCACCAAGCTTCTTACCCATCTTCTTTTCAAGACTTGCAAGGTTTGCATTTATCTGTTTTGAAACTTCTGTGGGAAGCTTTTTCCCTGAATCATAATAAAGTTGACAAACTTCTGTTGTTATAGTAAAACCTGGTGGAACATTAATACCCAAACTCTTCATCTCAGCGAGGTTTGCTCCCTTTCCTCCCAAAATAGCTTTCATATCTTTATTACCTTCTTCGAAGGCATAAACATATTTTTTATTCTTTGCTGCCATATTTAAATTAATTATTAATAAAAAAATAAAAAAAAGGTCGACCCTTTTAAAATTTTTCCTCAAATTTCACTTGTATTTATATCAAAAACATAGCCTTAAATCAAACATTATTATTACTAAATATTAAAAAAACCCCTCCCGCAAGAGGGGGGGGTCGACAACAGCAATGTTTAAAACTCGACGACCTTCAGTTTTTTTCCATTAACCTTAAGGTTCTCGCAATAAAGATTCTTACCCCGAATCAATATGGAGTCCTCAGCGTTATTGGGAACAATGAGGTCACCACCGATAACCACATTTAGAAACTGCAGGCTTCCCTTTATGGAAACCAAAGAAAGATCGAGCTTCCCCTGAAATACCATCTCAGAAAATCTGAGACTTCCGATAATGTGTACACAGGGAATACGAATGTCGAACTGAATATTCGATTGTTTCGAGCCATTAAAAATCACATCACCCAATACTTTCACCCTGCCATCAGAGCAGAGTAAAAACCTGTGTTCAAACAGGATTCGGACGAAGTCTTCTGCCGTACAGACGACAGATCCATCCTCCTTTGGCAACCCGAGTTCCTTAGCTCTGGCGGTTCCTCGTGCGCGAGCATCATCTGACAACATATGAGCGAGGTTTAACATATTCTTCCCTTTCGTTGTTCCAAGAACAAAAAATAATTAGCCTGTATCTAAAACTAACCTAAAGATTAACCTCTGTCAAATTAACATTTTCAACTCAGGGATTAACTCTTAATGACTCAACCCGTTGACTCTTTTTTTATAATTGAGAAAATTTAAATGAGAGATTATAAATATAAACTTGAAAAGAATATAATATGTGTTTATTAGAAAACAGTTAAAGTTCTTTAAAAAGTATGCAAAAAATATCACGACATAGTTTTAAAAAAGAAGGATATAGAGGAAGTGAAATGTGGACAGCCCACAGACTTGAGGGTGTCGTTAAAAACAAAGCGATTAAACCAACAAAAAAGAAAAAGCAAAAGACAGTAAAACCTCAACTAGTAAATAAAAATCATAATCCAGACAAATTAGCCAAAAAACCAATCAAAGAATTCCCAAATGAAAATTAATTTTAAAATATTATCTTACAATAATCTGTCCCCTCATAGATGCATGACTACTGCAACGATAATTGAACGTTCCAGACTCCTTGAAGACCAGAGAGAAAGTCTGACCCTTATTTAAAATCTTACTTGATGTTCCATTGATAGATATCTGATGTGGTACTGGATCATAATTTATCCAAATAATATTATCGCCCTTATCGATAACCAAAGTCTGCGGGTCAAAATAAAAATCTTTTATTGATATTGAGTAGGTTCTATTTTTTATATTGTGTGACCCCTTAACTGAAGTCACTATCGTACTAGAAGCAACTTGAGGCTCAACTATTTTCTCCTGAGTTGTTTCACTATTACTTTGAGTACCTCCTTCTTGTGGACGTAAAAAATAATAAAAACCTAACAAAATCAATGCTACAATAAATAATGTTAAATTCTTTTTACTCATATTATTTTTTAAATATCTTTTGAAATTTAGCATTTACTGACTGCCAATCAATATTTTTAAAAAACGTTTCAATATATGATTTTTTATCTGCTCCAAAGTCAATAAAATACGCGTGTTCATACATATCCATAACAACAATTGGAGCAAACCCAACCAAACCATACAGATTATGTGAATCTAATATAATATTTTTCAATTTTCCATCATTAAAATCATAACCTAATACAACCCACCCCCTACTACAAGATCCTAAAGATTTATACTCCTCAAGCCACTCTTGAATTGATCCAAAATCCCTTTCGATAAATGGCACAATTTCACCCTGCGGAATTCCCTTTCCACCCAAAATATCAAAATACGCCTCGTGTAAAATGATTGCATTCATAACAAAACTTTCCTCTATCTTTAATTCCCTCAGATTTGAATAGCTTGCATTAGCAGTTAAAAAATCAACGACTTCAAGCTGTTTTTGAATTTCCTCCCATTTGTTTACATATCCGAAATACAACTTTTCGTAATGGTTTTCTATCGTCTTTTTAGAAATTCCCACCAATTCCAAAAATTTTATGGATTTTGCTTCACTATATTTTTTCATATGTTAATGACGTTATTCCCCGTAAACAATTACGCCTCTCCGCCAGGATTTGCCTATGGTAACAGGCCAGTAATAAATTCGGCATTAATATTAAAAGAGGCGCATGGTCCTAAAACCATGCGCCACGTAAGATCCACACTCTATCCAGCAAGATCAAAAACCTTGAGTTGAGAGTATACGGAATTTTCGCTGATGGCGACAATCTCCGCAATCTGTTCAGGCTTTGCCCAGCCAGTTTTCTTTGCTAGACAAAGCATCACAGCTTCGTCAGCAAGTTCAGGTAATCCAGAAAATGAGAGGATAAGACCTGAGATATAAATAGCTCCAGCGTACTGAGTAGCAGCATCATCTTTGCTTTGCCAGCTGCTTATTTCGGTCAGTCCCTGGCAACGACGCCTATACAGCCGCTTACCTTTTTCCTCAGAGAAATGCCTGTTTTCAGAAGCCTTCTCATTCAGACATTCACCAATAAGACACTGAAACAGGACACGCCCCGTCAGTGCACATATCAAGGTGAAATATCCGCTCTTCGGAGCCTCACCAGCCGCAATCAGATTGCGGTTATACCAATCGATAATTTGTTCGACCAGTACGATAACTCCACCAACACATATCCCCTTAATTTTCGTCATCTTTATCCCCTTCTGTTTTCGTTTTTTTGACTACGTCTGTCCTTAAACTAACTCTTTTATAATAAAAAATCAATCACCCATTACACAACATAGCAGCCCTTGGATTATTTTGTGAACATACATACTTTAAAGCTTTTTCCACATCAGGACTCGTCTCTTTGTTATATTTCAAGGTTGTTAACACCATGAGTAATGTCTGTGGTCTTTCTTTATAATTATTCATATAATTGGCAGCAAAATTGATCATAACTTCCTTTACTTTTTGTAAATCTAAATCTGCTGCAGCACCAGAAAGTGAACCAGCAACAGCTGAAGACAACGCATCTGTACCAGTATTTAAAACAGGTAGTAAAGCAGAAAAAAGATTAGATGTGTTTTTTTCTCCAACATAATAATAAATTTTTGGAAGATTAGTAATCATTTCAATTCTAACCTTTTCAACATCATTTTTATTTGATATAACGGCGACAAGCGAGTTATTTACATTTGCGAATTCTACGACAGTCCAATCTTTTCTTGCGGATCTGTTCTGTAAGAGATGAATAAGAAAAATCCTGTACTCTGTCGGGTTGTCTTTATTTATTATTTCTTTTGTAAGAACCGCTAAATTAGCTTTATTTGAATCATAGTATTCAGATAAGGCCCCTTGAAGCCTAATAGTTGCCACCTGACTGTTACCCATATATGCATTCCTTAAATTGCAAAGAATAGAAAACTCAGAGACATCAGTCTTACATTCAGTCAACTTTTTATTATCGACTTTGACAATTTGTGATTCAGGAGATGTTTTATATTTGGGACTTTTATTATAAAGATAGGTTCCACCCCCTATTAATAAAACTAGCACTGCTCCAATAATTATAAATGAGACAAACCCCCTTTGTTTATTTTTCATAATATGAATTATATCACAATCCTTTTATACAAAATCACCGACAAAGTTTTTTGTCGGTGATTTCCTTAATAATTATTATTAATTAACAAAAGTTAGTGCTGTACCAGTTTGGTTTGCACGACCAGTTCTACCGATACGATGAACATAGTCTTCGTAAGTTGCTGGAACATCATAGTTGATAACGTGACTAACATTTGGAATATCAAGACCTCTAGCCGCAACATCTGTTGCAACGAGAATCTGACTTCTATTTTCCTTAAATGCTTTTAAAGCGTTCTGTCTTTGGGTCTGTCTTTTGTCTCCATGAATAGATTCAGCTTTAAATCCTCCTTTCACTAAAATCTGACAAAGTTTTTCAACCCCATGTTTTGTTCTTCCAAAAATTAAAACCTTTGAAAATTCTCTCTTAGAAAGTAAACATTTCAAAGACTCCATTTTATCTTCACCAGGAGCAACACGAACAATGTCTTGCTCGACATTACGTGCAGTTTCACCAGTTTTAACGGAAACTTTTTCTGGATTTTTCAAAAATTCTTTAATAAATCTATCTATCTCACTTGTAATAGTTGCTGAGAAAAATAGGGTCTGACGATTAGGTGCCATATTTGTCATCAAGAACCTCATGTCATTAATGAATCCCATATCAAGCATTCTATCAGCCTCATCCAAAACGATTGTTCTAAAATCCGCTAATCGAATATTTCTCCTGACGACAAGCTCCTTCAATCTTCCGGGTGTACCTATTACTATATTGTGAGGACGTCTTAAATCATTGATTTGATTAAAGATACTTGCACCACCAACACAACAAGCTGAAAAAACTTTCAAGGCTCCACGAAAGAGCATAAACTCTTGATTTATCTGTATCGCCAACTCTCTTGTGGGGACAATCACCAAAACTTTTTCGTGTGGATGATTACACATCTTATCAAGCAAGGGAATGAGAAAAGCTGCCGTCTTACCAGTTCCTGTATTTGCGATTCCAACAACATCTCGTCCTGCAAGGACAAATGGAATAGCGCTATCTTGAATAGGGGTTGGGTTAATATAACCTTTTTTTATAATATTTTCCTTTAAGGTTGGGTTAATTTTAAAATCCTCAAATTTGTGTATTGGAATATATGGAGCTGATTCAATTATTGGATCTGCTTTACATATAAAACGTGAATGATGAATATTACTTTCACCACCAAAACGGCCTTTGGGTTTTGACCCACCGCCACCACGACTTATCTTTCTACGACCATTAAAAGATGGTCTTCCGGAGCCTGAGCTACGGTTGTTATTTTTTCTAAACATAATATTTTCTCCAGTCTTTATAGATTAAAAGTAAGGCGGACTAGACTATCCCCCCAGTTTCCATAAAGACTATCTTAAAGATAGACATTAGATACAAGCGCATACAGCGCAAGAAAACCAACGAGATCAAACTTACCCATCTAGTATAGCATTTATCATTATTTTTGTCAAATTCCCTATTTTAATCTTCAAGTGATACAATATAGTGATGAATGAGGAACTAAACAAGAAAATTGACGCCCAACAAGAAAAAATTGATAAAATTTACCAATCGGTAGAAAAAACAAGAAAGTATTTTTTGTGGACATTTATCATAACTATCGTGGTGTTTGTATTGCCATTAATAGTAATGTTGCTCATCTTACCCTCAATAATTAGTAGCTACAGTAACACGCTTAATGGACTCAATTTTTAATATAAATCATATTTATAATAAAATAGTTTTCTAACTATTCATAAAAGAAAAAACCATCACTAAATGACGAACCACTCTTTCATGTAAATAGCAAAAGTCCGTCTTCCAGTCGGACTTTTGCTGAAAAACGGACTTGTTATTTTAGGGCTATAAAAGACGGACTCAGGGGACATTTCTGATCCCCGCATTTGTTGCCTTCGGCATTCGAAATGATAATCACATGCCGTTTATGACGGTGACACCACACACAACCTTTGACGTCTCCGCTGGTGATCTTCTTTGCCCGACGACATTTACTCTTGGCCATATTTTTCCCCTTCTCTTAAGCTCATTACTCGGTCTTAATATAGAGTAATATATAGCGATAAAAATGTAAAGTCAAAAAAATTTATCTCAGAGATTCAGTTTTTGTTACAAACATTTCCTATTTATTCAAATATTTACCGGCAATACTTAAAGCAAACGAAGATAAAATAATACATATTGTCACAAATAGTGATTTAACCAATATTTGAGTAATTTTTGAATCTGGTGTATCTACCCCAGAAGATGTTAGTACAATCAAGATACCAATAACTCCAAATACAATTGACGCATAGATAAAGACTTGTGTGGCTATTTTTTGCATAGTTACAGTATACAGATTATCATTCATACCGTAAAGGTTCTTATTATCTCATCACAGGAAAAATAAATATTTCAGGTTAGGATTTGTTAATTTTTTTAAATTTTTGGTCTATCACCTTCCAATCTAAATTCTGAAAAAAACTCTCAATATATGTTTTTTTATCAGAACCGAAATCAATGAAATATGCGTGCTCGTATATATCCATTACGAGAATAGGCGCCACACCAACAACACCATACAGATTGTGGCTATCCATTAAAAAGTTTTTAATTTTTCCGTCATTAAAATCATACCCCAAAAACACCCAGCCACGACTACATAGACCGAGAGATTTAAATTCTTCTATCCACTTTTCAAAAGTGCCAAAAGTTTCCGCAATCAAATTCACCACTTCCCCTTCAGCTTTTCCGTTACCACCCAAAACATCAAAGTAAGCCTCGTGCAAAATAATCGCATTACTTGCAAAACTTTCTTCCACCTTTAGTTCTCTCAATTCTGAATATGTCGCATTCGCTGTTGATGTATCAACTGTCTTTAATTTATCCTGAATTTCTTGCCATTTCTTTATATAACCTTGATAAAGTTTCCCATAATGAATATCTATGGTTTTTTGAGAAATACCGCTTAGATCCTTAAAATGTAAATCTTTTATTTGTTGATATTTTTTCATAGTATTATTTTTTTCTCCAATTAATTTCAAATGAAATGGAATATTTGTCGGGAATATTCCATTTAGAAAATCTAAAACATAAAAACTGAAATTTATTCTCATTTATTCTTCCGAATCCAAATCTGTTTAATGTAAGCTCAATATCTATAACCATAATATTATTATAAAAAATACTATTTAATCTTTAATAGAGAGAAGATAATGTAGTTTATTTAGTTGCTGTGTAAAACCATGTTCCACCCCTTCAACAGCCATTCCGGCTTTAGGTCCTGCCTCATTTACTTTTACCGAAACCTTCACCTTTGACCTATCGCCTTCTTCAGAGAAAAACACTTCCGTAGTTTGATCAATCATAGTGTCCTCTTTATATCCTTCCGTCCAAGCTTTCGCTCTGAAAGAGAGTTTATAGTTTGGAACGACTTCAGTAAACTCTGCTAACATCAGCCACCTTGTATCTTTGTATTGACCCATAGCCTCTCCCGCTTCCATAACGACATGGAATTTGCCACCTACTCTTAAATCGACGCTACATTCAGAAATCAAAACATTGTCAGGACCCCACCACCTTTTCAGCATTTCTGGATCAGTCCAAGCTTTCCAAATCAGTTCTAACGGCGAATCGAAATAATGTTCAGTTGTCAATTCCTTTTTATTATTCATAAATTTTAGTTACATTAAATACCTTATCAATAGGAGTCTCGATAATCCGCTTAGCATAGAGGGTTATGTCTATCATATAATAACTATATCAAAAAATACTCGAGCGTCCAATTTTCTCCTCATATTAGACAAGACAATAACTTACAGAACGAAGGATTAAACAAAAGAAAACCGCCTCCAGAGGATTTGGTTTTCCCTGTGGCGGCTATTCACATATTGCACGGGAGAAAGGGCAAATCCATATGATGTCGACCCGTTACCTGTGTTACTGAAAAATCAGAGCCGTCCATTCCATAAACCCTAAGAGTTTGAACCACCTGTTCTTTGGTGAAATGGCCAAACAATACAACGTGCTGACCCTCCTTGTTTGCTGTGCATTTCAGTCCTGAGCTCACAGAATACCATGAACAGTCCTTCCCCCAGCCCTTCTCTCGAAACAGCACCGTGTAAGGTTCCGTTCGACGGGCAAGAACAGCTTCAATGGAATGATGGTGAATTTCAACACAATCGCGCTCTTTTTCATTCAATTCCGGATTCATACTTTATCCTTTCAATTGAGTGTACAAAAAATATTTCTAAATTTCTAATATTATAATTACTCTTATATTTAAAAAAAGCAAGCAATAATTCAACCTTCAAGTAAAAATCTACAAAGCATTATAAGCCAAATTCCAAAACCCATAAAACCAATAATTGTATAAGGGAAAAATACTGCAGCAGTGCCAAACATCAACATACAAAAAATTATAGTAATCCACCCCGAGACACCATAAGCTCCCAGTTTAGGGACACGTATATCTTTACGATTATAATGCTCAACATATTTCCAGTATAAAACTGAGATTCCAATAGAAACAACATAAAACAATATTAAATCGGTTATAGAAGTTGAAAATATCTTAAAAGGATAATAAACGTTTAGTACAAAAGCGAAAAATATAATTCCTAATGGAAAGCATAACAACAACCTAAAAAACTCTCTGAAACTTTTGAAAGGAGAATAGAAAATACATGACCCTGTGGAAAACTTTCTGTAAATAACTTTTAGGATCCCCGCTTGAACCATAAAGAAAACCACATACCAGAAAAAACCCAGCAGTTTAAGCACAGGAGCACTCTCTTCAAACAGAGAGAAAAAACTTTGAAATGAATAATAATTATAAATAAGCAAAACAAACAACGCAGCAAGTAATCCCCAAAAAGAATCCGTACCAAGATGATTTATTTTCTCTAGTTTATCCAGATTTTTGTCCATCTGAGTTTTTGTCGTCTCAAATTCAATATTTTCCATTCGATGAATTATATCATGGGTATACGAAAGATAAATACTTCTACTCCCTATTGAGGTACAAATTTGTATCACAAGACCTTACTGAGATAGAACGTCTTTTTTTCCGTCAAAATATCCTTCGACAACATCAATCTCAATTGGATTACTAAAGTACTCTACAGTTCCGGCCGCAACAGCTTTTTCGATTAACTCGTTCGAATAGAAAGGAGAAACACCTTTTGCACATGACAAGGTTATGTGTGGATGTTTGTTAGTTGATTTTATATTTTCTACTAAAAGAGCATCTCCTTTTTCATCAAAAACTCGCCCAATTATTTTCATAGATGATTCTTCCCCAACACTTATTCCATCTAAACTATTTGGTTTAAATGCAATAGTCGAATGATGACCTAAGACTCTTTCATGTTTTGGTGGGAACTTGGCTAATAGTGCCTGTATATCTTTTACAAATTCCGCTGTATACATTACAGAAACTTTTTCCTTATTTTCTAGAGGTGGAATTACCGGCTCGAATGCTTTTTGCTGTTGTTCAAAACCCATACAAAAAAATTAGTTACTTTTTTTTAACATTTAAAAAGACTTCACCACCAAGTTTATCTAACACATCTTTTACAGTTATCTCTGAACCTTCTGGCCATATATCGGCAACCGCCGGTCGTATTGGTAACCCAGGATGGACGGTCCAAATCATTTCTTTTGTTGATGGTTCAGGATCTTCAAGTTTTGCTATTTTATCTTTTTCATTAGGACCGATAATAATAGTTCCAAAATCAACGGTTGGAAAATCATCACTATAGACAACAAGAGAACATGGTGCAGCTTGTTTAGTACGAAGAACTTTAACTTTTGTATCAAGAGGAAATTCTTTAATACTTTTGACTCCTACCTCCCCTGCTGTGTCTACTTTTAAATAACGACAAAATGCAAGTAAAGCTTCCGGTTTTACTCCCATAGCAATGAATTGTTCTCTGTCATCGCCATCAAGACTACCCCTTTGTTCAATCGTTTTTGTAAGAAGTTCAGACAAATCTTTGACTTCAGTAAAAAGAGAGCCAACAGCTGTTTCTGGGTTGAAGTGCTTTTTCTCAATGTCCTGGAAGTATCCCTTTTTTTCTATTGGAAGAACTTTTGCTATTTGTTCTTCTGGCGTTTCAACATTTTTTAATGATTCATTCATATATAGTTTTTAGTACGTTGATTTTATAGATGACTACTAAGGTCGCGATCTTTTTTTTCATAGTAATCTAATTCTTCAGTAAGCTTCTTTAATCTTTCTTCATCTATTTCTTCGCCCGCAGCTTTTTTATCAATTAAAGCTTTTTCTTCAGCTCTTAAAGCTTTTCTATCTACTGGCTCGTTTACAAATTTTGGAAGATTTTCGTCCATATTTTTATAATTAAATTAATAAACTAATATAGATGAATTGTATCATCCTTAATTATAAAAGTTAAGATGACCTTACTCTCCAATTTTCACATCAAAACAACCTTATGAAATATGTATAATAAATGTATATACGTTTCCTTCAATCTGTGAACAATCTCAGAAATTTGGAGTAAGAAAAAATTAGATAACCATATAAAATTATTAATCTTCTAATCGTTATAATATTTTTTAATTAGTAATACATGTTCTGCGTAGTTATCTGAACAATGAAAAGCTCCCTTCTTATCATTAAGATAAAATAAGCATGAAGTCTTTATAGGATTTAATGCAGCGAGAATTGCTTCAACTGATGGGTTTGCTATGGGAGTTGGTGGTAAACCATTATTTTTGTATGTGTTAAAAGGTGAAGCTATATATTTATCATTCGGTACTACTTTTGGCCACCAACTTGTCGCTGTGCTTTTATTTGCCTTCGCATATTGGAGAGTGGAATCTATTTGTAGATTCATCCCTAAAAATAATCTGTTCCACATAATGCCGGACAATAAACGCATACCGTCCGTGCTTACTGTTTCTCTTTGGATTAGAGAAGCTATTGTCAAAGCATCATCCAATGGAACAATTTTTTGTGTTGATGTTCCATAATGAGATAATATTTCGTCAGAAAATCTCTCATTTATTATTGACTGCACTTCAGCTGGAGTCATACCCAAAGTAACAGAATAAAGGCCGGGAGAAAAAGATCCTTCAATGAAAGGTAATGTTGAACTACCTACAGGAGTCGTAAATTCCTTTCTTTGTTTATTATTCCACTTTAAAGTATCCCCAAAAAGATTAGCAACTTGTTCTTTTCTCAAACCAGGCTTGATTGTTACAAATCGACTACTAACACTAGCAATGCTTTCGTACCATGGAGCATTGGCAATCGACAACGCTAGGTTTTCAAATACGCCCCATAGAATATTTCCACTTTCAATGACAGCCGCCCCCAATAATGAATGTTTGTCTGCTAGATACGCATTTACTTCTTCATCTTCAGTTATGGTCTTGTCCTTTGGATTGACGGTGACGGGAAATTCATGGAATATGCTTGATAAAGAGGCCTTGTGTTCAATAGAAAATCTCAGCAAGTTTGGTAACAAAAATACTAATATAAGAAATATAAAAACAACAGAGATAATATATATAATTTTTTTTCTATACTTTCCCATCTAGTCTATTCTACCATATTAAATCTTTTGGCTGACATATTTTACTTATAAAAAAAACAAATTAGAAAATGGAAGTGCCCTTGTGGTGAACCTAGTTTTCTTGAGCGAAGCAATTAGAAAACGGAAGTGT
>CAYQFQ010000018.1:0-10730 GCA_964416925.1 uncultured Candidatus Saccharibacteria bacterium
CAGAGGTGTAAAAAGGGAAGGCTGGGTAGCCCCATTTCATTGCATTTTTAAATTCTTTTATATCAATCATATTATTTTATAATCCTTACTATACCATTATCCGCATCTACTTCAACGAAATCGCCGTCTATTAATATTTTTGTAGCTATTTTGGTGCCAATAACACATGGGATCTTCAATTCTCTACTTACAATGGCCGCGTGGCATGTTATACCACCCTCATCAGTAATAATAGCCAAAGCGATTTTCATGAGTGGAACATACTCGGGTCTTGTCATTCCAGTTACTAATATTTCACCTTTTTTAAATTTGCCTTTTTCTGCTTCAAAATTATTAATGACTTTGACTACTCCTCGAACAACACCTTTTGACCCTATTTGACCTCTGATCTTCTGCTTATCGGTTTCTTCAGGATTTATTATTTTGTGCTGAGATATAAAATACTCTAACATCTCTTCTTTATTACTTTCAAAATTTCCAAACTCTTCTGTGCGACTATTATCGTCGCTGATCAACAAAGCATAACCTTTCTTTCTATCTTCCAAAAACTTAATATTTTTCTTTAAGTATTCAACTCCTTTTATAATTTCAGGGACGCTCCAAAAATAAACACCGACAGTATCAACCCCAGCTTCAGTAAACAGTTTTTCTCCAACTCGATGAAAGATGGTTGTAGCTTTCATAAGAAAGTCCTTTCTCTCATCTCTAATCGCCATTACAAATTGAGTAAACGCCACAAGTTTTTTCTCTTCTGGACTAAGCGTTTCAAGCCATTCGTTATATTCTTTTTTTCTTAAATCCAAATTAGTTTTTTCGTCTTCAATTAATTTTTTTGCTGCCTCTCTCGTGACAGAAGAATACTCACCGCCCAGCTTTTCTTTAACTTCAGATACCGGAAATATTTTAGAATAGCTAGTGTAAAAATACTGACACAATTCAGATATTATATCCCAATCTGTGCCCTTACTAATTAAATCAAGTAAATACAACATTCTCCTCTTTTCAAAAGACACACCGATGGGGTGGATTGCTTTATCCCAAATTTCATTAAATCTACTTTCTGTAATTTTTATGTCTATCTCATTGATAAGGTCTTGGGCCGTTTGTTTGTCAAAATATATACTAAAAAACACTGAAGCATTTAAGTTCCAGACGGCGTCTTCAAATCTTACAAAGTGCTCTAGACATTCAGAAAGAGGATGATTTGAGAGGAATGAATAATTTAATAAGTTATATAAATAATCCACATCAGCACTCAGGGTGTTGAATTCTTTTTGAATGTTATTAAGTTTATTTTCATCTCTCCAATACTTTCTAAATATCTCTTTTGCTAAATCTATTTCTTTAGACAAGGGTAAATATAGTACTCCATCTCCATCCTTCACAAGTACTAGAAGTGGGTACGGAAGTTTACTTTCATAATATTTTGAAAAATATTTACGAGTCTGCCACCCCGATCCTTGAACAAGTATTCTTGAATCAGAAATAATGGGTCGCAATTCCTGCCCTTCTAGTTCTTCAATAAATTTTTTAGTGATATTTGCCATGAATATTATTTTACTATTCTAACCGTTCCTTTATCTGCATCAACCCCAGTAGTAGAGCAAAGCTCACTACGGGGCAGGCTTCAACCTTTTGACTTAATAGCTTGTGTTTTTTTTACAATTTTTACAAACCCCAAATTTGCATCCACCTCAACAAGATCTCCGTCTTTTAAAACTTTTGTGGCAATTTTAGTACCAATAACACAAGGAATATGAAGTTCACGGGAAATTACTGATGCATGACTTAATACCCCACCTTCTTCAGTAACGATACCAACCACCCTTTTAAGAACAGGAACAAAATCTGGTGTCGTTGAGTTTGTTACAAGTACATCACCGACTTGAACACGATCAAGCTCTTTCATAGATAAAATAATTCTTGCGGGACCGGTAACTTTTCCAGGATAAGCCACCGTCCCCTTAATTTGTGATTCATCAGAAGATTGTTCAAAATTAATTCCTTTCTTTACGATTTTTGAATTACTTCGAGGGAGAATATATACTTCATCAAAAGATGAATATAATAAATATCCCCGACTTCTATCTTCTATAACAGAAAGCTCGACTTTCAACTTACCATTTTTCAAACCATCAAGTATCTCATTTGCCTTGAGATGAAAAATATCATTTGTTTCTATTAAATTAAGTCTTTTTGCTGTTTCAGCAAAAAATGATTGCAGAAAATACGCATTTCTATAATACCTCTCAGTTCTCCAACTTCTAAAATAAATAGCCTCTTGTAATGTATCTATAATAGATAAAATATTTTTATTATCTTTGAACTTTTCTTTCGCTGATTCAAATTTTAGCTTACTCTTTGAGACTTTTTCATCATATTCAGCTAATTTTTGCTGAGGATTATCATTCACAATAGAGTTCACCCGTTCCAAAGTCTCTTCTTTGGTATAAAAATTACCATCAAATTTATTATTTTTTATCCAAGCAAATTCTCTAAGATGAGTTGCGATATCTTCATCTACATTCTCTCCCTTAGATATTTTTATACTCATATTGAGTAAAGACCTCTCTTCATCTTGAACAACACCTGATTTAATCGGAGTTGTAAGAGTATGAAATATCTCATCTCTTTTTTCTAGAGTAAATTTATTATTTATTTCTTCCTTTAATTTATTTTCCAAATATTTCTCAGCAAAGAGTGGAAAAATAACGTAAGCACCTACCTCATAGATCATAATAAGATATTTATCCCAATACGAAATAAGTTCGTCTTTAGAAATTTTTGAATGATCAAGATTTTCAAGCCCTATGCAAAATTCTTCAATATTCTTATTAAGAGCATAGGAATCATTCATCAAATCAATCAGAAAATTACTATTATTTTCAATCTCTTTTTGAACAAGAAGATTCAAATTATCCCACTCAATTTGACCTAAAAATAAATCATAGTCAGCACCAAGCATCGGTATTTCATAAGGGAAAGCTATCTTTTTATTAAAATGTAAGCAGGCACCCATAGTAAGAATGTACTGATAGAATACAGAACGTGGCCTTTGATGAACAAAATGCCATTTTTTTGTAATTATCTCTTGAATTAGTTTGTTTGTGTCTTCCATTTTATTTAATAATCCTAACTACCCCGCTGTCTATATCAATCTCTACCATGTCTCCATCTTTCAAAATCTTTGTTGCAATCTTTGTACCTATTATACAAGGTTTCTTCAATTCACGAGCCACAATAGCAGCGTGACAGGTTACACCGCCTTCATCTGTAATAAAGCCAATCGCCTTCTTCATGGCAATAACATAATCTGGTGAAGTCATTGTTGCAACGAGAAAATCTCCCTCGAGAACTTTATCACACTCCTTCGGCGACAGAAGAACCTTCACTAAAGCTTTGTATTTTTTTTCATTACCGCGAGATGCTACTGTACCAGTAATTACATCAGAAGAAATTTGTTTATTTATTTCCCCCCTTATTTCATTTGCTTCTGCTTCATTTGCAAACCTCAATACTGCGTTTTCAACAATAATCAAAAAAGGTTTAGTCTGTCTCTCTAAAGCCCTATCAAGTAGCCCTTGAACATTGTTTTCTAAATCCGCCAGTTCTTCTGTGAGTAAACATTTAAGTTTTAACACAGGAAAATTAAACCTCTTCTCAAGCTCTTTTAGAATAAGCCCGTAGTAATAGAATATTGAATACCCCAACATTTTCCTATCATCTGTCCAAACAGTTATTGTATTTAACACATTTATAAGATATCTACCCTCATCGGATAGAGTCTCCAATATCCTCTTTTTCTCAATTTTATTTTTATTATCGTCTGAATTTAATTTTTCAAGGTCCTTAACCGCTTTTTCCTGTGATTCAGAATTAAGTCTATCAAGAAAATGTTTTTCATCAAAAATATTTGGCCCATCATAACCATAAGGCATCCAATAATATTTCTTTGATAACTCCCTAGCCGTTTGAACGAAGTCTTCAGATTTTACAACAGCGTTGAGAATATCTATATCCATCTGTGTTGCTTGTGTTTTTTGTTCTGGTAGAGAAACGATATCAAAATCATTTTTTGATAGAGCTGTTTTCTTCTGAATTTCTTCTCTCAATAAGTCCCCTGCAATGAACCAAGAAAATACACTGGCAGCATCATACTGCATGAATAATCTTTGGATTTCTTTTGTTTCAGAAATCAAATCTTCAAATTTATATGTGGAATAATCTTTCTTTTCAGAAGCAATAAGAAAATTTAGAATTTCTTTTTCTGCAATGATCGTCTTATCTTTTATGTTTTTAAAATATTGTTTATCTGAGAGAATTTTATCTGCTATAAATCTTGAACAATGTGCGTCTTCTTCCTTAATATTGAAAGAACGCATCCTACCATTTGCAAAATCATTACATTCTGTTCCAAGAGTGACACCATAAATATCCTTCACAGCCTCTGATGTCTGTAACACAGCATTCCAATAACAGGGAGTAAGAATCATCTCTCTGTCTCTGAATATATGATATTTATTAGTTTGAGAATCAGACATATTTTATAAATTACGCTTTCTTATCTATTATTCTCACCACCCCATTATCTGCATCTACTTCAACTAGATCTCCATCTTTTAAAATTTTAGTTCCATTTTTTGTCCCAACAATACAAGCTTTTCTCATTTCACGAGCAATAATAGCCGCGTGGCAAGTAATACTTCCCTCATCAGTTACAAACGCGACAGCTTTTTGCATGGCGGAAATAAATGAAGGAAAAGTCATCTGAGCAACCAAAATATCTCCTTCTTGAACTTTTCCAATGTCATTAGGATGAGTGACTATTTTTGCAATTCCTTTTACCAAACCTTTAAAAGCAGTTCTGCCTTTAACCTCCTTATTATCATGTTCTGAAAAATCCATTATTTTTTCATTACCAATGAAATATCTATTTGCAAGTAATCCATAACAAAAGTCTTTATTGTATGTCTTTGGTTGTCCTAAAATTATTGAGTTTACATCATAAAAAGCCAAATCCTTAAATTCTACTCCAATAAATTTAGCAACCTCTTTCATAAAAGGACGTGCAACACCAAAAAATTCATAGAACTTATCAGTACGAGCAGTCCTGAAATAATTAAGTTCCTTTAGTTCTCCTGACAATTCAAGTAATTCATCTGGGATATCAACAGTATGAGGTTCTTGATCTTTTATCCCATTTCTTATTTCTTCAATCTCTTCTTCTGTGTAAAAGTCAGTAAAACCGTCACGTGATTTCATCCAACCATATTTCTCTACAATATCTTTATTAGAAACTCCAGATTTAATATCATCTGTCATTAGCACATATACATTTTTTTTATCCGGAAGACTGATATCACCTACAAATTTAGAATAATCCCCCTCTATATATTTCGGTACCTCAGTCGCGATCCTCCTATTAAAATATTCTTCCAAATTAGCTATGGCCCAAATTGCAGGAACATAATCTTGTATTAAATTAGAAAAAACCCTCAATTTCTCTGGAACCGTCAAAGAATTATCTGATAACGTCTTTTTAAATTCCGATATGTCACGGGCATGAAGTTGTTCTAAATCTTTAGATAAATCAGACATCTTGTGGGACTTAAAGTAAGAATCAAAGAAAGTTTTGCCATTCTCAACAAATTTAGAGTCATAATAAAGATCCGGAAATTGGTAAAAATTATTACCGGGACCAAAATTTTTGAAACCGTTTCTTTCAAAGACTTCCTCTCTGACACCTTCCCAAAAAAGTGTCGCCATGAAGACTGAATATGGTCTATTAACCCAATATCTCCAATCGATTTTTTTGATATTCGAAATAAAGGCCTCTTTTTCACTATCTTCAACTATTCTAATTTGGTTATCTGGATTCATATTATTTTATTATTCTCACAACTCCTTTATCCGCATCCACTTCTACCATATCACCATCTTTTAAAATCCTTGTAGCAACCATTGTACCAATAATACAAGGCTTATTCATCTCTCTTGAAATTATTGAGGCATGACATGTAATACCACCTTCGTTTGTCACGAAAGCTGCCGCCTTCCTCATAATAGGAACAAAATCGACTGACGTCATCGTGGCAACAATAATATCCCCTTCATTAAATTTATCAAAATCAACACTACCTGAAATAATTTTCACGGTTCCCCTAACCTTCCCTCTATTTGCAATCATCCCCTTAATTTCAGTTGCGGGCGAAACGGTTTTTGATACGTTGTGTGTTTCTATTTCTTTAATAAATATTAGTAATTCTTCTTCGGTCAAGAGACGATTACCATCTTTACCTTCATTCGTTATTACGCCAGCATACTCTCTTGTCTTTAATATATCTAGTACTTTCTTATTATTTAAAAAATGTAAATCTATTATTTCCTCGGAATTAAACTTCCAACAAGTTTTCCAACTCGCCAACTTATTTTCATCAGCAATCTTTTGGAAAAGTGGTCTATAGGCCAGACTTGCGTGACAAAATACGAATTTTCTATATTCGTTCAAAATTGTTGCAACTTTCAAGGAATTAGCCATCTGCGTGATTTTTTCATTATCCAATTGCTTTATTATTTTTTTACCTTTCTCGATTTTGCTATTATGATTATCTAGCAACACATCAAGCTCTACACTACAATCTTTTTTCAACAACTCACTAAGTTGTCTTTTGATCTCTTCCACAGTCCATGGATCATCAGTAAAGTTAACCGGAATAATAGAGAACTTTTCTATATACTTCCTAAAATCATCAGACACATCATTATTAGATTCTAATTGTTCAACTGATAATTTTAAATTTTGTAATTTCTTTCCAATTCTCAGCAATTCCATTTGAGACTCCATCATTGGTGTGTGTTTTTCTGGGTAAGTTATATCACCCACCAAAATACTCGATTCTACTAAATTATTACCAGTTATCTGCTCCAATTCCTTCAGTAAGAGATCTAGCATATGACGACCGATATAGGTAGTGATAGCTAAAGCAGGAGTCATTGCTGAACATGCTTCAACATAAGATGTGAAATTCTCTAGGCTGGCTTCGCCCTTTAACTTGTTGCTTGCCTGCCAAAGTAAATCTCCATAATGATAATACGTGTCTTCTAGCTTTTTAAACTTTTCAGGATTAAGACAAATCTGCTCAACTTGAGAGGAATACGACGCTATCGTATCGTCAGTATTAAACATGGAAGTAGATGAGCCATCTTTAGCCACATAAATTAGCTGTCCGGACTCTAAACCAAAATTTTTAAAAGAGGAATTGTATTTTTTAGTCAGCATATCATCAAGAAAGAAAGATGCATTTCTAGTCACAATCAATTTCCATGTCTTATCCTGAAAAGTAATCATTTTTTATTTTCTTATTTAATAATCGTCACTATACCTTTATCCGCATCCACTTCTACCATATCACCATCCTTTAAAATTCTTGTAGCAATCTTTGTTCCTATAACACATGGTTTTCGCATTTCTCTAGAAACAATAGCAGCATGACAAAGGATTCCACCCTCGTCAGTAATAAAGGCAACTGCTTTTTCCATGGCCGGTATAAAATCAGGTGTTGTCATGGAAGCAATAATGATATCCCCTCTATTAACTTTGGAAATATCTTTATTTGTAAGTAATACTTTAACAAGTCCTCTAATATTACCTTTAAAAGCCGACATTCCAATTATTATATTGCTATTTTCTAGCTCCGAATCTTTCTTAACACCAGCAACCACTTTCAACTTTTCTAATAACTCATTACCACCATTACCAAATTCATAGTACAGTTTTCCTCCTCTACCATGAGTAATTACAGAAACTGACCTCTCTGCAATAACTTCTTTTGAAGGAAACTCAAATGAAATTATTTCATTTGGTAAACATTCGAGAACCTCCTCAACCGTTAAATTATTTCTTCGTCCAACTTCCTCGAGAAGTGGTAACGCGTTTGCGAGTGAGTGACTTAGTACATCAGTTCTGAAAGTCCTAAACCAGATGTAAGTTCTCACAAGTTTTACAATCTTCTTAAAATCATCTGAAGCATCCAAATCTGATAATATTTTCTGTATTTGATCGACGGACTCTTTATGAAAATCACGAAGTTCATTAAGTTTTTTCTTAGGGTCTTCTATCTCTTTTATTCTTAGAGATACCTGTTCTTCAGTCCAAGCAACTCCAATTCCATATTTGAAAGCTGTTGATCCAAATTTATCCAGATACTGTTTTATTTTTTGCTTATCAATCTGCTTAGTGTCTTCAAAGTCAATTGCCATATTAATAATGGCTTCTTGCTCATCGTAATGAAAATTATTTTTAATCGGTGTAGATATGATATTAAAATATTCATCTACTTTAACTTCATCTTTAATTTTCTTTCGGATTTCTTCCTTTAGAGTGGATTCAAGCCATGGCTGTATGGATAATGGAAATAGTATGAAAGAACTTACATTACATTGCTGAGTAAAAAAGTTTACCAAGATATTTTTCAATTCATCAGAGGGCTTTTTGGTAAAATCTTCTTTTTTTAGATCGTAGCTATATTTCCACAATTCATTTCCAAGCACTTCACCCTTATCTGCAATATCTGAAATGAAATTTGGATTTTTTTCCAACATTTTTAATGCAGTCTCCCTCTCATTCTCCATACCTCTCCTACTTACATATATACCCCTTTCAGAATCATAAAATACATTCATCTTCGTAGGATAACCAATCATTTTTTCATAGAAAGCATTGCTCGTATATCCAAGAACAATCAGAGACCTTGCTATCAGTGAAGTCTTTCTTGAAACGAGGCCAAAATATTTATTCTCTACTGAAAAATCAAAATCACTTTCATTTTTAGAATGAACTACTATCTTCATAAAATCAGAACTTTCTTTGTCCCCTTCTGGATTCTTGTCGTTTTTTGCGATTTCAATTATTCTCACCACCCCCTTATCCGCATCTACTTCAACTACATCACCGTCCTTTAAAACTTTTGTTGCATTCTTAGTGGCAATAACGCATGGTAAATTTAGCTCTCTGCCAACAATAGCTGCGTGACAAGTGATTCCTCCTTCATCTGTTACGATTGCTCCGGCTTTTTTCATTGCGGGTACATAGTCAGGTGTTGTCATTGAAGCAACTAATATGTCTCCCTTATTCACCTTAGAAATATCATGTGAAGTAATACAAACTTTTACAGTTCCTCTCACTTTTCCCGAGGATGCAGAATTACCCTTAAGTTCTTTGCCAATATCAGTAGATACGATAAAACCGTGCTTTTTTGCAAAAGAAATCGCTTTGTCACCAAGAATCCATTCGTATTTGTTATCTCTCGCTATTAGTACTGAATTTTCTAATCTCAAAGGAAGTTCTTTTATTACTTTTTCATCCAAGCCCCCATTGAGTAATCCGTCCTTGATCTCAATTGGAGATAGTGAACCAAAATATTTTCTATCGATATTTAATCTCTTCATTATTTCTGGAGCAATAATCGTCTGGAGATGAGGATGGCTAGTTGTCTGAAATACTTTCTTTAAATCTTGAAGGTAACCAAGTTTCTGAGTTGTAATTATCAGGGACTTGAGTCTATCATCTAAGTTTAGCTTTTTAAGCAACTCTTGCTGCTTAAAAGCTTTTTCTTTTAATTCTGTTTCTTTTCTTTTTAGTTCCTCAATAGGATCAACCTCTGAAATAATCCCATGTATTTTATTTAAGAAATATTTTTTATCCCAAATAACATAATTCTTATATGCAAAAGGTATAGAAGAAAAACGCAAAACATGATCATCAAGTAACTCATCTATTTCCTTTGGTAATTTATCATCAACCTTTAACTTTCCTTCTTTAATTTTGCCAGCAATTTTTAATAGATTAAGTTCCTCTTGGGTTAAGTCATGAACATAGGACATTGACTCCATTAACACACCAAGATTTTCAGCAGAAATTTTACCGGATTTAACATATTTTTCAAACTCCCTCTCTATCGCAGGAATTCCTATCCACCAAGCAGGAGTGTTTTTAAGATGGTATTCTGTATATTTTTTACAATATTCAAGATATTTTTCAGCAACCTCCCCGTTAGACATTGAAGAAGTTTTTACTTCAGGAAATTCTTTTAATACAAAATCACGTAGTGAATATTTCACTTTTTCAGACCATTCAAGGACACCATCAAGCCACTTACTTTCGTTTAAAAACTTATCTAACAATTTTGAACCCATTTTCTCAAAATCTTGATTTGAGTCGGTAGCAGTTGTAACATCATCACCAATCCATGTATAAATAGTTGCACGTGCTTTGATACCGTACATCTCTTCCATTTCCGCAGTTGCAACATATTCTTGAGTAAATATAGCCGGAAACAAGTCACAATTTTTCTTTGACCTCGATCGTGAAATGTATATCTTTTCTGATGGCTCATATTGTGTACTGACAGAACCTTCCGCGTGTTTTAATATTCTTACAATTCCATTATCTGCATCAACCTCTATCAAGTCTCCATCTTTTAGAACTTTGGTAGCATTTTTCATGCCAATAATACATGGTCTATGAATTTCTCGAGACACAATAGCGGCGTGACACAAGAGTCCTCCTATATCTGTAATAATTGCTGAGGCTTGTTGCATGAGAATAACGAAATCTGGTGTTGTCATTGTAGAAACAAGAACATCACCTGTCTGCATTTTATGAAATTCATCTCTATTCATAATAATCCTAGCTACTCCACGGATTTTTCCAGGATATGCGGTAACACCAG
>CAYQFQ010000018.1:10740-12756 GCA_964416925.1 uncultured Candidatus Saccharibacteria bacterium
GGAAGCAAAGCCTCTTTTAATTTTTCAACATCATTTCTGTTTTCAATCACCGTGGCAACACCGTCTTTATTAGCAAACAAGAACCAATTCAGATCTGCTCTTCTAATACCTCTTTTACGTAATTCCTCTTTTGAAACAGTCCCCTTCAGTCCAGCAATAATCTCTTCTGGTGCAAGCATTGTAAATTGTCTGTACTCAAGATTAAGTTCTTTAGCTGTGTCATGTAAAAGTGTAAATGCTTTTGCAGAAAGTATCGAAAAATATTCAGTTGAATATTGTTTAATATAACCACAAATAGACAAACATTCAGCACAAAAACGGAGGTTATCTGAAACTTTAGGTAATGTCTTTGGAATATGCGCTTCAGGAACTTTTGTATGTGTTATTTGCTCATACAAACGATCCACAGTTAATAATTCACCTACGAAATTCAAAATTTCAATCCACTCATATTTCTTTGTATGAGCTTCCATTTTTTCTAATATCGCTTTATCAGATTTAACTTCAGATAAAGTTTTACTGCCAATTATCTTTTTAAGTTCTAAAATATCGTCTTGTAGATAAGTAAGTGGTGTAATGACTCTTGGAATAAGTTCGGGAACTAATTCAGCCTGAAAACCTTCCTTTACTACCGCGTCAGCTAATATTTCTTCAGCTGCATCAACAAGTTGATGGGCACCAAGATACCAGATGAGATTTAATTTTCTAATTTCACTGAATAATTCATTTACTGAATCAGCAGTGACATTTTTCCCTTTTAAAGTATCGGCGTATTTAATCGCCTGTGCGCAAACATCATCAGTTACTTTTTTGGCATTAAGGAAGAACTCTTTATCACCATCAAGTATCCTTTTCTTAATTTGATCTTTCACGCCTTCACTAACTGATATCTTTACAATAAAATTACCACCAGCCAAAGAAGTGGTGCCTGTCTCTCTCATATCTAAATTTAACTTTTCTATGATTTCAGGATTAAGACAGTCCTCCCAAAAACAAGATGACAACACATCATTTCTCCACAGACCATGAAATTTGTATTCAGCTGGATCAAAATTTGCTAATTCAGGAGATTCAAAAACTATTTTATCGTTTTTTTTTTTCAGACTCTTTTTCAGAATCTAAGTTTACTTCAGCTCTTTTAATGATTTTGATAATACCTTTTTCTGCATCCACCTCTATAAGGTCTCCATCGCGAATAATTCTTGTAGCACTCTTTGTACCAATTACACATGGCGTTCCAAGTTCTCTTGAGACAATAGCAGCGTGACAAGTTAAACCTCCTTCATCTGTAACAATAGCAGAAGCAAGTTTCATAACAGGGACGATACTAGGTGTAGTAGCTACAGAAATCAAAATATCCCCTTTCTGCATCTTACCCATGTCCTCTGGTTTATTTATAACTCTCGCTACCCCCTTGCCATAACCTTTCACTGCGATAGACCCCTTTATTTCATGTGATGAACTGACAATTATATTTTCTTTTTCGATATCAAAAGAAATTTCTTTCAAAGAATCACCATAATAAAGTTTTGTATTTGAACCATCAGAAACAAGAACATGATGAGAATAAATACTTTTCATCATTTCCTCATCAATACTCTCTCCGTTTAGAGCTTTCTCAATATATTCAAATGGACAAGAAAGTAATAATTTTCTTTCAATCTTTGTTCTTCTAGATATCTCAGCAATAACCCCCTCTATCATGTAGTAATCTAGCTGTGACTGATAGTCTTTTCTTGTTGGTTTTGCCCAGACAAATGTTCCTGCAATTTCTAGTATTTTCCTTTCATCATCACTCAACGAAAGACTATTTATAAAATCCTTTTTAGCTTTAACTTTTTTCTCCTTCTCTCCAACAATCTTATCTAGTTTAGTTTTTGGAGATTCGTTTTCGCTTAATTCATGGATAATTAATTCCAAATACTTTTTCTCATCGTATGCAGGTCCAATAAATGAATAATATACCCAAGCGTGTTTTTGTACGTGTTTTTGTAGCAATTCAAAAATACTTTTATA
>CAYQFQ010000019.1:0-11362 GCA_964416925.1 uncultured Candidatus Saccharibacteria bacterium
ATGAGTAAATGGGAAAGGGGTACTGAAACTGTAAGTTTCGAAAAATGTACTCATGTTCTCCCCCTCTCCGCAATTGAGCGAAGTGAAATAAGGTGAGGGAGTAAGCGTGTATCTTACGTGGAGATTTGAAAGACTTTTCTTTATCGAGTCAGACGAGATAGAAAGTACCTGGCTAAGTAATAGCCAAATCTTCCCATCTCCACAAACAAGAACCGGCTCAAAAACCATCTTTAATAATCAGATCACAAATGATATATTGATAACTATGGAATTTAAGCAAAAAATTGAATCAACAGAAGCCGAACCAAAATTACTGTTTAAATTAACTCTTATGCGTCATGAAAAAACTTTTTATAAAAACGAAGGGCACGATTTAACACCGGAAGGAGTTGAGGGAGCCATTCAGACTGGTAAGAGAATAAAAGAAGAGGGTAAAATATCTGAGGATGATGAAGTTTTTTTAGTACATTCACCTGCACCAAGAGCAAAGGGAACATTAGACCTTGTAGTTGAAAATGCCGGTTTGGATGGTACTCACACAACAGAAATAAATCAAATAAGAGAAAGCGATAAAATTGATCCTGAGGTGCTTCTTAAAATCTTTAATGAAGGCGGTAGAGATATGGAAAATTTTGCTGAGGCTCATTACAATGACCCGACCTTTGAGGACAGACCAGATGTTATTGAACCTCGTTCTGACAGAAAAGAACGTCTATATACAGGCTTTGAGTATTTAATCCGTTGGTTTAACAAACACCCACAAGAAAATAAGACACCACATATTATTGCCGTCTCTCACTTTGAAGTTATAACCAACATCATTGATGACGTCTTTGGTATAAAAAATATGAAAGGTTACCACGTCCCAGACTTTGGTGAGATTGTTTACATTGAGGCTCGCGATTTTGGAGAAAAAGATAAGGTTAAATTAAAAGTGACCTATAACGAATATTCAAAAGAAGTTTATTTTGACAGAAATAGTCGATCAATCGAGATTATATAATGAATAACTATAATAAAATCATTGAATCTTTCCTTAAAGGTGATGTGCAAAATATTGAAGAGAAAGGTTTGATTCCAGAACATATTGAGACACAAATCTCTCATCTTTTTTTATTTCCCAATACAGTGTATAAAATATGTAAGAGAGACAATGTTTTTTTCAATGAGCATTTTAGAAATATAGCTGATTTACAGACGAGAATTAATTTTTATAAGTCAGATTTTTTTGAAAATAATTATTTTAGCCCTGACGTGTACCTCGGTCTTTATGGGATTAAGATAGCAGATGGAATAGTTATCCTCTCTGACGATTTTGATAATGCAGAAGATATTGTCATGAAAATGAAAAGGATTGATTTGAAATCAAATCTTAATCTACTTCTCCATAAAAAGGCTTTGACAGAATCAGACTTTAAAAATATTGGCTATCAGCAAACAAAAGCTGTTGCTCTGTATCCACATCAACCACAGACCGATAAATCATACTATGATATTTTTCAAAGCAGACTAGAAGATTTAAAAGATTGGATGTATTCTGCGCCAGACTTCTTAGACAAGGAGAAAACTGACAAGATTATAAATACACTTAGAGATTATATAGAAAAAAACAAAGACAGCTTTACAAAATTTGACACAAGTAAATACGTAATTTCTTTAGATAATCATTCAGATAACATCTTCTTTGAAAATGGAAAAGCATTCTTTTTAGATATTTATCCACCCAAAGAAGATTGGATGATAGTTTCTTCTTGGATGAATCTATACCGACCGGCAACTGATATTCTGATCTTGATGGGAGAAAAGTATGCCAGGTCTTTTATACAAGGTTATAAAGATTATTATGGTTTTCTAGATGAAAAGCACGAATTGTTCTATTTCATTTACAGTGCCTGTATTCAAGTTATTTCCTTATATAATTTATCATCAACGAATCAGACAAAAAAAGAAGACTCTATTAAGTATCGAGATTACATTCTAGAGAATATATCTATCCTCTAAATCCTTTTTTCTATTTCTTCAACACCCTCACTGTTCCGTGGTTAGCCCTAACCTCTATTAAATCCCCATCTTTTATAATACTTGTAGCTTTTTGAGTTCCTATAATACAAGGCTTTCCAAGTTCACGAGATATGATAGCAGCATGACATGTAATACCCCCTTCATTAGTAACTATCGCCAAAGCCTTTTTCATAAGTGGAACAAACTCGGGTCTTGTCATACCAGTGACAATAATTTCCCCATCGTTAAATTTAGAAAAATCAGCTTGATTTAAAATTATTCGTGCAATACCTTTTGCATAACCCTGACATGCTACCCTACCACTAATTATTGTTTCTTTGTCATTACCGTTGATACGCAAATCCATCTCGTCACGAATTGATTTGGCTTCCTTTCCTTCTATTAGTTTCGTTTGACCTCCAACACTTGAAAGCATTGCACCATCTTCATATCTCCTAGATAATTGGTCCTTAGATATAAGTCCTTTTAATACGTTTGGTACTTCATCAAAAGTGAGATGTTTTAAATATTTATATGGTATCGCGGTCTTTTGTTCAATTGAATACAGAATATAATGCATGAGATGAATTCCCATAAGGTTAATCTGCTTACGATATTCTCTCCAATAAGTGAGCAATTGAAAAAAGTATAAAGGATTTTCCGTCAGAGAATATCTCTTCAAAATATCACTTACTTCTTTTTTTACTCCGTTACTATAATTAGATAGTTTCTCGTACTCACTTTTCCAATGATCGTCCTTTAGGAAGTCTAATATCTCAGTAACGATACTCTCATGCGTAAAGTGCTCAATATGTGCATAATTTGATTTAACATAATCAAAATCAACTATGTATTCTGCGACATCAGTAGAAGATTTAACGAATTTTAAGATATCTTCTTTTTTTGATATTTTTTTACCAACAATCTTTTTAATAATTTTACACAACCTCAAAAGACGTTCGTTTCCGAAAGTCATCTGTGCAGTTGTAGTCAAAGCCACAACTTCACTATCTGTAAATCCATATTTCTTTTGAATTTCTGAAATCTTTTCAACGTCAAATCCGGGGTCAAAAAAATCAATAAACAAACTATGATTCCAAAAACCTTCATATGCCTCCCAAATATTTTTAGAAAAATCTATTATTTCCTGATTTGAAAATGAAATAATTTCTTCTTTTGAATAATCTCTGTATAAATTTTCAATGGCGAGTGCGTGCGGTGTAAAATCATTATAAACCTTATCCACTTTCTTCTTAGTAGAATATCCTTCATAAAACTCCTTTGCTAATCTATTCATAGCATCACGAGGCCAGTAGAAATACCCGTAATCTTTCAACACATAAGTTATAAGACCAGGGAAATCTTTAATGGAGGGCATGTATTCTTTTGGAACATTTTTTACTGACTCGAACGGTGGCATTACAGTAAAAAGAATACCGGCACCTTCTTGTCTGTATGGGTCTTTTATAGTTATTGATTCTAAAGGAACTTTTTTGGGTGATTCGGTATTTTTTGCATCGATTATTTCAGACAAAGACACATTATATGTTGAACAGATCTTCTCGATTGTATCGAACTTGATTCCGTCCACTTTATTATGGAACAAGGAATTAATCGTGTTCCTATTTAAGCCAGTTTCTTTTGCAATATCCGTTATGTTTTTGCCTAGCTTCTTAGCCAAAATATCTAGTTTTATTGATATTTTCATATATTTTGCTTATTATAATAGTCATATTTATATCATATCTGTAAATATATGCAATATTAGATTACTAAGCTGATATATTTTAATAAAAAATTTATTAGAAAAAACAGTGGTGCTTTCACACCACTGGTTTGCTTTTCTTGTGTACCAAATCAACTTGGAGGTTTAAAAGAACTGTATGTCGTCGCCCCCTGCATCTTTTTAAGATCTTCAAGAATCTTGTCCACCAAAGCCTGATTAAGATCTTGCTCCCTGGCACTGAAAATCTCTTTACCTTTCTTCAGCACCAAGTCAAGAGTCTCCTTGATCACTGCCACTGCCGCATCGACAGTTGCAAAAGATGGTTCAGAGCTCATCAACAATTTGAATCTATGCCCTGGACCACGCCTTATAAAGGCAGCGAATTTCCCGTTCTCCTGAATAATCGAAAAGTCTAAGTCACTCGGGTTGGAATATATCTCAGCCAACGTAAGCATACTTAATCCCATATACCGATCCTTTCTGTGTGGAGTTATTGTCTATTAATAACATTATCACAAAAAAACAACAATTCAATCTGGATCTAGCCTAATTAAAATTCACCTCAAAACTATACATTCCCATTCCACATATTCCCCTATACACATCCTAGTGTCTCCTAATTTTAATAAGATTTAAAAAAACCCGCCGTGGCGGGTTTAAAAAAGAAACAAATACAACTTGATGGAAATATAGGCTTTTACCAAATACAATAAAAGCAACACCCTCCACCGTTTACGAATCCAAAGCAATATACGCACTTGCCCCTCCCTATAAATATTTTTTCATAAAAGAACTGTGCTTAGTTTTACACAAATACCATTTAGAATCAATCGAGTAATATTAAATCCGCCTTTATGGGGCGGATTTGGTTTCGTAACTGCGCTCGACTACTGGTGTGTAATAGGGAAACTGTTACCCAGCATGTAGCCGATTACCAAACAGATGATCTGGATTTTCCATCTCCTCCAGACGAAGCAGAGGACGAGGATGGCTTTGGTCTTGTGCCAGGTAAGAAAGACTGTTCCTTTCCTGCACATTATAAAGATCCCAAATACCATACCCCACAGAACCACGATCGCCGTGAACATATCCGAAATCTGACCCGTCTGAAAGTTATCCATCTGGACTCTCCTTTGTTAAATCTTATGCTATTATAGCAAATAATGATGCCTTTGTCAATATGTAAATTGAATAGTAAAATATTGCCTATTTTACCTTTTTCTATTATCCTTGCTGTAACTATGAAAATCCTTGGAATAGAAACATCGTGTGACGAAACAGGTATTTGTTTATTAGAAGCCGATGGAGAAGTTGGTAATGTTTCAATCAAAATACTTGCAAATGAACTTTATTCCCAAATTGCCATTCATGCCCAGTATGGAGGTGTCTTCCCTGTCCTAGCGAAGAGGGCTCATTCACAAAATCTTGTCCCAATTTTCGAGAAAGCCCTTGAGAATGCAAAATTATTATTTTATCTTGAAAAAGTCAGAGAACTTAATGATGAAAAGAAAGCACTTCTTAGACTCACACTTGCAAAAGAACCAGAACTCTTTGAGAACCTGCTTTATCTAGTAGAAAGAATTGAGAAACCAAACCTTGATGCAATCGCTGTAACTTATGGACCCGGACTTGAGATCGCTCTTTGGGTCGGCGTTTCATTTGCAAAAGCTCTCAGTCTACTTTGGGATATTCCGCTCATCCCCACAAACCACATGGAAGGACATATCTTTGCAGCTCTGCTGCAAAAAGATGAGAATCGAATATCGAATATAGAATATAGTAAAGAAAAGAAAGAAAACGATATTCCAAATTCTACATTCCATATTCAACCCCTTAAATTCCCAGCGATATCTCTTCTTATTAGTGGTGGACATACAGAGATCGTTTTAATAAAAGATAATCTTAGTTATGAAGTTGTTGGAAAAACAAGAGATGATGCTGTTGGAGAAGCCTTTGATAAAGTTGCAAGAATCCTCGGACTTCCCTATCCTGGTGGACCACAAATATCAAAAATCGCCGAGAAAGAAAGAACTGAAAATCCAAACAAAAAAACTGACTTCCCACTTCCTCGCCCTATGATTTATTCAAAAGATCTTGATTTTTCTTTTTCCGGAATTAAAACCGCAGTACTTTATACCGTAAGACAAATCACAACAAACTTACCAAAAGGCGCTTCGGGGGAACACTTGTCCGAAAAAGATATTTCCACTGTAATGACTGATGCCATGAGACAAGATATAGCTTGCGAGTTTGAGAACGCCGTTGTAGAAGTTCTCATAAAAAAAGTTCAAATGGCGGTTGAGAAATACAGCGCACAAACCATAATCTTGGGAGGCGGAGTAAGTGCAAATAAAAAAATAAGAAAAGATTTTCAAAACCTATCGACCGATTTAGGTATAGATTATTTCATTCCTGAGGTTAGTGCATCAACTGATAATGCTCTCATGATTGCAGTAGCTGGATATATAAATCTCATCTCTGGACAAAAATCAGAAACAGATTTTAAAGCTGAAGGTAATTTGACTTTGTAAAATTTAAAGAATAAAATCTCTTTTGGAGACGAGATCATGGTGCGGGCTTAGGACACCCCTAAATGATTCGGCAATGTTATTTGTGATCTAAGTGACAAACAAGGTTTGACGGTAATGAAGATTTTTCTGCGCAGCCATGAGATGATTGCGGCGGTCGTACATTTACGACCGGATTAAAGGCTCTCGCAGGTAACCTTAATCACCGGCGCGATTGCTCGGTACATACACCTTGCACAAGACACGAAAACATTGTGTCTCCCGGCCACCCCCTTATTTCGGGGGATGGCCGTTTTTTATACTTAATTTAAGTGTTGATATTTTGCTAACAAATTAAATATTACAACACACTTTAAGATTACAAAGGTTAAACCTATGTAAACAACTTAACGAAACAGAAGTTTTTTTAAAAAATACTCACGATAATTTACGGTCGTAAATTATCGTGAGTATTTAAGTATCTTTCAAAAAGGTTATTCTTTTGTTATATTTACCTATATATGAACGATAAATTTTTAAAGCCATACGACCCAATAGAAACAGAAGCAAGAATATACAAAATGTGGGAAGATTCAGGGTATTTCAATCCAGATAATTTACCTGAAAGACACAAGGACCCATTCACAATAATGATGCCTCCACCAAATGTGACCGGAATTTTACATATGGGTCACGCAATGATGGTTTCCCTTGAAGACACAATGATTCGTTTCCAAAGAATGAGAGGTAAAAAAACACTTTGGCTACCAGGAACAGACCACGCGGCTATTGCCACCCAATCCAGAGTTGAAAAAGATATCAAGAAAAATGAAGACAAGTCTAGATATGACCTCGGGCGAGAAGAACTCCTAAGGAGAGTTAATGATTTTGCACATAAGAGCCATGACACGATAGTATCTCAACTTAAAACAGTTGGAGCATCTTGCGATTGGTCACGAGAAGCTTTTACATTAGACGACAAAAGAAACACTGCAGTTAAAACAGTGTTTAAAAAAATGTATGATGATGGATTGATTTACAGAAAAAACAGAATTGTGAATTGGGATCCAAAGGGCCAGACTACTATTTCTGATGATGAAATCGTATATGAAGAGAGAGACGCAAAATTTTATACTTTTAAATATTCAAAAGATTTCCCTATTTCAATCTCTACAACAAGACCCGAGACAAAAGTTGGAGACACAGCCGTAGCTGTTCATCCAGAAGATGAAAGATATCAAAAATATATTGGTAAAGAGTATACGGCCGTATTTTGTGGCGTACCAATTCATATAAAAATAATTGCTGATAAAGCTGTAGAAAAAGAATTCGGAACAGGAGCTCTTGGTGTTACACCAGCTCACAGCCAAATAGACTGGGAAATGGGAGAGAAAAATAATTTACCCGTAATTCAAGTTATAGATGAGAAAGCTAGAATGATGGTTGGAGATGAAAGGCTTCTCGGTAAAAAAACAACTGAAGCAAGGGATACTGTTGTTGAATGGTTAAAAACAGAAGGTTTACTTGAAAAAGAAGAAAGTGTTAAACAAAACATTTCCACAGCAGAGAGAACTGGTGGGGTTGTTGAACCATTACCAAAACTTCAGTGGTTTGTAAATGTAAACAAGAAATTTAAACTTGCAGACTCAAAAATAAATGGCATAAAGTCTGGTGACGAAGTTACATTAAAAGATATTATGAAGGCCTCGGTAAGTTCCGGGCAAATAAATATAATTCCAGATTATTTTGGAAAAACATATTTCCATTGGATTGAGAATCTTCGTGACTGGTGTATATCAAGACAGATTTGGTATGGTCATCGTATTCCAGTCTGGTATAAGGGATCTGATATTTTTGTTGGTTCAGAAGAACCAGAAGGCGACGGTTGGGTCCAAGATGAAGATACCCTAGATACTTGGTTTTCCTCTGCTCTATGGACCTTTTCAACCCTTGGTTGGCCCGAGAAAACGAAGGATTTAGAAATGTATCACCCGACAGATATTCTTGAAACGGGATATGAGATTCTATTCTTCTGGGTAGCCCGCATGATTTTAATGTCAGGATATGTGTTGGGTGATATTCCTTTTAAGACAATTTATCTACACGGAACAGTTCGTGATGCAAAAGGTAGAAAAATGAGCAAGTCACTCAATAACGGAATTGACCCAATAGATATGGCCAAAAAATTTGGCACTGATGCAAGCAGAATGGCTCTCATGGTTGGTAATGCTCCGGGGACAGATAGTAAAATATCTGAAGACAAAATAAAGGGCTATAAAAACTTTGCAAATAAAATTTGGAATGCAACTAGATTCGTACTTACTAATCTCGAAGGATTTGATGTTAATTCAGAAGTAAAACTCACAAAAGAAGATGAAGAAAATCTTTCTGCTCTTAACATTGTCGTAAAAGAAGTAACCGAAGAAATGGAAAACCACAAATATTATATTGCTAGTGATAAGGCCTATCACTACTTCTGGCATACATTTGCTGATATAATAATAGAGAAAGCAAAACTCGCATTAAATGGTACAGACGAAACAGCTAAGAAATCAGCTCAGTGGACGCTCTATAAAATACTGACGACTTGTATAAAAGTTATTCATCCTTATATGCCATATGTTACAGAAGAAATATGGGGATACTTACCTCACAAAGATAAAAAAATGTTAATGATTGAGAATTGGCCAGCATAATAAAATATGGAATTTCCATCTATAACCACAATGATATTTGCCGCCATCGGAGGATTCATTCCTGCCGTTATTTGGCTTATCTTCTGGCACAAACAAGACTCTGTCGCCCCTGAACCAAAGCATATGATTGTCTTAACTTTCTTAGGGGGTACACTAGCCGTTCTCATCTCACTTTTCTTAGAGAAAAAACTTTATGATGTTGATATTATCGGTTACCTTCAAAACTCACCTCTCTCTTCAGTTGCGGATTATATTAAAAACTTTGCTCTTGAACAAGGAATAAATGTTAAAAGACTTCTTGTTGTAGCACTATTTGCCCCAATCATCGAAGAAGTATCCAAATTCTTAACTACCTACGCGATATCTTTAAAAACAAAACACAACGACGAAAACGTAGATATGGTTATTTATATGATTACAGGAGCTTTGGGTTTTGCTTTTTTAGAAAATGTATTTTTTTTGATAGATCCAATTATAAGACAGGATACCATCTTTACCGTTTTAACTGCCGATGTTAGGTTTATTGGTGCAACACTATTACACGCAACAGCATCAGCAATTATGGGTATGTCGATGGCTTTTATGTTTTTCAGAGGCAGAATTGTCAGAACAGTATCAAAAATCGTTGGTATTATACTTGCAATTGTATTGCACTCCTTCTTTAATTTATATATAATAATGGACAAAGGTAATGAAGCCATGAAAGCTTTAATAGGAATGTGGCTTGCAGTGATAGTGATACTCTTCCTTTTTGAAAGAATTAAAAAGGTAAAGCTCAATAGAATTTAGCAATCTAACTTAAATAACAAAATGTCAAAAGCAAAAAAATCTTTTTTCGAAAGAATAACTGGAATTGTCAAAGTAGACGACAGTGATGATGAGATAGAAACAGTTGTCGAAGATGACAATGATAACGAACTTATGGGTATTTCAAATAGTTCAACAGATGAAGAGGGACAGCTTGCTATTGATATGTACCAAACACCCACAGAAATAATACTAAAAACTATGGTGGCAGGAGTAAAACCTGAAGATATGGATATATCTGTAACTAGAGACATGGTAACAATCAGAGGAAAAAGAGAAGACAGTATCGAATCATCTGGTGACGATTATTTTCACAGAGAATTGTATTGGGGAGTCTTTTCAAGAACTGTTATTCTTCCACAAGAAGTAGAGGTTGAAGATGCTGAGGCCTCAAATAAAAATGGATTACTCACAATCAGAATGCCGAAGCTAGATAAAAACAGACAAACAAAATTAAAGGTAAGAAGTTCATAGATTACACACAAAATCTGTCCGAGCCACAAAAGGCTCGGACAGTTTTTTAATTACCATAAAAATTAATATATGGCAATCGATCAGCTTTTAAGCTGGAATTCTGCAATCGAATTTTGACGTGTTCAATAGTTCACAAAACTGATCTGGAAAATCAAACACCATTTCCCCACCTGTCAATGAAACAGAATCAGGGGTATACCTTGTCGGCAAATTGATTTGTCGAATCTTGGGACTATTATAAAAACCGATTACAAAAGGAACAATCATTTGAAGGAACAAAATGTACTCTTCCCTTTCAAGATGGATATCAACATTATCTCTTCTGATATCAAGATCAAAAAAGCAACAGTATTCTTGTACACATCCTATTGCTCCTGCACAGTCAATTTCTTCGAGAGAAATTGTACACTTTAGTTCATATTCAAACCTGTGTCTTGCAATCTCAATGTAACCTTTATAATGAATAGCTTCTTGAACTTGTTCAACGCGTAATTTCAATGTCGTCTTCATTGTCATTTTCCTTTCTAAAGAATTGGTAGAAAAGCATCTAAAACAATTATCTACTTTTATTAAACTAAAGGTCAATGAAGTTTGTAATGAAGAATTAATGAATTATTACGTTCATTAAATCATTTATAGTCCCACATATTTCAATTTGCGTTGCTTATTTAAGTCTCTGAATTGAATACTTCAGATGATATACATACATGAAGTCTTTTATAAAAATAAAAAATAGGTCTCGACGTTAATCGAGACCTATTGTGTTAAAACACTGAGATAATCAAACCAGACTGATTTTTTTTGAGCTATCCTCAAGCAAATCGACCACAGGAGTGTCGAGTGCCGTCAGACAACCGTATTTCCCGGCCAAATTGGCTCGATGAGTTGCCCTTGCGTAAGCCAAAAGGAAACCCGCCGTACCCGTAGGATTGGACTTCCAAACATTCTTGAATTCCATATATCCAACCGGACCAGAAATAATAACCAAACCGTCGTGAGACAGATCAGACTTTTCCAGATCGAGCAAGGCCTGGGAGACAAATGTAACTTTTGTATCATAAGGCGCGAAATAAATCGGCATCCCCATAATAGCTTCCATAATTCTCCCGTGATCAGCATCATTGGCCACCACCAAGCAATCGCGCCAGTGC
>CAYQFQ010000020.1:0-5352 GCA_964416925.1 uncultured Candidatus Saccharibacteria bacterium
AGTACTAATTAGTCGATTCTTATTAGGAAATTTAAAAATACACAAACCTAGATATAAATTTAGGTATGTTTCAATCTGTTATGTGGAATTAATTTTTCACAGCCAAGCACAACGAGTGCATTGGTAAATGTTTTTTGAAAAGTCGAAATCTGAAATTTGGGATTTTTCCAAATGTTCTTCACTAGGATTGCGGGTGATTACGTATGGTTTCCTTGCGAGGCAAGGTGACTTATGTAGTGAAGCCCCGGATCCTTGGGGCGCTCATGTAGGTGAGCATAGCATTCGTGTCAACGAAAGTTCACGAATGTAAAAGACTGGTTATAACCCAGCACCCTTGGTACAAGCAACTAGAAATAGTTGCTCCCGAATTTCAGATTTTGATTTAAGTTGGTAATTGAAAATTTAGTTCTGGTGATTCGTCGCAGAGGTCACACCTGATCTCATTTCGAACTCAGAAGTTAAGCTCTGTTGAGGCGATGATAGTCCTATTGGGCAAAAGTAGCTAGTCGCCGGAACTAAGTTTTTAATAACAAAAATACCGCTTTACGCGGTTTTTTTGTTTATACTCGGCTATTGACTTTTATGTTTATCTGTAATAGTATATTAATTAGAAAATACAGGTAAAAACTAATTAATAAGGAGAATAGCAATGAAAAGCGGTAAGATCGCAGGTGTTTATTCTTTTTCTTTCGAAGGGAAACGTCCTTCAGATGTCCCTTTAACTGTGTCAACCCTTCTTGATGTTATTGCTCGAGAATACCCTAATGTACCACTGGATAAGATGATTATTTATCCTTCGGTCACTCAAGGTTCTCACATGCTCATTCTGAGTGAAGCCAAAAAAAGTGGGTAGATACAATTAAAGTACTTCAGTACAGCAGAAAGGAATGTTTTATGGTACTCAAGGATATAATGAGGCTTCTTGTTGGGCATACTCTTGTTTTGGGTTCAAGGGATAATTATCAACATCTCGTGATATCCAATGTTAAGAAGAGACGGGGCAAGGGCAAGAGGTTTGATTTGGTATTGAAAGACTTGGAGTCCGGAGAAGTTTTTTGTCGGCGAGATACTATATCTATTGTTGATAAATCTGTTCCTTTACCCAAGACACCAGTTGGTCACTGGACTGATACGTGTCGTTAGTGAATGAATAACACCGTATGGCTTGCCCTGCGGTGTTTTAATTTGTTTATTTTATATCTGGATTCCAGATCAAGTCTGGAATGACAGAGAAACTACCAATGCAAAATTTGATGGTTTTTGCGTTTATGGACTGTCTACTTACTTGATTTTCTGTTTATATTAATATAGTGTTTAATCAAATAAATAACAAATTAGGAGTTCTTTATGTATACCTATAAGTTTACGATGGAAATCTTCAGTAAGGGGGCTCTTTTACGTATAGAAACCGAGGAAATTGAAGCCAGTAGTCGTGAGCAAGCCAGCATCAAAGCATCCCGTATTCTCATACGAAAAAATTCCACAAATAATCAAGAAAGGTATGAATGGAAGGATTTGCAGAGGATATCTGAAATGCATTGATAAAAGTGTTGTTATAATCCCATCGACAGGAAGAACCTGCTTCGGTGGGTTTTTCTTTTGTTTATTTTTCAACTGGATTCCCGATCGGGTCGGGAATGACAGAAAAGATACCAATGCAAAATTTGGCAGTTTTTGATATACTACTCTTTATATGAGTTGGTCATCACGAAGAAAAACAAATTATATTTTAGGAACAATAGTCTTTATTATTGTTTTTATCATAATTCCTCTTTCGATTTACTTATACAAAATGCCTACTTGTAGAGATGGTAAACAGAATCAGAATGAAGCGGGTATCGACTGTGGTGGATCGTGTACAGTTTTGTGTCGTGCACAATACAGTGACCCAAAGTTTTTGTGGGGAAGATGGTCTAAAGTAAAAAGTACAGGTATGTATAATGTTCTTGCTTATGTTGAAAATCCAAATATTGAAGCTGGAACAAAAGAAATAACTTACAGATTGAAAATAAGAGATAGTGCCGGTGTACTTCTGTTTGAAAAAATAAATAAGACATCGGTTCCTCCAAATAAAAATTTTGCAATTATTGAATCTGGAATTGATTTGAAAGACAAAATTCCTGGACGACCAATAGAGTTTGATTTTGCATCTGGCGCAGTATGGGAAAAGATGACACCTAAAGAGCTTGGTTTGGTTTCAGTTTCAAAAACCATCACAGATGAAGACACGATACCTAGGGTTACTGCAACTATATCAAATAGAACACTTAAACCTATTTCGAATATTGAGGTCATTGTAATCCTTTTTGATGTTGAAGATAACGCCGTGTCATTTTCAAGTACAAAAGTTGATAGTATTTCGAAGGAATCTTCTGAAGATGTAGTATTTACTTGGCCAGAACCGCTTTCTAAAAAGATATACAGAATAGAGATTATTCCGAAAGTTCTTGATTAAATGTTTGACAGTTTTTTATTCAAAAAGATCGATTTTATAAAGGCAGAAATTGATTGGAAGATTTTTCTTCCTGCGATTTTTCTATGTTTCGCTGGATTACTTACCATGAAAGCTTTTGTTGGGGACGACTATTTTTTTGTGAGACAGATAATTTGGCTTATAGTCTCAATCTTTGTTTTTGTTTTTCTGAGTTCTTTTGATTATAGATTTTTGAAAAAAACAAGTGTGGTCGTGACGATTTTTGTCCTTTCTTTTCTTCTTCTACTTGCATTATTTGTCTTGGGAAAAGTGTCAAAAGGTGCAATGAGCTGGTTCGATTTCGGGGCACTTTCCTTTCAACCCTCTGATCCGATTAAACTTGCACTGATTATCCTATTCGCAAAATATTTCTCAAGAAGACACATGGAGATTGCTAATGTTCGACATATTTTTGTGTCAGGGTTTTATGCATTTTCAATATTTGCTTTAGTCTTTCTACAACCAGACTTTGGTTCAGCTCTTATTATTTTTATGATTTGGCTTGGAATGATTCTTGTGTCAGGTATTTCCAAAAAACATTTAGCTATTGTATTTGTCTCAGGAGCTGTTATTTTTATGACACTTTGGAGTTTTGCTTTGCATGATTATCAAAAAAATAGAATTAAGACTTTTTTGAATCCGTTATCTGATATAAGGGGGAGCGGATATAGTGCATATCAATCTACGATAGCTGTGGGCTCGGGACAGATGCTTGGTAAGGGAGTGGGGTATGGAACCCAGTCGAAACTTAAGTTTTTACCAGAATATCATACAGATTTTATTTTTGCCGCATTTGCTGAAGAGTGGGGATTTATAGGTGTTACGATATTGTTTGCAGTTTTTGGAATGCTTATATTGGGTATTGTCCAGAATGCTTATCTAGGGGCGACGAACTTTGAAATTTTATTTGGTTTAGGTGTGGCAATACTTTTTATGTCTCATTTTATCGTGAACGTAGGAATGAATATTGGGCTTATGCCGGTCACCGGAATCACGTTTCCATTTATGAGTTACGGAGGTACAAACTTATTAGCTTCTTTTACAGCTCTCGGGATACTGATGGGAATGAGAAAATATAGAAAAACGGCACATAAAGATTCTTTGAATAATGAGTTTTTGGGACTCCAATAGAATTAATTCTGCTAATAAACTTATCTATCGGCCATCGAGTTGTCACTATATACAGACCATGAATTTGTTGGCATGTGTGGATTATAAAAAGGACTTTGGGTATTAGAAATCACTGTTTCAGGTCTATATAGAGTTAATTTATAACTACTACCATCGGAATTGGTATTATAGTAGTAGTAATCTGTTGTGTTAGTACAATTTTGAAGTGGCCCTGATGGCATTGCAGAAATATAGGGCTTCATGTCTGTTGCTAAACCATTTGTTGTGTTCCAGTCAATTATTCCCCAGGCGCTAAAAGCGCAACTACCTTGTCCATTTTTAAGTGGATATTTTCCATTGTGATCTAGAGAATAAAGGTAGAGTGCTTTTTCAAAGTTTCTCATATCTTCCATTCTTCTTACGTCTCTAGCCTTTACTCTGGCGTCTGAAAGAGAAGAGAGGACAACTGATGAGAGTAAAGAAATTATTGATATAACCACCAAGAGTTCTATTAAGGTAAACCCCCACACCAACTTTTTTTCTTTTGTACCATATTATTTTAACTTATTAAATAAGATTTGGTGTGGGGGTAAACCCTTTTTTAATAGACAGATAGCCTACTTTTGCCTTAAGTTTTGAACTGACCATATAAACGTAAATTACATTAAGAAACGGAGGATAGCAAGCACAAAACAAATAACTGTGACTATTATCATTAACTTATTAGCTCCTGCTTCGTCTTTAACATAACCCTTATTAATAAGCCACCCCGTAATCCCTTTTGGTTGCGGTGCTTTGTAAGAGAAATTATATTTATTTTCTTCTTCAAATTGAACTGACATATATTGATAATATTATATCACTTAATAAGTTCACGATAAAGCTCCTCAGTTTTACCAACACACTCTTTAATTGAAAATGACCTTATGATTTTTTCTTTAATATTGTTACTTAACCTCTTACTCTTTTCTTTACTGCTGATTATGTACTCAAGCATTGCTGATATTTCTCTTGCATCTTTTGGTCTCGAAAGTAATCCATCTTTCTCATCATCTATAATTTCTGGAATTCCACCAACTCTTGTGGCTATAACAGGTAATCCAGCAAGGCCAGCTTCAAGTAATACATAGGGGAGCGCCTCTGTTGTAGAAGTTAGCATAAAGATATCGAATGCCTTCAAAAATTGTGAGGCATTATTAATATGGCCCAACAGAAATACATCATTTTTTAAGTTATAATCAGAAATCATTTTTTCTAAATATGTTCTTTCTTCTCCCTCACCAATTATAAAAAATTTTATATTTTGTCCCGCTGGGGTCTTTTTTATATTCTTTATTGCTTCTATGGCATAGATTAGACCTTTGTTACGATGTAATTCAGAGATGGTACCGACCCACCTAGCTCTTGAGTCAAAAGTAACGTTAGCTCTCATTGAGATCTCATTTCTGGAAAGTTTTTTTGTTAGAAATTTTATCTTTTCAACGCCATTGTATATGGTGACAATTTTGTTGTAGTTATTTTTATCTACTACCTGATTTTTTACAACTTCTGCCACAGCGATTGTTGTATCACTAAGGGAAATTGTTTTTTTATGCAATACTTTTAATATAACTTTTTGCCAATAGGGTCTATCTTCGTTGAAAGCCCATCCGTGAGCGGTGAAAATGACTTTAATTGGGCGAAAATTCTTTCTCAATATAATAGATTTAAGTTTATTTGTTCGATTCAAGTATAGAACAGCTAATCCTCCAAGTATCCCCATTTTTGAA
>CAYQFQ010000020.1:5362-11174 GCA_964416925.1 uncultured Candidatus Saccharibacteria bacterium
GTGTACTAGTACGGGGTTCTCTCTTTTAAAAATACTTATAAGCTCTCTGAGAGACGAATAATCTTTTAAAAAGGATACGTTTCTTTCTAGATTGGATAGGGGAACGACTTTCACATAAACCTCTTTAAGTTTGCTTACAAGTTCTCCATTGCCACCACAGACAACACCAACGTCAAAATCTCTCTTACTTATTGATGTGGCTAGATTGAAGACATATTTTTGTGCACCACCCCAGTTGGATTTAGTTATGCAAAACAAAATTTTAGTTTTTTCTTTCACCACCTAATTATATATAAAATTATTGAAATTTGGAACAAAAAATGCAATACTTAATGGAATAAACACTTATGAACCGACTGAACAAAAAAAGCCCGTTTTTCCTCCTTTTGGGAGACGCTCTAATACTTGTAGCCTCATTATGGTTGTCACTACTAATCAGATACTGGTCAGTGCCTGAAAGGGGTGTCTTTTTCTCTCACTTATTGCCATTTTCCTATTTGTTTTTAGTGTGGTTATTGATTTACTTTATAATGGGTCTTTACGACAAGAACGTATTAACTTTTTCTAAAAAGTTATCTTTTGAGATTTTTAATGCTCAGCTAATAAATAGCTTTATCGCACTAGCATTCTTTTATTTGATACCGATATTTACTATTACACCTAAAACAATCCTGTTTTTGAATTTACTGATTTCTTTTATCCTTATTTTATTTTGGAGAATATATGTATTAAAAGTTTTTGGTATCAGAAAGAGAGAGAAAGTTGTGTTTGTAGGAAGTGGGGAAGATGTGGAAGAATTAAAAAATGTTTTAACTGAGGATGACAAATCTGAAGTCGAGGTTATCGGATATATAGATACTAAGACCTGTGAAGATGGAATTTTATATCAATCTATTGTAAAAAACATAACTGACGGAGGAGTGTCTACAATCGTTATGGATTTTAGCGATAAAAAGGTGATACCAATTCTTTCAAGTTTGTATAGTTTTATATTTAAAAATATTAGATTTATTGATATTCAGGAATTGTATGAGGGTGCTCTTGGTAAGGTGCCATTGTCTCTAATTAGATATGATTGGTTTCTTGAAAATGTGACAATTTCCTCCGGAGGTTTTTATAGTTTTATAAGAAGGGTTTTAGATATTATTTTTTCTCTCGTTATTGGCTGTGTTTGTGCTATTGTCTTTCCGTTTGCAGCATTGGCAATAAAGATAGAAGATGGAGGGCCCATATTTTATGTTAATAACAGAGTCGGAAGGAAAAGTGTCAGAATTGGTATTCTTAAGTTCAGGAGTATGAGTGTAAATGAAAAGGAAAAGATTACTCGTGTTGGTAATTTTTTAAGGAAGACAAGATTGGACGAATTGCCACAGTTTTTTAATGTTTTGGTAGGAGATCTGTCGTTTATTGGACCAAGACCAGAAAAGCCAGACTTTGTGTCTAAGTATGAATCTGAAATTCCATTTTATAATGTTAGACATCTAGTTAAACCAGGATTGTCAGGTTGGGCACAGATATATCAAAATAATCCACCAAAATTTGGTCTTAATGTAGAAGACACAAAGACGAAACTTTCTTATGATCTTTTCTACATAAAAAACAGATCACTTATTTTAGATCTAAAAATTGCCTTGAGGACTATTAGAACCATATTATCAAGGACGGGAAAATAGGGTAGAATATCGAATAAAGAATATTGAATACAGGAATTGGCTGTTTTGCCACGCAAAACAGCCAATCTAATTTCTTATGCTCGACATTCAACATTCTATATTATACATTCGTTATAAGGGTTGCAAAAAGGCTAAAAATCTCTATACTTCATGTATTATGTTAATGAAAAGATTTTTGGCTTTAGCCTTATTGGTTATATCCGCATTTATCGGATATTTTGTTTATAATTCAGAGATTACTAATTCTAAGTTTAAATTTAAACTCGGTCTTGACCTTAATGGTGGAACAGAGCTTGTTTACAGAGCTGACACCTCTAAAGTGTCTTCAGCAGACATTTCTACCTCTATGGATGTTTTAAGAGAAGTTATTGAAAGACGAGTAAATATGTTTGGAGTTTCTGAGCCTGTAGTAAGAGTAGAAAAAGTCGGTTTGGTTTCAAGCGTTAATGAACAACAACTTACAGTAGAACTTCCAGGTGTCACAAATATTGACCAAGCTATCAAAATGATAGGTCAGACTCCAACTCTTGAGTTCAAACTTATTAAGGATGAAGTTTCCAAACTCACAGAAGAAGAATTTAAATCTAAAAAACCAGAAGAAATATTTACAGATACCGGACTCACTGGTAGATATTTAGCTAAATCATCTTTGCAGTTTAACCAGACATCAGGTGAGGCTCTCGTGTCTCTTGAATTTAATACTGAAGGTAAAGAACTGTTTGCAAAAATCACCAAAGAGAATGTTGGTAGAGTACTTGCAATATTCCTTGATGGCGAGGTAAAGTCAGCGCCAGTTATAAAAGAAGAGATTAAAGACGGTAATGCAGTTATTTCTGGAGGTTTTACTGGGGCTGCTGGAATTGCAGAAGCAAAGAAGCTTGTTAGTAATTTAAATATGGGTGCATTGCCGGTACCAATAGAACTTGTCTCAACACAGATTGTCGGTGCAACCCTTGGAATAGACGCAGTCAACGCTTCGCTTGTTGCGGGCTTTTGGGCATTCGTGATTATCAGCCTATTCTTAATAATTTGGTATAGACTCCCAGGATTACTTGCCGTCATTGCTCTTGCGATTTATACAGTAATCAGCTTAGCAATATTTAAGCTTATTCCTGTAACTCTTACAGCTGCTGGTATTGCTGGCTTTATACTTTCACTCGGAATGGCAGTGGACGCAAACATTCTTATTTTTGAAAGAATGAAAGAAGAGCTCAAGAGAGGTAGGGAACTCGGGGATGCTGTTAAGGAGGGCTTCGGTAGAGCATGGCTATCAATCAGAGACAGTAATACATCTTCTATGATTACTGCAATTATTCTTTTCTTCTTCTCAAGCACATCAGTTGTAAAAGGTTTTGCACTTGTATTCTTTATTGGTGTCGCCGTCTCAATGTTTACCGCTATCACAGCTTCAAGAACGCTACTTATAGCAATCAAACACGACAACGCAGGTCGCTTTATGAAGTTTTTATTCGGTAATGGTTTTAGCAGATAAATTAAATTTATGTTTATAGTAAAATACAGAAAAATATTTTATATCTTCTCAAGCGTTTTGGTCCTTGCGTCAATTGTAGCAATATCCTTGTGGGGTCTTAATCTTGGTATTGATTTCAAAGGAGGATCTTCTGTTGAGTTCAAATATGAGCAAAGCAAACTTGATTTAAGTGTTATTAAAGAAAGGATAGATGCGACAAACGTTACTCCATCTCTTAAAAATTCTTATTCAATAGTTAGCTCGGGAAATGATAGCTATATATTGAAGATGAGAAATATAACGGAAACAGAAAGAGAGACCCTCGTCTCTTCTATTTCAAGTAATAACGTTGATAAGATTGTACTTACAAAATTCAACTCAATTGGTCCATCTGTCGGTTCAGAGTCTGCTAAGAAATCCCTAGTGGCAATCGTCTTGGTTTTGGTTTGTATTATTCTTTTTATCACCTTTGCTTTTAGACACGTATCGGAACCAGTATCTTCTTGGAAGTACGGCTTGTTCTCAATTACAGCTCTTGCTCATGACGTGTTGATTCCAACCGGTGTGTTTGCAGTTTTGGGACATTATCTTGGATATGAAGTTGATACGCTTTTTGTTACTGCTATCCTTGTTATTCTTGGTTTTTCAATTCACGACACTATTGTCGTTTATGACAGAATTAGAGAAAATTTAAAAACAAATCGCGACAACAATACTAAGAAAAGTTTTGAGACAATAGTGGGGGAGAGTATTAATCAGACTTTTATAAGGTCACTCAATACTTCTTTAACAACCTTCTTTGCAGTCTTAATGATGTATGTTTTTGGTCCAGAAGCAACAAAGCATTTTTCTTTAGTGCTTATGATCGGAGTTATTTTTGGAACATATTCTTCAATCTTCCTAGCATCAAACATGCTTGTTACGTCTGAAGCCTTTCAGAAGGAGAAGGGAGCCGTAAGTAAATAGAGGAGGTCGCTCGGTGTATTATTTCAAAAGCACGATAAAAGCGTCGTCGTCACGACGCTTTTTCTCTACTCACAAATCTTTTTGCTAAAAGATTTGTTCTGTAAGGCTTTTGAAATGATACACCTCGCTTTAAGTTGGAGATGCAGAAAAGACGATAAAATGATAAGATTATTCAAATATTAATAATATAAATTTTTTAAACATGAAAAACCTTTTTATCGAATTTAAAAATAGTATTTATAACCCATCCTTTTATAAAGAGATAAATAGCAAATCATTAAGGAATATATTTATATATATCATCAAGATCGACTTGATTATTTCCATTGTCTTTACCATTTTAACTGCATTTTTTTTAATTTCTGATTTAATTAAAGACACTCAGCTACCTGTCGGAGCATTAATTATTAGTGCTTTATTTGGCCTCCTTACAGTTTTTGGAACAGTTTTTTTAACAGTCTTTGTTGTCTGGGTTGTGTACGGATGGGTGTTGGGTGTTGTTCTATTTGTAACTTCATTATTATTTAAGAAAAGAATTAGCTATGTAATTTCTGTAAAAAGCTCTATGTATGCTATGGGTTTAGGGATGGTAATTAGTGTTATCCCAAAATTTTCTAGTGTAATTACATTGTTAGGTATAGCGATTCCTATTCTGATAATTCTAATAAATCTTATCCATAGGCCAAAAGAAGTGGAGGTTAAGTAATTATTAATAGCATAATTTTTTTAAAAAATGACAGGAATAATTGGAGCCATATCTTTTCTTTTGATTAGTTTAGTAATCGCGGTTGTATTGCAGTCTCAAGTTTTTTTATATATTAATAAGAAGTATCTAAACATAGCAGATTTGTCTTGGATAAAGTCATTTTGGTTCTGTCTCTTAATATCTTTACCTGGTGTTGTTATACTAAACATAATTGTGAATGTACTAAAAGATAGTCCTAATAATGTATTTGTTGTTAATTTAACTAGTCTTGTCATTTTTGTGTTGATGTTTTTTGTCTTTCAGTTTTTTGTTAAGAAATTAGGTTCTCCTCAAAATTTAAAGAAGATTATTTTGTCTTATCTTTTTTATGCTGTTTCTTTTCTTGCTATACAATTCGTCTCTTCTATCGTCACAATGTTTGTCGTAACAATTGTTAGTGGGGGAATGTGATTATTAAGTTGGACGTTGATTTTAAAGCCGTTTTTTGCCTTAAGGCAAAAAACGGCTTTAAATTTGACCCCAGTAGTAGAGAAATAGGAATTTCTCACTACGGGGTAAACTATTTTTGTTAGATTAATGTGTCCGTAAGCTATATAAAATTCGCCCTGCCCTGAGGTGATTTTTATTTGGATTACTTGCAAAATACCCTTGATTTATAAGTGTTTTTTGACACATAGTATATAAGTCTGTGTAACTCAAATAAAAATCTACTTTAGGGTTGACTTCAAAACGAATCTGAGTATAATGATTGAGCTGTCTTATTAAGTAAGGCAGCGTTCTTTTACAAAAGAATAAAGAGTACAAGATTTATTAAATGTGCGAGTCTAGAGATTCAATTTGGAAAAAAGTTTATCTCGTAGAAGGGAATCGAAATTCCTTTGGTACAGAGATACAAGAAAATCCCGAACAAATTTTTGTTTACAAAAACTTGAACGGGTAAATTATTATTCTTTCTTTTGTTCCGTTCTAATTCTTAATTAGAGTTTGATCCTAGCT
>CAYQFQ010000021.1:0-11137 GCA_964416925.1 uncultured Candidatus Saccharibacteria bacterium
CAGATGCAACTGTTGCAAGAGGTTTCGGAGCAGAAGGAATTGGTCTTTGTAGAACAGAACACATGTTCTTCGAAGGAGAAAGAATTAAGGCTGTAAGAGAGATGATTTTAGCTAGTGAAGTTGAAGCAAGAAAGAAAGCTTTGGCAAAACTTCTACCTTATCAGAGAGAAGACTTCATAAAGTTGTTCCACACAATGTCAGGATTCCCAGTTACAGTAAGATACTTAGACCCACCTCTACATGAGTTCCTTCCAAAGGAAGATAAGGATATTAAAGAACTTGCAAAAGAAATGAAAGTTTCTGAGGAAGTTATAAGAGCAAAAATAGAAGATCTACACGAGTTTAACCCAATGCTTGGACATCGTGGTTGTAGATTGGCTATCACTTTCCCTGAAATATACGATATGCAGACAGAAGCTGTTATTGAAGCAGCAATAGCTGTAACAAAAAAATGTCCAGTTTGTGGAAAGAAACACAAAGTCGTTCCTGAGATTATGATCCCTCTTGTAGCTACAACAAAAGAATTCTCAATTTTGAAAGATGCTGTCATAAGAGTTGCAGATGCAAAACTTAAGGAAGCTAAAATAAAGATGGAATACAAGATCGGTACAATGATTGAAGTTCCAAGAGCAGCAGTTATCGCAGATAAGATTGTAGATAACGGTGCTGAATTCTTCTCGTTCGGAACAAACGATCTTACACAAATGGGCGCAGGACTATCAAGAGATGATGCAGGTAAATTCCTAAAGGAATACGTTGCACAAAGCATTTATGAATTCGATCCATTTGAAGTTTTGGACCAAGAGGGAATTGGAGAGTTCATAAGAATCGCTATTAAGAAAGGAAGAACTGCTAAGAAAGATTTGAAGATTGGTATTTGTGGAGAACATGGAGGAGAGCCAAGAACCGTTGAATTCTGTCATAGAGAAGGATTCTCATATGTTTCTTGTTCACCTTTCAGAGTTCCTATTGCAAGACTTGCAGCAGCGCAAGCAGCAGTAAAGGAGAAAATGAAGAAAGCATAGTAATCAAAAAAATAGCCCCTTTTGCGAAAGCAAAAGGGGCTATTTTTATTTTTGACTTTTACGCATCTTCCATTTATTGACATATTTAGTTAGTGGGAATATTATTAATTTAGACAAAATTTAGTGTTAAAAGGGAGGTCTTATGACAGAGGAATTGACCAAGCAAGACGCAAAATGTTTCTATTGTATCTGTTGTGTAGTGATCCTTTTTGCTATTATTGGTTCAATCGTGGTGATAAATAACGAAAGAGAGGCAAAACCGAAACAAGTCATCACTTCAAATTGAATATTTTTTGACCCCAGCTCTGTCTGGGGTCTTGCTTTTAATGCTATAATTATTCATAAGAGATATTATATGTTTATAAAAGTTAAGGTAAAAACAAAATCAAAGAAAGAAAGTGTAAGTAAGGTTTCTGAGGACACTTTTTTGGTGTCTGTTAAAGAAAAACCAGAAGAAGGGTTAGCTAATAAAAGGGTTATTGAGGTATTGCGGGAACATTTAAAAGTGTATAATAAGAAGGTGAGAATAGTGAGTGGTCACCATTCTCCATCAAAGATTATTAGCATCGAATAACATATTTATTTATGAAAAAAAACATCAAGGCGACCAGCATGAAGTTAACAGATGCAGTGTTGGATTATTTGAACAAAAAGTTTGTCCACATTGAGAAGTTTCTTGATAAAGATGATGACAGTATAATGTGCTATATAGAGCTAGGTAAAACATCAAGTAAACATAAATCCGGCGATATATTTAAAGCTGAAGCAAATATAGATATTGGTGGTAAAGTCTTGCGTGCAGTTTCCGAGCAATCTGATTTGTATAAGGCGATTGATGATATGGAAGCAGAACTTAACAGGCTTGTAACAGATTTTAAAAAGAGGAAGAATAGTCTAACAAAAAAAGTTGGAGCAAAAGTGAAGAAGATGATTAAGGGGATATAGTTAGTTAAACAAAACAGCCAAGTCATTAAGACTTGGCTGTTTTGTTGTATTTTTTAAGTACAAGACCTTTTTACTTTAGACCATTCAAGAAAGATTTGTAGTCCATCTCTTTTTTTCCTTCAGGTAAAACTTTTAATATTTGCATTTCACCATCTTTCCAGATAGCCGATTTTATCTTAACTTTTATATCTTTGTTAGATCGTCTCGAAAGAAAATAGGCTTCAGGCCAAACTTCAAAGGCTAGCACTTTCAGATAGTTGCTTCTTGGATTTCCAGAGATAACATCTACAAGTCCGTCTTCTTTTTCTATTTTTTTTGTAAAAGTTGCCTGACTATCATCTTGTGGTATTGCTTCTATTTTACCTTGAATCCAGTCGCTGAGAGTTTGTGATAAAAGTTCTGATCCCTCTTTTGCAAGAATTTTTTCTAAATCTTTAAAACCCACCATTCCTTTTAACTCAACTTTTTTTTGAGCTATTATTGCGCCATGATCCACAAGCTCATCAATAAGCATAAGTGTCACTCCGATATCTTTTTCATCATTTAAAATCTGTTCTTGTAGTGGAGATGGTCCACGGTATTTTGGTAGAAGGGAAGGATGAATATTTAAAATCTTGTATTTTGGTAAATCTATAATCTCCTTTGGGATTATCTTTCCATACGAAGCCACCATAAAAAGATTATATTGGGAAATTTTCTGAATAAAATCCGTATCTTTAAGTTTTTTGGGTGTAATGTATTCAATACTATTATCTTCTGCCCATTTTTTTGTGGGTGTGGGGGTTAGAATCATTTTTCTTCCAACCGGTTTATCAACTGACGTGACGATAATGTCTGGTGTGATACCTTTCTTTTTCATCTCTTCGAGACAAAACAAAGAAAAATCAGAGTTACCCCAGAAGGCTATTTTAATATCTTGGTTGATCATATTTATATTTTACCTCATTTTTCCCATCTGTCATTCCCGCGAAGGCGGGAATCCAGAAATATATTTCTCCCACTTTCTTTGGAACGACAATTTATAATGAAACTATAAAGTTTCTGCATCTTTTACCGGTGGCAGAACTTCTTGTATATCTTTTGCTTTATCAGTAAAAAGTATTCCATCTAAATGGTCTGTCTCGTGCTGAACTATCTGGGCAAGGATTCCTGCGAAGCCTCTTGCGCCCTTTTTTCCATTTTCATCAACGGCCTCAAAGATAATTTTCTTAGATCTGTGCACTCGTCCGAACATATTTCGGACACTCAGACATCCTTCTTCCATCCATGCTTTTTCTTTTGAAAATTTCGTTATCTTTGGATTAATAAAGACAATGTCTTTATGTTTTTCTGCCTTCTCTTTTTCTTCACCAAGTACTTCATATATTCTATTGGAAATTAAAAACATTCTTACTAGTTTTCCGATTTGTGGTGCAGAAATAGCGATACCATCATCTTGGGATCTCACGGCAATCTGCATATCTTTAATAATTGCCTTAATTTTTTCTGAAGAAATATCTTCAATTTCAATAGGTACAGAAACTTCCTTAAGAAGAGGATCTCCTTTTTGTAGTATTTTTATAGTTTTTTTCTTGTCTTTAGGCACATACATACAATAACATTATTAATTGATTTGGTCAAAATTAAAAAGGGTGCTAATATGATTTTCTATGGTAAAGGCGATTTGGAAAAAAATATTAAAAACAAAGGGTTTTTTGAACAAAAAACCGATTTTTTGTCTTGCTCCAATGGCCGATGTTACTGATAAACCTTTTAGGACGATGATTGCAAAATATGGTAAACCAGATGTGATATGGACTGAGTTTGTTTCTGCTGACGGACTTTCATCTAAAGATGGTAAGAAGAATTTGTTAAAAAATCTAGAATTCTCTAAGAAAGAGAAACCTATTATAGCTCAAATTTTTGGATCAAGACCAGACAATATTGAAAAGGCATGTAAAATTATTGCGAAACTCGGTTTTGATGGTATTGATATTAATATGGGTTGTCCTGATAGAAAAGTTGAGAAACAAGGTGCTGGGGCTGCGCTAATAAAGAACCCAAAGCTTGCAAGAGAAATAATAAAATCTGCAATAAAGGGTGCGGGCAAAATTCCTGTCTCAGTAAAAACAAGAATAGGTTATAGTAAAGTTGATTATAAAACTTGGCTGAAGGAGATTCTGCTTGAAGATATGTCCGCGCTAACAATTCACTTGAGGACAAGGAAAGAAATGTCTGAAGTATCTGCTCATTGGGAATTAGCAAAAGAAATTGTAGATTATGTAAAAACGATTAATAAAGATGTTGTTCTTATCGCTAACGGCGATATAAAAAGTAAAAAAGAGGGTATTGAAAAAGCTCTCGATAGTGGTTTTGATGGTGTGATGATAGGAAGAGGATTTTTTGGTAAGCCTTGGTTACTTCACGTTGAAGATGAAGTTCCTGTAGATAAAAAGCTAAAAACTATGCTTGAACACACAAAACTATTTGAAAGGATAATGGGAAAGCATAATGCAAATAAAAGACATAAGAATTTTTCTGTTATGAAAAAGCATTTTAAGGCATATGTTAGCGATTTTCCGCTTGCAAAAGAATTGAGAAATAAACTCATGGAAACAGAGAGTTATTCTGAGGTGAAAACGATTATTGATTCTTGGACGGTGTAAGATCGTTTTTATATTAAGGTTTTACTTTCTCTGTCATCCCAGACTTGATCTGGGATCCAGTCCATTCTTTTTTTTGATTCCACATTCTACCTTCAATATTCGACACCCACTAGGTCTTGCATTGTTTTTGTATAGTACTATAATTTATACAGGCAGATGAAAGGGAGGTGATAAAGACAATTATGTGTGCGTGCGTTTAAGTACAAATCCGACCCGAAACAATAGTTCTCAAAAACTCGAAAGGAAAGATCTCCTCAAAACAACTTCAATTCCGACCATGCGTTAATTCGTGTGGTTGTAGCGAAGGGAGGTGATCCAGTATCTCGGCTGGTGGTTTCCACTGGTCTGTGATTATTGTCCTTGTTGACTTTCCAGTCACATAGCTATCGCATGATGAGACTTGGTAGTGTACAAGATTACCCCGTTGTTATTCGGCCCCGCTCATTCCACGAGCGGGGCCATCTTTTTTAGAAGTTGACTTTAGTATTCACTATGATAATATCTTGAACAGGCTTTTTTTGAGTTTGAAAATGCTGGGCGAGTGCTCGGTAAAACAAGGGGTACTTCATGTTGAGGTGTAGGAGTCCGACGCAGGAATCTTTCTGAATTATCCTAAGGTGTAACAGCCTATGGATCTCTCAACCATATTAACGGTAAGAAAGATGAAGGTTGTAATCTGTTGTCTCGGTGGAGAAAGGAGGTTAAGAACTATACACCAGACTTACGGATAAACTGGAAGTTTTTCGAGAGAATGTTGGGGGCGGGTTGTCATGAGACATCCCGCCCCCATTTTGTTTTCTCAGAATGAATCTGCTATACTTAGTGTCTGTTAGTTCCTTGTTCTACAGTGGAAAGTTTCTGCTGGTTCAAGGAAAATGCCACCGCGCTATAGGGGCATTATATGCGTGTGTTCATTCGTCGTCAGGAGATCGCTCTGGCCTAGCCAATATCGGGGCAAAGGTTTTGAGCAAGCCACATGGTGGCTGTCGGGAAGAGGTGGACTACCTTTTCGTAATGTTTGAATGATCGCGTAGGCGATCGGGGAGCACAGGATTGTGTCTCCCTTTTTTTATTTCCGTATTTCTGTCATTCCCGACTTGATCGGGAATCCAGTATCTTGTTATTATATTTCCTCATACTTATACTAGTCCCTTATACTATTTCTTCCCCTTATACTATTTTCTGCTATAATCATCCCTATGAGCGAAACAGTTTTATATCGAAAATATAGACCTCAAAAGTTTAAAGAAGTATTAGGTCAGGAACATATTGTAAAAGTTTTAGAATCTTCAATTGAACTAGGTAGTATTTCGCATGCTTATATTTTTTCTGGTTCTCGTGGTACAGGAAAGACTAGTGTCGCTAGGATTTTCGCTATAGAGATTGGAACATCAACAAATGATATTTATGAAATAGACGCCGCATCAAACAATGGTGTGGATGAGATTCGTGCTTTGAATGAATCTGTAAACACACTTCCTTTTGAGTCAAAATATAAAGTATATATCTTAGATGAAGCTCATATGCTTTCAAAGGGTGCTTGGAATGCCTTTTTGAAGACTCTGGAAGAGCCACCAAAGCATGCAATATTCATTCTCGCTACAACTGAGTTAAATAAAGTTCCTGAGACTGTAGTTTCAAGATGCCAGACTTTTGTATTCAAAAAACCTACACACAAGATTCTAAAAGAAGTTGCATTATCTATCGCAAAAAAAGAAGGTTTTATTTTGGAAAGTTCTTCTGCTGATTTAATTGCCTTGCTTGGTGATGGGTCCTTCCGAGACACACAGGGAATTTTACAGAAAATTATTGGCTCATCTAAAGACAAAAAAATATCCGTTGAAGAAGTCGTGCTTGTCACAGGCGCACCAAAGTCAGAACTTGTTAATGACTTTCTTCGCTCGATAGATACAGGTGACTTGGAAATTGGTCTTAAGGCTGTTCGTGATGCAGGGGAAGCAAATATTGATATGACTCTTTACTTGAGATTGATTTTACACAAAATGCGTTCCGTTTTGCTTTTAAGAAATTTTAAGGGTGGGGAAGAACGAATGCAAAATGAAATGACTGATACGGATTTTAATTTTCTGAAAGGTATTGCTGAAAACAAAGCGTCAAAAATAAATTCAACTGCTTTGGAAACCCTTCTTTCGTATTCAGATATGGTAATGAAAGCGTATATTGCCGAGTTACCTCTTGAACTTGCTCTCGTGAAGATTATTGGAGTAGAAAATAAATAATTAGAAATCAAGGTGAATGCCTTGAATCTTTAAAAAGGCTTCTCCTTGTTTACACAAAAAAGGTCTTCCTTTGATTTTTTACTATTAAAAAGGGCGGGGTTGTTGGCACAACCCGCCCGAGGACTTTCACACTTAGAACTTAATCCTTTCACTCGGTTGGTGTGAGCAACCTCTGTCATTAAGCGAGTCTGACAGACTGTCGTTTACCATTTTGAATGGTTGTCTTGTTTGTTCTCTTGGGGTTACAACAGCAATTCCCATAAAACGTTGTTTCAATCTTGTTTCTGTGCTTCTATTCCTCACCCGTATGCAGGCATCCGCACAAAACAGCATTTTCAAAAGAACAATATCCACATGCAGCACGAGTTTCCCTTTTTTTGGCCTGTAGGGTCTCGCGTATGGACTGAATGATACGGGATTGTTCAGGCACCACGTTTAACCATATTAGGCCTCCTTTCTTTTTGTACGTAATTTTTCTAAATAAAAGTATAGCACAGTCGGTATTTCTTCGCTTTGTCATTCCGACCTAACTGACCCATCTCCTTCTTGATACTTGAACATTAATGGTATATATTAGATACAATAAATAGTGTTCTATGAAAGCAAAGCTAAAAGAAAAAGTAATAGCTCTTAGAAAGTCTGGACATACATATTCCGAAATTCTCAAAGTTGTTCCAGTAGCTAAATCTACAGTTTCCGAATGGCTCAAAGACATTGGAATAGCAAAAAGTCAAAAACAAGCCTTTACAGAAAAAAAGAGGATTGCATCCCAAAGTGGTGGTAAGGCGAGAAAAGAACAGAGGATAAAAATCTTCAATAAAATTGTCGGTGAAGCCGAACAAGAAATTGGTAAAATGACAAAGAGGGAATTATGGCTTATTGGAACGGCTTTATATTGGGCAGAGGGTGGAAAAGAGAAAGAATATGCTCCAGGATCTGGTATTAATTTTTCAAATTCTGATCCAAAAATGATTACTCTGTTTGTAAAATGGCTCATTGATATAACTTGTGTTCCGAAAGCTCAAATAAAATATGAGATATATATTCACGATAATTATAAAAAAGAGATTTTCCGTTTTCAGAAATTTTGGTCAGGAAAGACAGGTTTTCCTCTAAATTGTTTTAATAAGATATATTTTAAGAAAAACAAAATAAATTCCTTAAGAAAAAATCAAGGCGACTTGTATTTTGGCGTATTAAGAGTTAAAGTATCTTGTAGTTCCACATTAAATCGTAAGATTACGGGGTGGGTAAGAGGTATAAATAAATATTGGGGAATCGTCTAACGGTAGGACATCAGGTTTTGGTCCTGAGTATCTAGGTTCGAGTCCTAGTTCCCCAGCAAAAATGAGTGAAGCGAATTTTTGATGTGGAAAGGAAGCAAATAGCTTTGCTTCCGTCAGGACTCGAAAAGGTTCTCTCATATTTTTAAAAGATGTATTCATCTGAGAAAATGGGAAACCTGTACTGCTCCTGTAAGGAGAGAGATGCGAAGCGGTTCTAGTTCCCCAGCAAATTTTTTTAAATATAGAATAATAATTATTATGGAACATATACCAAAAGATAGAATATTTGCTTCAGCTTCAGATTATGAGGCAAACGTAAATCTAAAACAAAAAAGAGAATTACTAATTACTGTTATTGATAAGATTAAAGATATTATGGATGAAGTTGGGTCGGAAGATGAGGTGGTCAAAGAATCAAAAATTGAGGAACTAAATCAACTTGCTGTTGAATTAGAAGCAATGGGTATAACGAAACAATATCTTGAAGAGTTTACTGAGGGAGATGGGAGATTTACAGAAAGCGCAAGAAAAGATCCTGAAATTATGATTAAGTGGATCGCTCACGATTTATTAAAGATAATAAGATCAGTACCAAAATCAATGACTGTTTCTGGTTTTAGAGCACAGTTGGGAGAATTTTCAGATATTGAAGGTGATAAAGGAGAAACTCCTATGGGTTTTATGAGAGGCGAAGATTTGACAAAACCAATGGCAGATTTTATGGGCAGACAACAGGCAATATCTTTTTATTTGAATGTTCTCGACGTTCAGGAATCTGATTAAATTAGGGAGCTCGAGACGCTCATTAAATTATAATTTCTTTTTAGAAACTCTTTTATTTAAAACTACTTTATAAAAATTCTTTTGATCGACAATTGTGTTTTTTGGGATTTCCAAAAAGAAACCAAATTTGTCCGCATGGCCATCTAAGGATATTTTTGTGTATTTCTTTACTTCAACTAAAAACACAACACTTATATCCTGACTGTAGTGATTTACATATGATTTATATTCTATTATCCCCAAATTTTTTATAGGTCTGACTTTCAGTCCGAGTTCTTCAAGAGCAACTCTTTTTACTGCAGAATTCAGATCTTCACCTTTAAGAACAGTGCCACCAGGTGTGTGCCATTGCCCCACAGCGGGTTCTATTGTCCTTCTAATCAATAGGAGTTCATTGTTTTTTAACACGACAACTTCAACACAGAGTCTTGGAACAGTGGAATATATTTTTTTGAATTCTTTAAAAGGTATCTTCTTAATCTTATGCATAATATTATTATAACATAATCATTTTTTCCATAGATTTAGCGTCTTACATGACCAAGACGTTTAATTTTGCTATACTATTTTTAATAAGAAATTAAACCACGTTAACCATGCAAAAACCAAATCTTCAAAAGTTTATCACGCGCAGGATGTCACCATATACCAGTGATCTATTTATGGGGGTAGTAGGTGATGAAACTAAAATTAAGAAATACACCGGTTTGCCCGGGGCAATTCCTCATACCGCATTTTTGGATGGTGTTTATTATGTTGATGCGGACTGGACGAAAGAAATGACAGAATCATATTTTTTGAAAGAACCAAAAGTTTTTTGGGATTTTTCAAAAAGGGGATATGAAGTTGGGGAAGACCTTTGGAATTTTGTCAAAACTAATTATAAAATATTTGAGACAAAACAAGATTTTTGGACTCTACATGAAAAGTTTGAAGCTATCTCTGCTTTTCTACAGCTTACCCATCCGCTTTCAAAAGCTATTGAAAATCATGTAACTGAAATTTTGAAAGACAAAGGAGTGGTAGAAGCAGATTTAACCGAAGCATTAATAGAGGTATCTGTTCCTGAAAAACTAAATGGTCCATCTCAAGAAGCAAAAGAATTGGATGATATCAGAGTGAAAAAGGAGAGCAATCCAGATTTTGATTTGGCAGTCGCAATAAAGGAACACACTGAAAAATGGTCATATTTGGGTTATAGAGATTGTTTTTCAAACGGATTTGACGAATCTTTTTTCATAAAGAGGTTAGAAGAGGGCAAAAAAGAAATAAAGACAGAAAAAAGCAAATTTTTTCTAACTTTTTCTGATAAAGAACAAGAATGGATAGACTTAATGAAAGAATTTGTCTTCTTTAGAAATTATAGGACTGAAATATTATATGGTGGATTCTTTTTTGCGGAAAAATTCTGGTTTAAACTTTCTCTTGCAAATAATTTGGGCGAAAAAGATCTTTCTTATTATGTTACAAATGAAATTGTAGATTTGTTTGAGTCTGGGAAAAAACTTTCTGAAGATATTCTTACTGAAAGAAAAAATAAATTTGGAGTAGTGATGGATTTTGGAAAAACAAGTATTATTACTGGCGATGAACTTCAAAATAAAATAAATGAAGTTAAGCCCGTTGAAGATACAAATTCCAAACTCAAAGGGACGGTTGCTTGTAAGGGTATTGCTCGTGGTTATGCAAAAATTGTTATGGGTAGCGCAAATCAGGATAAGGTTCAGTCTGGTGATATATTGGTCACATCCATGACGACACCAGATTTGCTACCTTGTATGGGAAGGGCAGCTGCCTTTATAACAGATGAAGGTGGAATTACTTGTCACGCTGCTATTGTGGCTAGAGAAATGAAAAAACCCTGTATAATTGGGACTAAAATGGCAACTCAAATACTCAAAGATGGCGATTTGGTTGAAGTTGATGCAAATACAGGAGTTATTAACATAATTAAGTAATTTTTGTAGGGAGAAGTGTACTGAAGATGAGTTAAGTATAGTGTGTATTAAACCTCTTTTCATAGCCTTCGTTTTCTGCTACAATTTCCCCTATGAATCTAACCCTAAATTTCAAACAATTAAACAAGTCTAATGCGGATATAGCAGGAGGTAAAGGAGCATCACTAGGAGAAATGACACAAGCAGGAATACCAGTTCCTCCAGGTTTCGTCGTTCTCTCCAGCACCTTTGATGAGTTCATCAAAGAAGCTAATC
>CAYQFQ010000022.1:0-11046 GCA_964416925.1 uncultured Candidatus Saccharibacteria bacterium
CCATCAACTATATAAGCCGTTAGATTTCTAATTTCAAGATATTTTTTTATATATGGGACCTTACTCATCTATCTTTATGCATGATCTTCTTTATCGGCAAGAGCATCCGCCTTTGTTTTATGGACAGTTCCATCTCTGTGATGTGGTGGCATATAAATAGTATAAAGCTTAAGATGTCTATCGTCAGATGTATTAATGATATTGTGTGTACATCCTTCCGGAACAATCGCAGCATCACCAGCCTCCAGATAGCCTTCGGACCCATTAATTATTATCTTTCCTTCGCCGGACTCCACCCTGAAGAATTGATCAACATAATTATGAACCTCTTCCCCAATTTCCTCATTAGGCTGAAGATTCATTACCACAAGTTGTCCATGTTCTGAAGTGTAAAGAACTTTTCTAAAATTCTCATTTTCTAAAGTTGCTTTCTCTATGTTTCCTTTATATCCTCTCATAGTATTATTTGGGCCCTAAATAAAAACAATTTGGGCATATTAGCTAATAAAAACTTCTACCTTTTAAACATTCTTCTAAAAAAATTAGATATTCTATTAAGTGGTTTTGCATCTTCAATCCTCTGTTCTTCTTCTCGTTTCATTCTTTCAGCCATTTTCCTGTCGATTTCTTCTAAATCAGCCTGAGTGTCAGCTCTCCTCTTATTTCTCTCAGATATTTGCGCATCACTCATACCACGCAACTCAGCACGTAATTTTTCGTGTGCATTATCTGCAACGACATCTTTATCTTGCGACCAATCAAAAGGTTTAATCTTATCATCACCATCAATCTTTGATGATTTTGTTTCTACTTCTGGGCTCAGAAAAGTATCTGTACACACTGCTGGTCCTTCAATATTATCTTTCATATTTATATATTATATCTAGTAAACGTTAACTAAACATTAAAATTATATAACATATGACCACATATTACTATATTATCTATTGTTTACTTATCTATATTTTAAAATATAATATATATACAACTTATGGAAAAAAATAAAGGTTTTACTTTAATAGAACTTTTAATGGTTATATCAATAATCTCTCTTTTGTCTTCTATAATAATCCCAGCAGTAAATGATGCAAGAAAAAGCGGTAAAATTGCTGCTGGAAGGGTTTTTACCTCTCATACAGAGCAAGCAATCGGCGCTTACGCCTCCGGCTGGTGGGACTTTGAGGAGATAGTCGGCGGCAAAGTCCTCGACAATTCTGGAAATGGCTTCAATGGTACATTAGTAGGTAGCCCAACAATAACAAAAGGTATTAAAGGAAATGCGTTATTGTTTAATGGATCAACAAGTTATGTTGATATGGGCAACGTTGCAGTTTTTAAACAAAATGAATCTTTTACCATTTCAGCATGGGTATATCTTAATGGTTATAACACCGAATATGGATTCAATGTATTATTTCAGGACAGTTTTCAAGCTGGAGGTGTCTCTTTCGGCATTAGAGGCAAACAAGATGGATCAAATTATCAAAAATTCGGCTATTGGGCAGACGGAATGAGTCCGAATTATTTTTACAGCAATCAAATCGTCCCTCTTAATGAATGGCACCACATCCTCATAACTTGGGATAAAAACACACGAAAAACAAGAGTTTACTACGACGGAGTAGATAAAGGTGGGCAAAACAATGTAACTTATTTTACCCCGTTAAGTTCCACGTCTTTACGCATAGGATATGGTGGCAATACGGGATATTTTAATGGTAAGATTGATGAAGTTAGAATTTATAGTGAAGCGCTAAGTGTTTCTGAAATCGAGAAGCTATACGCCGAAGGCAGTATTACTCACAATTTAGTTTTAGACAAATAATACAGACACATTAATATGTTAACAAAAAATCAGATTAAGCTAATTAAATCACTTCATGAAAAGAAAAACCGAAATGAGCAAGGTCTTTTTTTGGTTGAGGGATCAAAAGGAGTTTTAGAACTACTTAATTCAGACCTTGAGATCATCCAGCTACTTGTTACTAATAAATTTTACGAGGAAAATAAAGATCAAATAAAAAGTAAGGAAGTTAACACTGAGATCATTGAACAAGAAGTTCTCCAAAAAATGAGTTATTTTGAAACGAATGATAGTGCACTGGCTGTGGTCAGACAGAGAAGCAGTTCCGAAGTAAAAAACGAATCTACAGGAATTACCCTTGTCTTGGACGAAATAAAAGACCCCGGGAATCTTGGAACCATCGTTCGTATCGCCGATTGGTACGGGATAAAAGAAATTATTGCTTCAGAAAATACTGTAGATTTTTATAATCCAAAAGTTATATCAGCTTCAATGGGTTCTTTCACCAGAGTTTCTGTGACCTATAAAAATTTAGAAACTTTTTTAAGTGAAACAAAAGAGCCTATTTTCGGAGCGTATATGGACGGTAAAGATATACATAAAATTAAATTCCCCGATACTGGTATTTTAATCATGGGTAACGAATCAAACGGAATAAGTGAAAGTCTCAAAAAATTTATAACAGAAAAAATCACAATACCACGAGTTGGTAAAGCAGAATCTTTAAACGTCTCTATCGCCACAGCTATTATTTGCGATAATTGGACAAGTAGTCTAAACATTTAGTCCTATTCGCCTCTCTGTAAGCGACGCATGTTTTTTGCGTCGCTAAAGAATTGCCAATAGTTAATGGTTGTGTTTACTTTGACATCTTAGCTGAAGTGAAGATCATATATATTGCTGAAAGTCCTACAAGATCATATACGATTCTTACCAAAACTGGCCAGTTACCGAAAATCTTTTCGACGAGGTTCCACTGAAATACTCCAACGAGCCCCCAGTTCAAACCACCGATAATAACAAGCACAATCACAATCCAATCCATAGCATTAAGTCTGTTCATAATTTAAATTAAATTTAATATAAACTTACGACCTTTAGTACAATTATATATTTTATTAAAATACTTAGTCAATAGACTTATTAATCTTAACGAAATATTTTTAACCCTCTGACTTAATCTAAAATTAATCCTCAAGTTTTTTTGGGGTATAAAAAAAGCGAGGGTTAGATTGTTTTTAGGCAAAATCCCTCGCGCGGTGCTAATAAGTCTGAACTTTTCTCACTGAGATCTTCATCCCGAATACCCTTGTCTCCTCTTCAAAGCCCATAGTGATCGCAATTTCTCTGGCTCGATTGAAATCATTAATCTTTGCAAGCGTATCGGCTTTGAGTTTGGAGTGCTTTCTCGTCCTACTCACAAAAAGGAGTAGCTCGTTTGGAATACTTGTCACAAGACTGTCAATCTCATCTCGGTCTCTATCCTCTGCCATTTCCGCTTGCTCTGCAAGCCTCCACAACTCATACAGCGTCCCCCTCACAAGATTCATCGCTTTAATATTACGAGAATAACCAAAATGATAATTCACACCGAAATATCTCCGGAATTCTCGTCTCGCCTTAATAGTGTGAAAAGAGATATGGCAGAAAAGCCCAACCATAAAGAGAATCAAGACACCAAACATAGCACTAGGCAGGTTATGAATCATAGAATCCTCCGATTATTAAGAACTTACACTGATTAATCACTCGATTAATCCCACCGGTACATACCATATCACAATATGGGGCTTTGTCAAATTTAATGCAAATACAATATTACGCCTCAATACCCTTTTGGTGGAGGCATCTTTTTACCTAAATATCCGAGGTTGAGCTTTTTTATTTCTTCATATATGCTATCAACCAATTCTTTAAGTCTCATTCTCTCTTGTTCTGTTTTAGTGGAAAGTATAAATTCCAAAGCCTTCTCAAAATCATTTTTGAATTTCTGATTAATATCTTTCCATGGTGTATTCTTAAGAGGTAGTGCAATTTTTTCATCATATGATAATACTCCAATTTTCATTAAATAAGCTATGGATGGGTATCCCAAATCTCCAGTCCAATATGAGCTATTATCATTAGACATAATCTGATTCTTATTTACATCAAAGGATACCTCGTAAAATTTATTACGACTTGAAGAATAAATTTTTGCAGTATTTCCACTCACTTCGATTCTATCATCAACAATAACACCTAGTGATTCGTATATCTTTGTTTTCGAAGGTAATTTCCATTTCATTCTGGGATTATATCAAACTACCGAGAAGCTAGCACGGCACATAATGAGAGCTCTTAATCTCAAATTTAATACACGTTGCTACTATTTACACATATAGAGTTTATTAATAAATAATTAAGAAAAAACATGTTAACAACAATAGCAATAATTTTAATAGTCTTGTGGCTTATCGGAATAGTCTCCTCTTATACAATTGGTGGTTTTATACACATCCTACTTGTCGTGGCTATAATTATGTTTTTGGTTCGACTGATACAAGGGTCAGGGAAAGATACAATTTAAAATCACACTCTATACTCCCCACACTTCAGAGACGATTGATTTCGCCAATTCTTTAATATGAATTCGCGTCTTATTTATGTTTTCCTGGATTACTGACTTCTCTTCTTCAGAAAGAGGAACTGAGTCTAATTCTTTAAATACCTTAGTCCAACCCTTCTGCTTTAGACTTATTTCAGAAAAAGTATCCTCATCATCAATACCAAACAATTCGTCTTGTTCTTCGATTGTCATAAACTCAGTTCTCTTTCTCTCGCCTGATTCAATAGCCTTGTCTAATCTAATCGGCATAGGGTCATACTTTTTTGTCTTTGAAATGCCAGATAGAATATTATGCTTTTCGCGAAAAATAAAAGGGTTTTCATGACCACCCCCAACAAAAAATCCATCACATCCAATAGTAGAGCAGGCATTTCCAACAGAAAAAGATTCTTTGTCGGTACCAATCGTTGAGACATCAACTTTATCAATATTTATTTTTCTCAAAAAACCCACCAAACGATTTAGGCTTTTTCCGGTATGAATATATTGAGTTACTAACAGAATTTTTTTACTATCACCAATCCCCTTTTTTAAGTAGCTTATTAAAGTCTCCTCATCATACTTATTTTTAGGCAAATGAAATTGCCCTGACGCAACAAAAAGTGTCTTTACCGAATGTTCTGGATTAACTAACTTGAAAATCTCTCGAAACAAAAGAGTAGGAATTCTTCCTCCGGCATCGTCACTTACAATCGCGTCATATTCCCCAGACTCAATCTGCTCTTTCAGCTTTTCACACAAATTAACAAAACCCTTTTTTAAATCATCAATCATTTCTTGATCACTCTCCCCTCTCTTTTCAAATTTCGGATAACTTTCCATTGATAAATTATAACAATATAAATAAAATAGACAATGAAAAAAACCTCCTTCCCTTCAATCAGGCTCCGATTCTCTCACACCACAAGAGTACTTCCATTTTCTAATCGCTTTACTCAAGAAAATTAGGTCACGCAAGCAAAACCATTTGCTTGCTTAGCCACCCATGAAAAAAGCCCGCCTGAGCGGACTTCTTTTTCATGGGTGCCACAGTAAACGAAGTTTGGACTATTTTTGCGAAAGAGAAATGATGAAACGATTTATATTCCGAGTTTTTATCCCAACACAGAGCTTACTGTTTCTTAATTTAATCCAGTTTCTTAACTTTCTCAACAATTCCTTTTGGGTTAATTATCTTCAGTCCTTTTTTGTTTGTGACCACGGTATCTTTAACAATCTTTGAAAATTCTTCTAATTTTATATTGGGTTTAATTTGCAACGCCATGGCTAAGACTCCTGCAAGATACGGTGTAGCCCAACTTATACCACCTCTTCCCTGAAAAACATATCCTCCAGGCTCATTATAAGAAGAAGCAAATGTCCTATAGTCAGATGGAATAATAATTTCATCGTTATTCTTTAATTCAACCTTTTTTTCTTCAATAAACCTTACCATATCACCATCACTAATATCATCATATTTTTTATGATGAGCCCTTAGCTCTTTTATAACTTCATCAGTTCCTTTTGATAATAGATCTCTATCTTGTCTTGAAAATAAAAATTCTTCGTATTCTTCAAAATCTTCCTTATCACTAACACTACCTCCACCTGTGTAATCCAACTTTGTATGTTTTCCTCCAGCATCAATAATAAAAATTCCCGCTTGCTTTGCTCTGTTTATTGAGTCATCCCATTTATCAGCATCAACGTCTTCCTCACTGTTTAAATTGTAATCACTTGAACAACTAACTATTCTAATTTTGGTTTTTTCATCTGCATGTCTATTATATTCAACAATATCATCCAGAGCATTCGCCCATAACGCCCAATTCGTACCTCCAGGCATAGCTTTATAAATTAACTTTGCGCCAGGAGCTACCCCACTTTCTTTACCAACGAGAGCACTCGTGACCATTGAACCATGGAAACTAAACCCTCCTTCTTCATTTACTGAATATTCTCTGTGATCAATTAAAGAATCTTTGTATTCTGGATGATCTATATCTAAATTTTGATCTATAACGGCAAGCACAACACCTCTTCCGTCTATTCCTTCAGAGTGCAGCTCTTTTATTCCTAGACCTGGATTTTTACCTCGTTCCATGAGTTCTTCTGGATTAAAACCAATAGGCAATCTTTCTTTGTCTGGCCAAATAGTATTAGTGTCAAACTGCGTTGTCTGTAATACTTTGATTTCTATATCTCTTAAGTCGCTGTTAGATAAATCCAAACCCCGAAAATCAGAAAACTCTTCAATCTCTGTATTGTTCTTTATTAGTTCCCTTTTTTCCATATCAAAACTATATCAGAGTAAAACTAAAAAGTCATTGCTCTACTTATATATTTTATATAAAACTTCTAGGGTGGCTAGAGAGAAGTTCGGTCACAGATAATTTTCATGTCGTCACAAGAAAATTTCCCTGACCACGACTCGGCAACACTGCTTGCTAGCAGTGGCTTCGCGCCTCCGTCCTCCGATTCTCTCTAGCCACATCCCAAAATATAAAAAACGAACGCTTCCGCGTCCGTTTTATTATTTTGGGGTGGCTAGAGAGAATCGGACTCTCGACGCAGGTTCCACAAACCCGAGTTTTACCACTAAACTATAGCCACCATTTACCCTGTTAAGTAAGACTTGAGCCTCAATTTTATAAACATCTTGCCATGATAAGTTTTCAAATACTTCTCACGATGAGTCGCATCACTCCTTTTTATACAGGCCTCATAATATATGAGGATTAGCGGTAGCCTGTCCTTCGTCGAGTCAACATCACCTTTTGAATGTTGCTCAAGTCTTTGTTTCAAATCCTTTGTAAAACCGACATATTTCTTACCATCCTTTTTGGATAATAAAACATAAACGTAATACATATGATATTTGAAACAAACTTAACAGGGTTGCCACTTCGTTATTTATAACAGATTTTTGATTTAAAATCTAGCTTCTATTTGTAGTCTGGAGCGCCTTCTTTCTTACCAGAGATATGTGCTGAGAGTCTAGCGAGTGCATAAAGCAGAGATGAAAGCCTATTTAGATACACAGAAGTATCTTCACTTATCTTTACTGTCCCCTCTTCGACAACACCGATGACCCTTCTTTCTGCACGTCTTGCTAGTGTTCGTGAAAAATCAAAATTCGATGAAAGATCAGTTTCACCTGAGATTGTAAACGTATGGATTGGTGGCAATGTCATCTCAATTTCAGCAATTATACTCTCTAACCAAGTTATCTTATCGTCGGATATTGTTTTGTCTGCTCCCGCAACTTCAGCTTGTATAATGAATAAATCCTTCTGAAGTTTAAGAACAATCTCTTCAAATGTTTCCTCACCAACTTTAAATCCAGAATCTTTAACTTTGACTTTGCAGACACCCAAATAAGAATTCAATTCATCGAGAGCACCGAGCGCTTCAACTATTTTAGAACTTTTTGACACTCTTTGGTCACAACCAAATATTTTTGTTGTACCATCGTCTCCTTTTCTTGTGTAAAACATAATCATATTTTACACATTTTTGGATAAAAAGAAAATGAAGAACATTTTTTATATTATAACTTTTAAAAGTATCTTCCGGGGAGATTTTCTCCTTACAGGAGCAGTACCCGAGATTGGCTCGATTGTTTGTGAAGACACTCCAATCTCAGCTCAATCGGGTTTCGAGTCTCCCCTCGCGAGTAATACCCATTACTCGCTTCGAGCATCAAAAAATCAGCTTTCGCTGATTTATTTGTGCACGAGGGGAGATTTGAACTCCCATACCCGTAAGGGCGCTACCACCTCAAGGTAGTGCGTCTACCAATTTCGCCACTCGTGCATTTATGCAAGTATAATATACTAAAACGTTATTTAATCAACTTAAAACCCCGCTTTCACGGGGTTTTAAGTTTAAATTAATTATTTTTCTTCTGTCTTTGTTTCTTCTTTCTTCTCTGTTCTTACTTGTGTATCAGTATTTCCTTCTTTCTTAGCCTTTATCATAATACTCTTCATGTTTCTTCTTATTTCCTTTACAGCTTTGTCTCTGATGTAGTAAAGTTTTGAGCTTCTAACTTGTGCTCTCTTCAAAACTTCAACCTTATCAATTACTGATGCATAAAGTGGAAAAATTCTTTCTACCCCAATACCATCGATAACTTTTCTAACTGTAAATGTGCTTCCTGCTTCTTTACCGTGCTTCTTTGCAAGTACCATACCCTCAAAAGCCTGGTTTCTGATCTTGTCTCCTTCCTGAATCTTAATCCAGACGCGAACAGTGTCTCCAGCTCTAATATCTAGAGCTTTTCTTGCTTCTACATCGATTGTTGATACCTTAATACTTTTCAATTCCATAGTGATAGGTAATTTAACATATAAAATTAATAAAAGCAAACAAAAATCAGCTTTTTATCCAATCTACAGCTTTCTTAAAGTCAGTCGGATACGGCGCAGTTATTTCAAGCAGCTTACCCGATGGTGACATTATCTCTATTTTCCATGCATGGAGAGCAAGTCTCTTCAATCCTGTAGGGTTATTCTTCTTCAAATCTGTCTCTGTAGCATATAGATTGTCCGAGACGACTGAATGGTTAACTGCCTTGAAGTGAACCCTAATTTGATGAGTTCTGCCTGTCTTGGGTGAAGCCTCAACAAAAGATATTCCTTCTTTCCTTCCAAGAACTCTAAAATATGTAATCGCCTCTCTCATCTCCCCTCTTGCACCTCTTTGAGCTGACCACCTGCGAAAATCTGCCGGGCTTTTTCCAATAGGTCTATCAATTGTTCCTCTGTCTTCCCTAACGTCTCCGTAAACAAACGTGTGATATGTTTTGTGTGCAAGCCTATCCTGAAACTGACTTTTTAAAAAATCAAATGCAGGTTTTGTTTTGGCAATAACAAGAATTCCAGAAGTATCTCTATCTATTCTATGAACGATTCCTGGTCTATTAATTTTTGTTCCATCAGTTAAGATTAATGGCTCACCGACGTTCTTGGTTTTTGGATAATTCTCCAACACCCAATCAACAACTGAGTCTTCATCAGTTTTTCCGTCTGCATGAACAATAAGACCGGATGGCTTGTTTATAACCAGCATATCTTTGTCTTCGTATAGAATGGTAATTTTTTTCTTCATTTATCTTGATAATCTAGCACAAATAAGCTATTGTATAAAGCGTTGGGCGGTTAGCTCAGTTGGTAGAGCAATCGCTTTACACGCGAAAGGTCACAGGTTCGAGTCCTGTACCGCCCACAAATTAAAAAACACCTTAAAGGTGTTTTTTAATTTGTGGGCGGTAAATAAACCAAGGTCTTGGCTTATGTGAGGATTCGAAGCCCCGATGAGCATAATTTGAGTTTGTACTCAAACGAACAATTATCCATCGGGGGGTACTGAACCTGTAAGGTTCGAAATTCCTGTATTACTTACAAAAAGTAGCACCCTATACGATATTTACCTTAGGGTATTTTTTCATAACTTCGATTAGCTTCTTAGCGTAAACCATAGGCGCTCCGTCTTCACCATATTTTGTCCTTAAACTAGATAAATATCTTTTTTCCAAACTATCAATCTCATTATAAATAATCCTGAGAGTGTTATATGAAATATTTTTAACTTCACTATCTTTTACAATCTTGTCAAAAGCTTCAAATATATCAAGGAATACTACACTCTCTCGTTCTCTTAATTTCATTTTAGCCTCCATTACTATAGGCGACAATTCATTACAGAATGATTTAAAGTAATTAGAAATGCTTTCGACAATTTTCTCATAATCACCCTTAACGAATATATCGAATCCTATTGCTAAATGTATCCTGTTCCCAAATATTTTTTCTGCTTCATACGCAATATCTTCTGAATCAAGACAAATCAGAACACCATTTTCTGGAACAACACGGTATGATTCTTGTGCTACCCTTGATAACCAATCCGCACCCCTTCCACTTCCAATTGACGACCATACATTTCCTGAATTAACAGTAGAGATGAACACATTACTACTTTTTTCTGGGCGAAGGGTAAGATTCCTCAGTCCATCATCTTGAATAAATGCTGTAGGACAGTCATTGACATGCTTAACTTCATCAATCCTTTTTTCTGTTTCTGTTTGGTTAAAAAATGGATCGATAAGTTCTTGTCTACTTGCACCTAACATATATGCAACAGTAAATGCATACTTGAGACTTTCTTGGTCGCCACCAGAACCAATGTTGATTAATGGTTTTTCATTCGCAAGAGAAAGAACCATACTAGTCGAATCAAGATTCATTTGCATAATCTGTGTAAATAATTCTTGACCAGATATATCAGCAAGACTTTGTTCGAGATGCCTAGCTCGTGTCGTTTCATTATTCTCAGTTTTCTGTGAATCCTCAATAATTCTTAGTATTGGTTTAAACAGTTCATCGTCACTTGTTCTTATCATAGATTTCCGTTCTGTATACCTGCTATCCATTTCCTCGATAAGGAGGTCTTTTCCATCGGGCATAGAATCATAGTTCTGTAACTTTTTTTCCATAAAATAATTATATCATGGAAACAACATACATAATGTTAAGCACCTGCGGCAGGATCGCGGGTACGCTTATCGCTTCTTACAGAAGCGGTACCCCTTTCCCATTTACTCATAATCAGAATTACTCGTAAATATGGGAGAAGGGTTTCGATTCCT
>CAYQFQ010000023.1:0-10770 GCA_964416925.1 uncultured Candidatus Saccharibacteria bacterium
AGGCTGCAAGCTGCCTGCCCCGTAGCAAGCATTCTTATGCTTTGCTTCTGGGGAGCTATGGGCGCATTACTATATTGAATTTTACTTACTGAACATTGTATAAAGTAACAGAAAAACGTTGAAAAATCAAATGTTTGTTTTTTGAATTATACTCATCCAATTGCTATACTAAACACTAATGCAAAACGAGCAACAAGATAATTTTATATTTAAAGAACTGAAAGGCAACCCTTTCGACCCTAAGTTTGTATTGGAAAATTATCCTTTTACTCAGGCGAATTTTTACGGTGAGTGGCAAAAAGCCTCGGGAAGAAAAGTGAGGGAGTTTGTTGTGTTAAAAGGTGAAGATTCATTCTCATATTTACAAGCAATAGAATACCCGCTGATGCTTGGAAAGAAGTTTGTATATATTCCTTACGGGCCACTTGTTAAAACATATTCTGACTCGCTTATAAGTTTTATCAGGGAAAATCTTAAACAAATTTATTCTAAAGACGCGGTCTTTGTTCGTTTCGATTTCTTTCCTAAACCAGAGGATGAGAGTCTAGTTTTTGTGGCAAAAAGATTTATTAGAGTTCCAAAATTTGCACAAAACTCGGCGATGTTTCAGCCAAGGCTTGAGTGGGTACTTTCGCTTGATGGAAGTGAAGATGAAATTCTTTCAGGGATGCACAAGAATACAAGATACAGTATTAGAATTGCCGAAAAAAATAATGTTCAGTCGGAAATTATAAAAGAAGATCTAGATAAACATTTTGAAATCTTTTATGAGTTGATGCAAAAAACAGCAAAAAGAAATGGTTTTAGTTTGCACGTAAAAGATTATTATAAGACTGTTTTTGAGAGCATAAATAAAAACAGGAATGGTTTTTTGATTTTATCGAAAATAAAAGAAAAAGTGGTTGTCGCTGAACTCTTTGTAATTTGTTGTGATACCGTTACATACCTTTTTGCCGGTTCAAGTGATGAAGAGAGAGGTGCTTGCCCTACATATTCTGCACAATGGACAGCTATTAGATATGCAAAAAGCCTCGGTTTAAATTATTATAGTTTTGGTGGAATTGCTGAAGAAGGGGACAGAAAATCTGGTTGGCATGGCCTAACATCTTTTAAGAGGAAGTTTGGGGGAATGGAAGTGAGACATGCTGATTTTTATGATTTGATAATTAATCCGATTTGGTACGTCGCTTATTTTGTTCGGAAGTTAATAAAAAGTTAAATAAAAAAAGTAGGGCTCGCGCAAGCGCGAGCCCTATCATATTTGATCAGGCATATTTTAAATAAGCCCTAAAGCCGATACAGACGATACCAGCAATAGCGAAAAATATTGAAGACTGATAAAGTCTTTGGTCAAATGTATGACCGGCGTATTGTTTGTATCTAATGACCCTTCCTTCATCATCATAACGCGGTAGTCTAACCCACCAACGCACGAGAAGGGAAAGAGGAAAAAGAATCAATGTGATGTAAAAATACCCAGTAGAGGTTATCAGAAGAGCTTCCTGGACTCCTCTTATTCCGATTTCGCGGAAGAAGTCACAGATTGGCAAATTCCTTAGGAAAGCCAACACTATTACCAAAATGTTTTCAAGCCACTGTTCGATTCCGTTGATCCACGTCGTCATTGTACTACCCCCGTTTTTTGTTGTTTCTCCACTTTCAAATAAACTATACTCCGAATCGGATATTATCACATTAATGGTAAAAGTCAACAAAAAATAAAAATCACCTGAGGGTGATTTTGTTGTGAGATAAGTGGAAAATATTTATCTTATAATTCAAACAGAACATATTTTGTGTTATTATTTGACTATGAATGAATCATTTAGAATAACTACACCAGAAGAAATAGATTCTTTTCACGAAAAACAAAGAGAGAAAGAGTCTCCTTATCCATACAAAAATGAATCGAACGTTGATAGAATGTTTGATCGTCAGACGGTAGACAGGAGTTTAAATGATTATCTATATATTCTTGGTTTGAGTGAAAAGGATTTAGAAGGAAAAACCGTTCTTGATGTTGGTTCTGGTGAGGGTAGATTTGTAAAAGAAGCAATCGAAAAAGGGTATGGAGTTATTGCACTAGATTCTGCTTATAAATTTAATAAAGGTATAGAGGCAATTAATAAGCCTTTAGTCGATAGCGCATCTTCAGTTTCTAATTTTATTGAGAAAGCAAAAAAAATATTAGGGAAAAAACAGAAATATATTCCAGTCATTTCCTCCGATGCGGAGACAACTTTTTTACCTGATGGGTCAGTGGATATAATAATAAATATGTTTTCAGCTTTTTACTATTGTAATAGCCCAGAACAATTAAAGGAAATTATAAAGGAACAGTTAAGAGTCTTACGAATAAATGGAACAATCTATATTGTTCCTTTGGTTCGTTCTATGCCTTATGACAAATTAGTCTCAATTAAAGCCGGTAGTGATGGTTATTCATATGCTGAACTAGAGCTTAGTCCCATGACAAATATTAAGGATGATATTCGTTTAGGAATTAAGAAAGCATTTCAAATTCTAATTGAAGAGCTGTCTAAAGATGGTGAGTATGAAATTTCATTTGATTTAAGAAAGAAACGTACAGACGTACTTAATAAAGATTCCTTTGTATTGAAAATAAAAAAACTCGCATCTAAAAATATCTTGGGGTTTGTTTAAAAAATATACTCCAGCTTTCGATTCCCGCACATGAGTGATACTATCACTTGCTCTGGGGCGGACTCGAAACTTACAGTTTCAGTACCCCGATTGGATTTTTTGTTTCGCTTGGCTCACAAAAAATGCTCAATCGGGCTTCGATTCCCGCACACAAGCAATTCATATTGCTTGTTCCCAGGCACAAATAAAAAACAGCCTTTCGGCTTAGTCTTTTAATTGTGCCTGGGGCGGGAATCGAACCCGCATGATGTTGCCATCGAGAGATTTTAAGTCTCTAGCGTCTACCAATTTCGCCACCCAGGCAATATAGGCTAAAACAATTAATAATAATTAATTGTTCGCCCGAACATTTTGAAAAGCAAAATGTTCAAGGAGGCCCGGGCCGGAATTGAACCGGCGCATAGAGATTTTGCAGATCTCTGCCTTACCACTTGGCTACCGGGCCTTTAAACCAGATTATATTATACTATTTTTTAGTATTTTGAAAGTGTGCTGTGCTTTAGTTTGTTGTCTTCTCTGGATAGCTTCGTTTCACTCGCAAAGACAAAAAAACTGGATTCCCGTTTTCACGGGAATGACAAAAGAGGAAGGATTAAAACTGGCTAACTCAATAAAGAAATTTTATCAATTTTTTGTCTGTTTTTTTCTCCACGGTCTATATCAAAATCAAAGAAAGGTATTCTTCCGATTCTTACTGTGTTTTTTACAAATTCTCTGAATTCACTTCTCTTTCTTTTCATAAACTCAAGAGCCTCTTCTTCTTTGTCCTCTGGCAGACATGTGAAAAAGATAACTAGTCTTTTCTCATCCTTAGACATTGAAGCGTCTGTGACGGTAATAAGTGATGTTTTACTTGATTCTCTATGCAAAAAAACTGCCGCAGCATTTTTTATCGCACTTTTAATTTTTTCGTTTTTATTTTCTCCCATAAATTTTTATTTAATCAAAATTTAATAATGACTGGATTCCCGATCAAGTCGGGAATGACAATCAGAATTGTCATTTTATTGTTATCTTAAAAGCTTCTAATTTATCACCTGGATTAATTATTGTGTCTGTTTGAACCTGACATCCAAACTCCATTCCTTCTTTTGCTTCGGAAACCTTGCTCTTATCTTTCTGTATTTCTTTGACCTTAGCCCTGCCGATTTCTACTTCTGATCTCATTATTTTTACCTCATCACCAGAATGTAGTGTCCCTTCCTCAACCCTGCAACCAATAACATGTTTATCCTTCATTACACTAAAGTATTTCAATACTTTCACTTTGGCTGTGATTTCTTCCGATTCAATTTTAGGTGTGTTTGCAGTGACAACTTCCTGTAACCATTCTGTTATTTTGTATATAATATCAAAAACTTTGATATCAATATTTGCTCTCTCTGCCAAGTCTTTTGCACTTGCGTCAACTTTAACATCAAAACCAACTATAACGTTTTTTCCTTTACCAGCAACTATCTTTACATCATTTTCAGAAATATCACCAATACCTGTTGCTATGATTCTAATCACGACAGTTTCGCTTTCTATTTTTGCAAGTTCATGTTTTATAGCAGCGATGGCGCCTGCAACCTCTGCTTTAATTAAGACTTTTATTTCATGTTTTTCTTCGCAGACATTTTCTTGGCAATGTTTTTTTTCTGTTTGTCTTTTTGTTTTGTAATCCAAAATATAGTTCTCGGCTTCTTTTTTTGATTCAAAAGAATAAAACGGAGTTCCGACTTCAGGTAATTTATCAAATCCAATCAGACTAATAGGGGAAGAGAATTGAGCTTCTTTAATTTTTTCTCCAAGAAAGCTTTCCATCATTCTAGTTGGTGCTATACTTTCTCCACACACAACAAACATACCCGTCTTAAGTATTCCGTCTTTTATAACAAGAGTAGCAGTGATACCTTTTTGTTTATCGAGGTTTGCTTCTATTACTGTTCCTTCTGCGTTTTTAGATAAGTCTCCTTTTAGGTCGGAGAGATCTGCGACAAGTATCATCATGTCTAAAAGCTCTTCTATACCTTGTCCTGTTTTTGCTGAGATTGGTACACAAGGAATATCTCCTCCATATCCTTCAATATAGATGCCATTTTCAATTAGACTATTTTTAACTTTCTCAACATTTGCATCTGGTTTGTCTATCTTGGTAATTGCAACGATGAAGGGGACTTTATTTGCGATAATGCATTTGTAGGCTTCGAGTGTTTGTTTTTTAACTCCGTCTTCTGCAGAAACAACAAGAACGGCAATGTCTGCAACGTTCACACCACTTTCTCTCATGGCGCTGAACGCTTCGTGCCCTGGTGTATCTAGAAAAGTGATTTTTAAGTATTTTCTTGTAACCTCATACGCAGAAATTCTCTGGGTTATTCCTCCAGCTTCTGTATCTACGATGTTAGTCTTTCTTATATAATCTAAAAGAGTTGATTTGCCATGATCAATATGCCCCATTATACATATAACGGGCGAACGCTTCACTATTTTGTTGTGAATTGTGTCTGACATGGCTGTAAATTTGGCTTAAAACAAAGTATTTCACGATATTTTCTATATTCGTATTACTTTATACTTTCTTTAGCTTTTTGCAAGGCTTCGTTTTCTTCGTCAGTAAGGTCATATTCGGAGTTCATTTTGTTGATTGGCTTGGAAAAAATACTGACATGTTCTCTAGAATATAGACTAGAAATGACTACTCCATCTCCTTCGTCATTAACAAAAGCACTAGCGAAGCTTTGATTTCCTCCTCCTCCCGTTCCTTTGAATGGATTAAACCTAACTGTATTTACTCCGGAAATAACTTTTTTTAATTTGCTGTATATAGTGCTTAAATTGTTTTCAGTTTCCTTTTTGCTGACTTTAAGAATATCTATCTCCCTTTTCAATATATCTAATGACTCATCAAGAGTTTTGCTTTTTCCAACTAGGAGCTTGCTCATTTTAATTTCCAGTCTAACGATCCATATTATTAGTATGACAATAATAATACCGAGACCAATGTATATGTAGTATTCTTGAAACATAAGATGAATTATATATGAATATATTTCTTTTGCAAAATTTGTCAAATGCCTGTATTTAATGTAAATTATGTTAATGGAGAAAGTTTACCTAGATAACGCATCATCGACAAAAGTAGATGAAAGGGTGTTTCAAAAAATGACAGAGTTCTGTTTAGAATCGTATGGGAATCCAAGCTCTATACATTCTTTTGGTTTGTCTGCAAAGAAGGCACTTGAGACAGCTCGAGAAGACGTTGCTTCGTTTTTTAATGCACGACCAAGAGAGATCATATTTACCACTGGCGGAACGGAATCGAACAACCTTGCAATATTGGGTGTTTTTAAATCAATGAAAGACTTGGGTAAGGATTTGGCTTTGCTTCACCTTGTGTCATCTGAGATAGAGCATTCTTCTGTGCTCGCATGTTTGAAGGAAATAGAGAAAGAGGGAAGTAAGGTTGATTATATTAAGGTTGGCCATGATGGAGTTATCGACCTAAATGAATTTAAGAAAATAATAAACAGAAATACTGTATTGGTATCGATCGGATATGCCAATTCTGAGATTGGTGTAATACAACCAATTAAGGAAATAATGAAGTTAGTTAGATTCATTAGAAAAGAAAATGATTCTAATTTTCCTTATGTTCATCTAGACGCTAGTCAAGCTGCTCCATATTTAAATATGAATGTGGAGGAGCTTGGTGTAGATATTATTACTATTGATGGCCAGAAAATGTGTGGGCCGAAAGGTGTTGGTGCCTTGTATGTCAGAGAAGGAGTTACAATCTCACCAATTATGTTTGGAGGCGGTCAAGAAAAAGGACTTAAACCAGGGACAGAAAATCTTCCAGCTATTGTGGGTTTAGCAGAAGCAACAAAAATTACAATAAAAGAAAGAACAGAAGAATTAAAGAGATTAGAGGGAATGAGGAATTATTTCTTTGAGCATGTGAAAGAATTTGTTCCAAATGTCGTGATAAATGGTCATCAAAAAGATAGACTACCAAACAATATCAATATATCTATCCCAGGGAAAGACGGAGAGTTCATGGTTCTTCAGCTTGATGAGCGAGGTTTTATTTGTTCCACCAGAAGTGCTTGTGAATCAAGTTCAGAGAGTTCTTTTGTTATTAAGGCACTTCTCGATGGTCCAGAGCATGAGAAGGAAAATATTGCCATATCTTCTTTGCGTTTCACTTTGGGTAGAGATACAGAGATGTCAGACATTAAAAATTTATTAAAGACATTATTAGAAATAGTTTGATTTTTATTTTAAATAGTTTTATTATACTCACTATATGGAAGATCTTACCAAACAACAAATGGTTCTACTCACTTTACTTGTGAGTTTTGTGACTTCCATAGCAACGGGTATTATTACAGTCGCTCTGATGAATCAAGTCCCTCAGACAATGACTCAGACTATCAATAGAGTAGTAGAGAGAACAATTGAAAAGGTTGTTCCGACCGATACGATAAATACGCAGACCGTTGTTACAAAAGAGACAATCGTGGTTAAAGAGGAGGATAAGATTGTAGAATCTATAGGTAAAAATTCAGATTCAATAGTTAGAATTTTTAGGACAAAAGTTGACGGGGAAAATTCAGATGTATTTGTAGCTATTGGAGTGATAGTATCTGATGATGGAAGTGTTGTCACAGACAATTATCTAATCTATTCAACATCGAAGTACATTGGTGTCTTGTCAGATGGTACTCAGCTCGACTTAAATATTGTTAGGTCAGAAAATAGTGAAAAGATTGCAGTTCTAAAATTTGCAACTACAACATCGGATAAAATGCCTACCTTTAAGAAAGCTTCTCTATCTGATTCAATTCCACAACTTGGTCAAACTGTAATATTTGTGGGAGGAGAGTTAAAAAGTTTTGTATCAACAGGTATAGTTTCATCGGTTTATACAAAAGACATTAAAGTTATTGTACCGGTTGAGCCAACGGCATCATCCACAGCCACAACAACAGAGAAGATTGAAAAGGCACTTGCTTCTTTGGATACGAATTTATCTTCACAAAGTTTGACATCGGGTGGACCATTATTAAATCTTTCTGGTGACGTTATGGGAATAAAAGTATTTTCTTCGGAGGGTGAAAAAACAGGGTTATTTGTTCCTTCAATTGTTATAAAAAAATTACTTGAAGCTCCAGTTGTATTAAAAACCTCTTAGGAGTATTCTATATTTTCTATTATAGACGTTTAATTAAGCTAAAAATATATGCCCCCATTCAACAACTTCACAACCAAAGCAAAAGAAGCAATCAGGAGAGCTCATGAACTCGCTGTTGAGCGAGGCCAAAGCCACGTAAATCCAATGCACCTATTGGCATCTTTGGTGATGCAAGAAGAGAGCTTGATTGCGACAATTCTTGAAAGGCTTGAAGTTGATTCAATTTTTCTGACTGACTCGATTGTGGATTCTTTGGATTCTGGCAATACAACAAGCACGGTGTCTTCATCTTATCAGTTGTATCTGACTCCAGATTTGGCGCAAATTATTGATATGTCTTCCAAAATTGCTCTAGATTTGAAAGATAACTTTATTTCTACTGAACATTTATTTATTTCAATACTTAGCACTCCATGTTCAGCAAACGATCTTTTGAAAAGATTTAAAATTGAAAAAGAAGCTGTAATAACAATTTTTAATGAACTTAAGGCAAGTCAAAATATAAATGACTTACAGCCAAAGACTTATAAGTCTATATTGAAATATACAAGAAACTTAACAAAGCTTGCGAAAGAAAATAAGTTGGATCCTGTGATAGGAAGAGATAATGAAGAAGCAAGACTTATCCAAATACTTTCAAGAAGGACAAAAAATAATCCTATTCTTATCGGAGAAGCGGGTGTTGGAAAAACTGCTATTGTCGAGGGACTTGCAAATAGAATGGCATCAGGTGATGTCCCAGAATCTTTGAAAGATAAAGATCTTGTTTCACTTGACCTTGGTATGCTTATTGCTGGTACAAAATATCGAGGAGAATTTGAAGAAAGACTAAAAAGCATAATTAAAGAAATCGAGCGTTCAGAAGGCAAAATTATTTTATTCATTGATGAAATACACACTATAGTGGGTGCTGGAAGCGCTGAGGGCTCCATGGACGCATCAAACATGCTAAAGCCTGCATTATCTCGTGGACAACTTCGAACCATAGGTGCGACGACTTTAAAGGAATACCAGAAGATTGAAAAAGATCCCGCTTTGACCAGGAGATTTCAACCAGTGCTTGTGAGCGAGCCTTCTGTTGAAGATACTATTTCAATACTCCGAGGACTAAAAGAAAAATATGAACTTTATCACGGTGTAAGAATTACCGACGACTCTATTATTGCTGCAGCAAATTTAAGTAGTAGATATATTACAGATAGATTTTTGCCTGATAAAGCAGTTGATCTTATCGATGAAGCTGCTTCTGCTTTGAAGATTTCTCTTGAGACGATGCCTCCAGCACTTGAAGAAGCAAGAAGAAAGAAGATGACTCTTGAGATTGAAAAAGAGGCCCTTAAGAAAGAAGTTGATAATAAATCGGGCAAAGATAAAGAAACTCTTTCAAGACTGAATAAAATAGAAAAAGAAATCGCAGAAATTAAAGAAAAAACTTCTGATGTTGAGTTGCGCTGGAAAAATGAGAAAGAAACTATAAATGATATTAAAGAAATAAAGAGAGAACTTGAGGCACTCAGAAATGAATCTGACAACGCCGAAATTCACGCAGAATTATCAAAAGTTGCAGAAATCAGATATGGCAAAATTCCACAGTTAGAAAAAGCACTAGAAGCAAAAAGTAAGAAGTTAAAGAAATTTCAATCAACAAGGAGAATTCTAAAAGAAGAAATAACAGAAGAGGATATTGCCTCAGTTGTAAGTCGATGGACGGGTGTGCCAGTGTCTCGAATGCTTGAAAGTGAAGCAAACAAACTCAACAGGATGGAGGAAGAAATAAGAAAGAGAATTATTGGTCAAGATGAAGCGGTAAAAAAGATTGCAGATACAATCAAAAGATCTCGTGCGGGAATTGCAGATCCGAATCGTCCCATTGGCTCATTTATTTTTCTTGGCCCGACGGGTGTTGGTAAAACAGAACTTACCAAGGCTCTCGCTGAATTTCTTTTTGATGATGAGAGAGCACTTGTCCGTGTAGACATGTCTGAGCTTATGGAAAGACATTCTATCTCCAAACTCATCGGTTCACCTCCAGGTTATGTAGGTTATGAAGAGGGTGGAAATTTGACTGAGATTGTTCGACATAGACCATATTCAGTCGTTCTCTTTGATGAAATAGAAAAAGCACACCCAGAGGTATTTAATTTGCTACTTCAGGTTCTTGATGGTGGACGACTTACAGATTCAAAAGGTAGAGTAGTGAACTTTAAGAATACTGTTTTGATTATGACATCAAATATTGGTGCCCAGTATATTGATAAAATGGAACAACTTGGTTTTGCAAGTTCTCACGAAAAAGAAGATGAGTATGAGAGTGTAAAAGATAAAGTCATGGCAAGTCTCAAAGATTTCTTTAAACCGGAATTTTTGAATAGACTAGATGATGTGATTGTCTTTGACATTTTAGGGAAAGAAGCAATAAGAGAAATTGTTGATATTCAGATTGGACTTGTGAAAGAAAGATTGCAAGTTAAAGAAATAAAATTAGATATTTCAAAGGTTGCTTTAGATTACTTGGCACAGGAAGGTTATAATCCACAATACGGTGCAAGACCATTAAAGAGATTGATTCAAACAAAAATATTAAATCCGGTTGCTTCAATGATAATTTCTAGAAGTATAACAAAAGGTGGTTCAGTAATAATAGGATTGAAAAACGGTTCCTCCTCTTCGGCGGACAAGGAATTGACTTTTGAGATAAAAAAAGGAAAGAAGGGATCAATAATTGAGGAAGCCGAATTGGAAGCGGTGAGGTAACTGTTTCAATAACGGAGGTGAAGCCTTGGATCTCTAAAAAGGCTTCTCCTCGGTTATTTAAATCTGAATCTGTCTTTTTATGTTTGAAAATATTAAATAATCTGCTATGATACTTGCAATGCGCCGGTCGGATAGCGGCTATTCCAGGAGACTGTAAATCTCTCGCCTTCGGG
>CAYQFQ010000024.1:0-10544 GCA_964416925.1 uncultured Candidatus Saccharibacteria bacterium
CGGTAATTTTAAGATATGGAAATACCGCAATACTTGCTACTGCTGTTATTTCAAAAAATTCGAAAGAAGGTGGAGATTATCTTCCACTCACAGTAGAGTTTGAAGAAAGGTTTTACGCTTCCGGTAAGATTTTAGGTTCAAGATATGTGAGAAGAGAAGGAAAGCCCTCTGATGAGGCAATTCTTTCAGGAAGAATTATTGATAGAACGATCAGACCACTTTTTGATCAGTGGATTAGAAATGAAATTCAAGTTGTTGTTACTGTGCTTGCAATAGACCAAGATGATCCAGATGTGCTCGGTGTTATTGCTGCGTCACTTGCTCTTGGAGTCTCAAAGATTCCTTTTGGCGGACCAGTCAGTGCGGTTAGAGTCGGGAAGCATAGAAATGATGGATTCCAACTTCATCCAACATTTTTAGAAAGAGATAACGAAAACTATGAAATTGATTTGGTTGCTTGTGGAAAAGATGGCCTGATCAATATGATTGAGCTTGGCGGAGATGAATCACAAGAGTCCACAGCTGTAGAAGCGCTTAAACTTGCATCGACGGAAATTGAAAAAATAAATGCATGGCAGAAACAGGTGATTGCAGAAATCGGTGTAGCGAAAGTTGCGATCCCAGAACCTGTTATGCCAGAATCTATCAAAACTCTTTTTGCAGAGAAAATGGTATCCAAACTTGGTGAGTTCATAATGAGTGGGACACCTGGACATAAAAAAATTGATGAATTTCAGTCGGAATGGAATAAGCTTGTCGAAGAAAATATAGTTGAAGAAGAAAGAGGTTTTGCTGAAAAGTTTTTTGAGGATACTCTTGATGCATATATTCACGAGCAAGCCATAAAGAATAACAAGAGAGCAGACGGTAGAGGAATGGATGATCTACGACCACTTTTTGCGCAGGCTGGTGGCATTTCAACAATGCTTCATGGTTCAGGAATATTTTACAGAGGAGGAACTCACGTGCTTTCTGTATTAACCTTGGGAGGTCCAAAGGACGCACAAATAGTTGATGGTATGGAAATTGGTGAAGATAAAAGATTTATGCACCACTATAATTTCCCACCTTATTCAACAGGTGAGACAGGTAGAATAGGAACCACAAATAGAAGAATGATTGGTCATGGAGCTCTTGCTGAGAAAGCATTGTTCCCAATGATTCCAGACAAGAAAACTTTCCCTTATACTATTAGACTCGTGTCTGAAGCACTTTCATCAAACGGATCTACTTCTATGGGTTCAGTTTGTGCTTCAACATTAGCTTTGATGGATGGAGGAGTACCAATGAAGAGACCTGTTGCCGGAATCGCATCCGGACTTATGTCAGATAAAGATGGCAATTATAAAATTCTCACAGATATACAAGGTCCAGAAGATCACTTCGGAGATATGGACTTCAAGGTTGCTGGAACAAAAGAAGGAATTACAGCAATTCAGATGGATGTAAAAGTTGATGGAATTAAAATTGATGTTTTAGCCGAAGCATTTGAAAAAGCAAAACAAGCAAGACTCAAAATTCTTGATGTTATCACTTCTGCAATCTCTGTACCAAGAGCAGATATTTGTATCAATGCTCCAAAGATTCTCACAATCAAAATTAAGCAAGATCAGATCGGTGGAGTTATTGGTTCAGGAGGAAAAATTATAAAAGAAATAAAAGAAAAGTCTGGTGCTGATATTGATATCGAAGATGATGGAACAGTATACTTCACTGGTAAGAATGGTTCAGCAGAAAAAGCAAAACTTATAGTTGAACAGATGACACATGAATACAAAGCGGGAGAAAAGTTTCAGGGTGTTGTTACTAGGGTAGAAGCCTTTGGTGCATTTGTTAGAATTGCAGAGGGAACAGAAGGTCTCGTGCACGTATCAGAAATTGCAAACTTTAGAGTTGATAATGTTGCTGATTATATTAAGGTAGGGGATAAAGTTCCAGTGACAGTGAAGGGAGTAGATGAAAAAGAAAGAATCGCTCTTTCTATAAAAGCTCTCTATCCAGATTTTATAAAAAGAAAAGGACCAACAGGACCCACACTTCCACAAAAATAGTCGCCTCTTCGGCGACCCGCCGAAGAGGCGGGTATAAGGGGACAAGAAAAATAAAAAACCGCTTAGGCGGTTTTTTATTCCTTATGACATTCTGTATTCAACATTCTATATTCTGTTCAGTCTTCTGAAGACAAAATGTTCGGCATTTAGTATAATGTCATATATACAAATATTTATGGACGAAGAGACAAATGTAACAGAAGAACAGAGTAAACTTCAAGCTACGACTAAAAGTGAACTCGATAAATATTTAAACAGCGAACCCCAGAAGAGCGTTGGGGGTCTTTCTCCAAATCCATTAGCACATAAAACAAGTAATCAAATTCCTACAAGACCAGAAACAAGAATTGGAAGTGGGTTAAACCAAACACCACAAAATCCACAAGATGAAACACCTCAGGTAAAATCTATCATTAGAACTTACAAAAGCGACATGGAGGAGACAATTCGATCTCAACATATTTCTTCTTTGAATATTGCTGTGGCTGAAAATAATAAGATGATCAGAAAGATGACCGATGAGGTGGCACAAGAAGAAGTGAAGGCTGAAAAAAATTATAAGATATTTATTATTATAATTATTTTGGTCGTGGCTGGGATTTTAACATTTGCAATTCCGTATTTTCTCGTAAAAAATCAGACAACAATTCCGACCGAAGATCCAACTTTGGTTTCATCACTCATAGTCTCGGACACAACTGAAAAAATAAATATCGATGAATTAAATAAAGACAGAATTGCAAAAACTTTAGGGGAGAGAGTGGGACAAATTTCAATTGTACTAGGTTCGATCAGACAGTTTTACATGACGGAGGGAAGCGGTGTACAAACATCAGAGGCTCCGGCGAAGGTTATAACAGCAAAAAGATTTCTTGAATTAATTAAAGCGAGAGCTCCAGAAGGCATGTTACGTACATTAAAAGATCCTTTCATGTTTGGTATGCATAGTTTTAACGGTAATCAAAAGTTTCTAATTTTGAAAGTTGGCTCCTATGAAACAACTTTTGCTGGCATGCTTGCGTGGGAAAATGCCCTTTGGTATGACTTCTCTGAGTTGTTTGGTCTTAAGACCGCAAACGAGGTTGATTCTGCAGGTAGACCAATACTTGGTGAGGAAGTAAAGAGGTTTCAGGATGTGGTTATAAAGAACAAAGATACGCGAGTCATAAAAGATAAAGATGGAGAAATAATATTTTTGTATTCTGTTGTCGATAAAAGCACTGTTGTATTGACGACAAGTCCAGACACATTTAAAGAGATAATGAATAGGTTTGATAAGATGTCTGTAACGAGATAATCGATCGGGTCTTTATCTATGCATTTATTTATGCTAATATCTTTTCAGTAATCGAAGAGTTCAATTTAATATCGGGGCGTGGTGTAACGGTAGCATATCCGCCTGAGGCGGACAGTCCAAGTTCAAAAGATGTTATTTGTTTATGTTTTAAAAAATAGTGAAGGAGATATTTATATTGGACAAACCAATTGTATAAGTGATAGATTGAGAAGACATAACACGGGGTTATCCAAATCAACAAAATACGGTATTCCGTGGAAGATTGTCTATTAAGAAACTTTTGAGAAAAGAAGCGAAGCGATGGCTAGGGAAAAAGTTTTAAAAGGTGGCAAAGGTAGAGAGTGGTTGAGAAAAATAATTTAATATCGGGGCGTGGTGTAACGGTAGCATACGTGCTTTGGGAGCATGCAGTCCGAGTTCAAATCTCGGCGCCCCGACAGAAAATGACGAAGACGTTTTTTGTCGTTGGGCGTTTTAAATAAAAAAGTTTTTATTTAAAAAGAGATTTGAACAGCGGAGCTATATTTTTTCAGCAGAAAAAATAGTGAGCTGGTGCCCAGACAAAGTTGAGCGACGGCGAAACTTTAGTCGCGGGAAAATCTCGTCTCAAAAACTAAATGCAAAAACATAATTTTTACACACAATGTCAATAAAATTTCAAAGAAGAATTGAAGATTTTATTTGCGAAAAATGTGGGGAAAGAATCTCAGGAACTGGTTATACTAATCACTGTTCGAGATGCCTTTATAGTAAGCATGTAGATGTTAATCCAGGCGATAGAGAAGAGACATGTGGTGGACTCATGGCACCAATTTGGATTGAATTCATTTCTGGTGAATATATCATGACGCATGGATGTGAGAGATGTGGTTTCAAAAGAAAACAAAAAGTACAGGAAGGGGATAATTTTGAGGAAGTGATAAAAATATCAAAAGTTGTCGCTGAGAAGTAGTATTATTTCAGATTGATTTTTGAGTCCTTTTTTGTTACTATCACAAAGTCTTAGATAAAAGCGGGTATAGTTTAATGGTAAAACTTCTGTTTTCCAAACAGATGTTAGGCGTTCGATTCGCCTTACCCGCACAAAATGAAAGCCGAAAGGCTTTTTAATTCTTTATATAGTATAATTATCTTATTACTAGATTAATCTCTCGACAAAGTTCGAGACAAATATTAATAAAATGTTTAAAGGGATAGGAGAATTTTTTTCGGGAAAGCCGGAAGTTAAAAATGATGCAGAGAGTGTCTATGATAAAGAATCTAAACAAATCATGAAGCTTGGAGCATTTTCTAAAATGTTTCCTGAAATTGGTTTTACTACTGATAATCTAGAACAAATTATCAAAGATGCAGGATTGACTCAAGAAGAAATTGATAATATTTTATCTCTTGCTTTAAATCTTGAACCGGAGTTTCCAGAATTAAATGTTGAAGATGCAGGGGAGAGGTTAATGAATGCCTCAAAGATCGCAGCTTAACTTTATATTATTTATTATATAAATAAAAAGACCGCGGGATGCGGTTTTTTATGATTAAGTAAGTTTGACAAAGATAAATAATATTGTTAATATATATAAGGAGTTCAAAACGCGTATAGCAAAGAAAGAGACAGGGGAAGATGAAAGATTTCAAGGTGTCACGTAAAGTTGTGAAGGCTGCAGGGATGATTGCACAGGCGGTCTTCTCGTCAACTAATGGTGAGGGTGTCATACCGAATGCTTCTGGGAAAGTCCTCGTGAAGCACGCATCGCAGGCGTATTATGCGAGACGTGACGATATCACTGTTTCCAAGGTCACCGTCGAGATCGAAGTCCGTAAATTTGGCAAACCTTCACTGGAGACGTTCTATATCTGCTCACGGTAATCGCTTTTCAAGAACCGCCATATCCAGTGGCGGTTTTTTAAATATAAAAAAACACCCCTTAAGGGGTGTTTTTTTATTTAAGCATTATTTATTTGACTGCATCCTTCAAAGCTTTAGCAGCTCTGAATTTTGGAACCTTCATAGCAGGGACTGTTATAGCCTCGCCTGTTCTTGGGTTTCTTGCTTGTCTTGAAGCTCTTGCCTTTACAGAGAAGATACCAAGACCTGCGATTGATACATCATCACCTTTCTTCAAACCTGATACGATAGAATCGAAAACAGCATCAACAACTTGTTCTGCTTGGACTTTTGTTCCATTAAGAATTGCGTGAACTGCTTCAACTAGAGATTGTTTATTCATAATTTTTTATTTGCCCTTTATTTATTGAGGGCTTAAATTATTGCGCGCTTAGGTCATAATCGCGCTTAATTACTAATACTTCGACCTAATTACATTAACCTAATTTTGTTGAGCAAACAAAATTTTGGCTTAAATGACCTTAGACTATTGTATTACTTGCTCAAATAGAAAACAACTCTTGAAAAAATACCTTTTTGTTATGTAATATAATTAATAAAGGCGATTTTCGTTTCGAAAATCGCCTTTATTTTATTGGTTATTTTGGGATGTTTCAAAATAACGGCTATCTTGCGTAGTCTGTGATTCTTGTTTCTCTGATAAGAGTAACCTTTATTTCTCCTGGATATTTTAATTCACTTTCTATTCTGATGGCTACATCTCTAGCCATTTCCCTAGCTTCTAAATCTGATATTTGTTCAGGGTATACAAAGATTCTTATTTCTCTTCCGGCTTGTAATGCATATGATTTCTCAACACCAGGGAAAGCGTTTGCTAGAGTCTCAAGTTCTTGAAGTCTCTTTAAATAATTTTCTATACTATCGCTTCTTGCTCCTGGTCTTCCTCCAGATATTTGGTCAGCAACTTGGACAACTATGGACTCAAGTGTCTCATAAGGATATTCTTCGTGGTGTGACTGCATTCCCTTTATAATATCCTCACTTACACCAAATTTCTGCAGTATTCTTTTTCCTATTTCAACGTGAGTTCCAGATACTTCATGGTCAATTGCTTTTCCGATATCGTGTAAAAGACCTGCTGTTTTAGCGACTAAGACATTTGCACCTACTTCTTCAGCAAGCATTCCAGCAATGTGAGAGACTTCTGTAGAGTGTTGCAAGACATTCTGTCCATAGCTAGTTCTGAAATGAAGTCTTCCTAAGATTGAAACGATCTTTGGGTCAAGATTTAGCACTCCGCATTCATAAATAGCTGCATCTCCTTTATCTTTTATAATTTTTCCGATATCTTGCTGTGCTTTTTCAACAACCTTCTCAATTTTTGCAGGTTGTATTCTTCCGTCTATTAACAAGTTTTCTAAAGCGATTCTTGCAACTTGTCTTCTGATTGGGTCAAAAGAAGATATAGTAATCGCACCAGGGGAGTCATCTACGATAACTTCAACTCCGGTGACTCTTTCGAAAGCTTTAATGTTCTTTCCTTCTTTTCCTATAATTTTTCCTTTCAAATCATCGGAAGGGATAGAAACTATTGTGGACATTATGTCTGGTGAGACAGAAGAGGAAAGTCTTTGTATTGATGATACAAGTATTTCTTTTGCTCTTCCTTCTAATCTTTCTTCGCCATTTTCATCTAGTTTCTTCATTCGAGCCAAAATATCCTCTTCGTGCTCTTTTTCTACAGAAGAGAGTAAAATATTCTTAGCTTCCTCTTCGGAAAGTTTTGATATTTTTTGTAGCTCAGCTTTCTTTTGTACCTCAACCTGTTCAGTCTTTTCTCTGATTTCTTTAATCTCGACTATCTTTGTCTTAATGTTTTCTACTTCTTTATCAATATCTGTCTGTCTTTGATCAAGAAGCCCTTCCTTTTTGATGAGACGGTCTTCTGTCTGTCTTATTTTTTCTTCTTTTTCCTTATTTTCCTGCTTTGCTTCTTTCATTATTTCAACTGACTTTGTCTCAGCCGCGATAACTACTTTTTTAGCTTTTTCTTCTGCATCAAGCATCATGTTTCTTATCTCAAGCTCGACAGAACCTTTCTTACCGAGAGAAATGATGAGACGCAAAAAATATCCTATCGCTATACCGATAAGACCCGCGAGCCCCGCGAGAAGTATGAATATTTTTAATGACATAAAATTGCGAAAAGCTTCGCCCTTTTAGACTATAGAATGTAATGCTATTACAAGTTTTTGATTCCTTTTAAAACCGGCTAGAATATTGGTATCCGAAATGAATTTTTTGACTTTTTTAAACATATAACGTTCTGTAATCTTACAAAGACTGCGCTTTTTAAATTAAATTAGTAACTTACTCATAATATAGTAGTTTTGGGGTTTTGTCTATTGTTTCAAATAATGATCTTGGTTTGAAGAATTTGATTAAAAAAGACGATTTTTGCTTTGCAAAAATCGTCTTTTTCCCTTCTTTTTTGTCTTAATTCTAAATTCAATATTCTATATTCAGCATTTTATATCACCTTATCAATAATCCCGTATTTCTTAGCCTCATCTGCAGACATGTAGTAATCTCTGTCAGCATCTTTTTCTATTTGGGCCAAAGTCTTGCCTGTATAGTCGGCCATCATCTTATTTAGCTTTTCTTTAATTTTTAGTATCTGTTTTGCATTTATTTCAATGTCTGATGCCTGTCCTTGCGCTCCGCCCATTGGTTGATGGATCATAATCTCTGAGTTTGGTAGAGAAAATCTCTTTCCTTTCTTACCAGAAGCAAGGATCAAGGCTCCAGCAGAGGCTGCCATTCCTACACATACGGTAGAAACATCATTTTTTATGTGATTCATTGTATCAAGGATAGCAAGCGCCGCTGTAACTGCACCTCCGGGTGAGTTTACGTAAAGATGTATATCTTTTTTTGGATCCTCTGACTGGAGGAAAAGAAGTTGAGCAACTATAATATTTGCCATGTCATCATCTATTACACCACCGAGGAAAATTATATTTTCTTTAAGAAGTCGTGAATAAATATCGAAAGCTCTTTCTCCAAACTGACTTTTTTCTATGACTGTGGGTATTAAATTCATTGTAATGTTTTTTATTAGCTGATAACCGGTCTCGTATTAAGCTAAAAATAGCAGAAAAAACTAAAATATACAAATAAATCAGTTATATAATTATAACTGATCTGTGCTGTCCCATAATGAAGCATGCTTGCCTGCGTAGATGGGTTTAGGAGATCAAGAAAGCCAATAAAGCGTGTATTTAATTGATTTAAATGGATTTTGGATAATTACAATATTTAGCTATTGACTTTAAAAGTGTTCTTTGCTATAATCTCAAAAGGATATTTTCTCCGTGTCGCCCATGAAGTATCGGGCTTCTCCCCCCCCCCCCGCGCGTACTCCGCCTGGTAAAGTTCGGGGCGGCACGGAGATTCATTTTGTTCTTTCTTTTCACGCAAGTCGCTTTCCTCTGGGAGCGGCTTTTTTTTAATCAATTTTAAACCAAGACAGATTTCTTTTTTCTTTGCGATATAGTATATAATATAGAAACATTTATGAGGATTCACAGATTTTATATAAAAAATAAAATAGAAGGTAACAGTTTAATAATAAAAGACGCAGAACTAATTCATCAATGGATGAAGGTTTTTAGATTGAACATTCAAGATAAGGTAATAATTTTTGACGGGACTAGTTTTGAATACACCGCATCTATTGAATCAATGTCAAAAAATGAAGTGGTCCTTTCAATAGAAGAGAAAAAACAAGCTAAAATTGATAATAAAATTGAATTACATATCTTTCAATCAATCATAAAAAAAGATAATTTTGAATTTATTGTAGAGAAGTGTACAGAAATAGGAGTGTCTGCATTTCACCCAGTTATCTCTCATAGAAGTGAAAAGAAAAACTTAAATCTTGAAAGACTTGGTAAGATTGCAATTGAAGCGAGCGAACAGTCGGGTAGGGTGAATATTCCTGTTATCTTTGAACCAAGCGACTTGGTGTCTGCACTAAAAGAATTCGATGGAAAGTTGTATGTTCTAGATTTTGATGGAAAAAAGTTTCAAACAAAAGACATTGTTGGAAAAGTTGGAATACTTGTAGGTCCTGAAGGAGGTTGGGATGAGGAAGAAAAGTCTTTTTTCAAAGAACTTGGTATTGATTCTGTCAGTCTCGGTAAACAAGTATTGCGCGCAGAAACAGCTTCTATTGCAGTAAGCTCCTTAATTCTTCTAGATAAATGATATATCTTATTTACGGCACCGACAAAGATAAGGCGAGAAAAAAGGCTTGGGAAATAGTTGATTCTTTACTTGCGAAAAAGAAAGATGCTGTGTTTAGTAAATTTACTGAGGAAGACGAATTATCTCAAAGTCACCTCGATGAGCTTGTAGGAGGGCAGGCGTTGTTTGTAAATAAATTTATAATTTTGTTTCATGAGGTTTTTGAAAATAAAGAATCGAAGAGTTTGGTAATCAAAAACATTAAAGAAATCGCTGGTTCAGACAATATTTTTATTCTTTTAGAAAATAAAATAGACGCGAAGACTTTAGAAAAGATTTCAAAGGTTTCTGCAAAGAGTCAAGAATTTAATAAAAAAGAAAGCGAAATGAGCAAGAAGGAGAAGCTTGCTCAGATAGGGGAGAAGATAGATTTCTTTGAATTTGCTGATGCTCTTGGGTCAAGAGATAAGAAGGTGCTATGGAGATTGTATCAAGACGCTCTTGCTGAAACTGTCCCAGCTGAGGAAGTCCATGGTATTTTCTTTTGGCAGGTGAAAAGCATGTTACTTGCATTAAAGTGTAAGACTGCAGAAGAAGCAAACATGAAACCTTATCCATTTCAGAAATCGAAATCATATTCTCAAAAATATAAGCAATCAGAATTGGAAAAAATGTCTTCTGATTTAGTTTCTATGTATCACGAAGCTCACAGAGGAAAAATAGATTTTTATATTGCTTTAGAGAAATTCATTTTGGGTTTATAAAATATCCCCATCAAGCTTCACTGCTTGTGGGGATATTAACAGCTTTTTATTTTGCGGGCTTGGTGGTATTGTGGCAGGGGCATTGGCATTTACAGGGTTTTCCATCCGCACGCTTTGCCGTCTTGTCGCAATCACCATGTTTGCCGGACGCACACCCATCAGATACTTTTCTCGATTTCTTCGGCTTACCTATTGGACCTCCTTTTTCTGATTTGAATACTATTACAAATAAAGATGATGTCAATTAGAGTCGGGTGGTTCTTGAATTGGACTTTTTGTCAATTTCTTGTTATCCCAGTAGTAAAGAAATGAGAATTTCTTACTACGGGACTGCATGAATT
>CAYQFQ010000025.1:0-8229 GCA_964416925.1 uncultured Candidatus Saccharibacteria bacterium
AGGAGCTTTAATCTTCCTAAACTTTTTTGATGGTACAGCAAATTTTCAAGCATTGCTAAAAAATGAAGAAAGTACAAAAGAAGCTTTTGAACTTTTTCTTGATACTGTAGACATTGGGGACTTTGTTGAAATGTCCGGTACTCTTTTTGTTACTCGAACCGGTCAAAAAACAATTCAAGTTTCAACATGGAGAATGCTTACAAAAACTCTTCTTCCTCTTCCTGAAAAATGGCACGGCTTGCAAGATGCTGATGAAAGATTTCGAAAGCGATATCTCGATCTTTTGGGCAATGAAGAAATTCGTGAATATTTTGTAAAGAAAGCAAAATTCTGGAAGACTGCCCGAGATTTCTTTAATGATAAAAATTTCCTAGAAGTGGAAACGCCGACTCTAGAAATTACAACAGGTGGCGCAGAAGCTCGACCTTTTAAAACACATCACAACGACTTTGATATAGATGTATATCTACGAATTTCAGTAGGTGAGCTCTGGCAGAAAAGATTAATGGCTGGTGGTTTTGCTAGAACTTTTGAAATTGGAAAGGTATACAGAAACGAAGGTACTAGCCCAGATCACTTGCAGGAATTTACAAACTTGGAATGCTACTCTGCTTTTATGAATTTGGACGAAGGCAAGGCCTTGGTGAGAGATTTGTATATCAAATTAGCACAAGAAGTCTTTGGGAAAACAGAATTTACAACGAGGGGTCATACCTTTGATTTAGGTAAAGAATGGGGTGAAATTGATTATGTTGCAGAAGTAGAAAAACAAACAGGAGTGAATGTTTTAGATTCAACTGAAAAGGAGATGGAAGAAGCTTTGCAGAAACTAAATGTAAAATATGATGGAAAAAATAGAGAGCGAATGATGGATTCACTTTGGAAATATTGTAGAAAAAATATTTCCGGCCCTGTATTTCTTGTGAATCATCCAAAGGTTGTTGCTCCACTTTCAAAAGAAAATAAAGAGGACCCTCGAAAGACAGAAATGTTTCAGGTGATAATTGCCGGAAGTGAAATCGGAAGAGCTCATGCTGAGCTTAATGATCCCTTAGATCAAGCAAAAAGATTTGAAATTCAAAATAAACTAATTAGCGAAGGGGATGAAGAGGCGATGATGTCTGATACGGAGTTTGTGGAAATGCTCGAGCATGGTATGCCACCAGTTTTTGGATTTGGTTTTGGTGAAAGATTATTCTCATTTCTTTTGGATAAGCCAATTCGTGAGACACAGATGTTTCCGTTGATGAAGCCGGAGGTTAAATAGTGAGTAGTTGGTAGTGAGTAGTGAGTAGAAAATACGAAATGCGGACGAGCCAAACCCGAAGGGTTTGGCTCGTTTTGTGAGGATAATATTTAATGATATAATAACCACAATGTCATATACAAAGAATTTTAAGGAATTATCAAAAAAAGATGCCGATATTGCGGGCGGAAAAGGTGCTTCACTCGGAGAAATGACCCAAGTTGGAATTCCTGTTCCTCCAGGATTTGTTGTGCTCGCCGACACTTTTGAACAGTTCTTGCATTCAACTGATCTTTTGCAAGAAATTGATGCTATTTTAGAAACAGTAGACCATAAAGAAATTCATACTGTTGAATCTGCTTCAGAAAAGATTCAAGGACTTATAAAAAATGCCCAGACTCCAGAAAATATCAAAACAGATATCCTCAAAGACTTTGACGAGCTCAATACTGAATTCGTTGCAGTACGGTCAAGTGCAACTGCTGAAGATGGGCAAGACCATGCCTGGGCTGGACAACTTGATTCATATTTAAATATTACAAAAGAGCACGTGCTCGAAAAAGTTCAACATTGTTGGTCATCTCTTTTTACTCCAAGAGCTATTTTTTATCGTTTTGAAAAACAATTAGACACAACAAAAATCTCTGTTGCTGTTGTTGTTCAGAAAATGGTTAACTCCGAAGTGTCCGGAATCGCATTTTCTGTGCATCCCGTTACTGAAGATCGAAATCAACTTATTATAGAAGCTGGTTTTGGACTTGGAGAAGCAATTGTTTCAGGTTCAATTACTCCTGATTCTTATGTCGTTGAGAAAGAGCCAAGAAGTATTATAGATATAAATGTTTCTACTCAGAATCGAGCCTTGTATCGTTCAGATGTAACCTCTATTGAACATGGAAATAATGAATGGAGGGGTATTGATGAACCAAAAGCGTCATCACAAGTGCTTATAAAGGATCAGATACTTGAACTTTCTGAAATAATTATAGGCATAGAAAAACACTATGGATTCCCATGCGATATAGAGTGGGCTTTTGAAGAAGAAAAGTTTTATATTGTGCAAAGTAGACCAATCACGACATTGTCTATTGTTGTTGATAAAAAAGAGAAAAAGAGAGTTGAAAAAATTCTTTCCAGAGATCTACCTCTGATTGATATTTATGTATGGTTTATAGGATATTCTGAAAGTATGCAAAAATATTTAGATTGGTCATACAGTGACACTTTATTTTATAGATGTGTTGATCATGTTGAAACGTATCGACCAATAGGTGAATACCCTAATCAATTAATGAATGCTTTTGAAATCAAAAATAGAAAGGAAGGATGGTTTGATAATTTATGTGCTACTTACAAAATTGATACTCAAAATGCCTTTGATTTTTTTGAAAGAAATGACGATATTAGTGAATATTCTAATGAAAAGATATTAGATATTTATAAAGAGTATATTGAAATCATTAAAAGAGTAATGGCGCCTTTTGTTATTTTTTATACGATTCCTAATTGGTTTGAACAAGAAGTAAAATCAAATAGTGATGTTTTAAAAATGTCTGATATTTCAATGCGATTAAGAAAAGAATCAGAAATGATTTTTCCAAAAGGTGCAGAATTGGTTGATAAAATACTACATAAAGTAAATGAAGGGTTAAATTTTGAAGAAAAATTATTGAAATTTATTTCATATGATGAAATTACAAACTACCTAGAGAATAGAGATCTTATAAACGAAGAAAAATTGGAAGAAAGAAGCAATGGGGTTATTTTATCTAAGGATGGATTGACTTTAATAAGTGATAAAGGCTTTAGTAAAGTTATTGAATCTCTAGGCTACTATTTTATAGAGGATGAAGCAAATGGAGATTGTGTAAAAGGCCAACCTGCTTTTATGGGTAAAATTAAAGGAATCGTTCAAATTATATTGAGTAAAGATTCCCTAAAGGATTTTAAGGAAGGTAATATTTTAGTAACAGGTATGACTACTCCAGAATATCTTCCTACAATGCAAAAGGCTGTTGCTTTTGTAACAGATGAAGGTGGCATTACATGTCATGCAGCGATTGTTGCGAGAGAGTTTAAAAAACCATGTATTATTGGAACAAAGAGTGCAACAAAAGTTTTAAAAGATGGTGATATGGTAGAAGTGGATGCAGATAATGGAATTGTTAGAATAATCAAATAAAATATGGAAAACAAATTTGAACCAGAATTTCATTTTTCTAGACATAGTACAAAACCAACAAAGGATGATCCTGAAAGTGTTGACTATCGAGGTATAAATGAGGGTGGAGTTGAACTTGCAAAAGAGCGAGCCAAGGAAATTGCTGAGCTTATTGAATCTTCGTCTGAAGGCTCTATATTATATTCTGGTGGAGTTTCCGGAGAATCAAGGGCTAGGTCAACTCTCGAGGTGTATAATTCTGAATTAAAAAATAAATTTGTTGGACGTTCAGATATTATTTTTATATCAAGTGATGAAATATCTGATTTGGCTTTGAAAAAGGGATATTCTTCTATTGTTGAATCAATAGTTAAAAGAGTTGAGAATAATGATAAAGCAAAAGTAATAATTGATTTTCCATTGTTTATAAAACAACTTTGGGAAACAGATTGGTTTTTGGAAAAGGACCAACTTGATAAGCCTGGAATATATTTACAACACTTACAAAAACGTATCAAAGATGAGAATATTCCACCCTTAGAAATGCTCAGAGTTTGGTTTGAAGAAGGTGGAAAAATTAACGGAAAGCAGGTTGGACCAAATCCAGAGGATGTTGCACGTAAACATATTGAAGGAATGAAAAGATTGGGAGATTTTATTAAGAAATATTTTCCTAAAAGACCAATAAAAATTTGTCTCGTGGGACATAGTGACGGATTAGATGCAACTTTGGTGTATTTAAAAGGAAACGGTCATATTGATGCAGAAAAATACGCTGAATTAGGTGGCTATATTAAAGAAACTGAAGCTGTGGAGTTTATATTAAAAGAAGATGAAATTGTTGCTAATTATCGTGGTTTTAGTTTTCCATTTAAATTAAATAAAGAAAATGAATAAGGAAAATAAAAAAGATGACCGTTTTACTCTAAGTCTACAGGTGGACGATACACATATGTCGGATATTTTGTCTGTTACAAACGGATGGGCCAGAATGGCGCAGCGTGAGGCTTTAAAAACAGGAACGTATATTGCTTTATTTGAAGATAAAAAACTATATTGGTATGTTGAAAAAAAAGTAATTGAAGACGTAAGCGAGAAACTACTTAATTTATATTTAAATGAAAAAAACAGAATTGATGATTGGCAGGAGCGCTCAAAAAACTATTTGATACATATAAAAAATTATACAGATACTCTTACAAAAACAAATTTTACTCTTTTCGAAAACTTTTCTTTATTTAAGTTTTATCAACATGTGTATTCATATATTGAAATAACTTCTTTTGAATTTCACGAAGAAAATTTTTCCAGTTTTGGAAACGCTCTGAATAAAAAACTAAATGATGTAATTACTTCTTTAGGGTATGATCCAGAAACTATACTTTCACCTGTTTTATTGCAAGCTGATGGGTCCGCAATTACTTCTTATGAAGAATCTTTAGGAGTTTTAGCTTTAAAAATTTATAAAAAAGGTTTCACCTTAAATAATATTGAGGACTTAAAATCAGAACCTGAACTTGGTTTTGATTTTAAATGTATTTATAATAATTTTGCATGGCTTACAGCTGCTTGGAGTGATAACGGAAAAAAAGAAGTTGATATTTTTGATGAATTAAAAGAACTGATAGGATTTACTGAAGATTTGGAGGATGTCTTAAAGAAAAAACAAGAACTTACGAAGAATAAGTTGAGAAAAAAAGTAGAACTCGTATCTGAGATAATGTTAAAGAGCGACGAGTATCAAAAAAAAGTCTTAGAGTTTACTCTATATTTTATTGAGTCAATGCGAATCAGGTTAGATGATACATTTAAAATGATATATTATGCGCAGGGATTATTTAAGGAAATAGCTAAACGTTTATCTGTAGAAGTTGTAGATTTAAAGTATTTGACACCTCAAGAAATAGAAAAACATCTCATAGAAAATAATTTTCCAGATATGGAATTAATAAAAGAAAGACAAAAATTTAGCATTGTAGTGCTAGAAAATGGGAAATGGAATATTTATCTAGGGGAGGATGCTTTGAAATGGAAAGAAAAATTACCTAAAATTGAAATACAAAATGATATTAAAGAATTGAAAGGTCAAATTGCATATCAAAAAGGAGTTGTCACGGGCAAGGTTAAAATAATTCTTGCACCTTCTGAAATGTCAAAAATGGAGGAAGGTGACATTTTAGTATCATCGCGTACCTATCCAGATCTTTTGCCAGCGATGAAAAAGGCTAAGGCATTTATAACAGAGCATGGAGGTCTTTTGTCACACGCAGCTATTGTTTCGAGGGAATTGCAAATTCCCTGCATTGTTGGTATATCAGGCGTTGTTTCATTTTTATCTGACGGAGATCTCGTTGAGGTTGATACATTAAAAGGTCTTGTTACTGTTCTCAAAAAAAATGTATTAAGTTAAGATTAATAAAATGCGGTTCAAGAAAATTTGATTGAGGTTGATGGTTTGTTTAATATTTATGTAATATATTATATTTATGAAAAAAATTTATTTGGTCAGGCATGGTGAAAGTGAAGGAAATATTGGTGATTTAAGACAGGGAAGCATTACTCCTCTTTCTGAATCAGGTGAAGCTCAGGCCCAAATGCTCACCAAAAGATTTGAAAATGTTAATATAGATAAAATAATTTCTAGTCCTCAAGTAAGGGCAAAACATACGGCAGAAACAATTGATGCATTACTAAATAAAGGTATTGAATTTTCAGAACTATTGATCGAGCGTAAGCGTCCATCGAGCCTTGTTGGTAAACCAAAAAAAGACCCCAATGTTCTATTGGTAGATAATCAAATAAAAGAGCATTTTCATGATTTGGAATGGCATCATTCAGATGAAGAAAACTTTACTGACTTGAAAAATAGAGTTATTGATTTATTTGAGTACATTGAAGGGCAAAAAGAAGAAAGTATTCTCTTGGTTACTCACGGTGTTTTAATGCGAATGATTGTTGCGTATGTAGTAATGGGTGAAAAATTAACCTCCTATGAGTATTGGGATTTTTTTGTAACCCTCGAAGTTGATAATGCTAGTATTTCAGTGTTAAAACAGTCCAAGTTTGAAGATGAAAAACCACGTTGGAATATTGTTACGTGGAACGATGTTGGTCATTTGGAATAAAAATATATAACTATGTCCTTAGAATCAAAACAAACATATGATGTGTTGCCGTCGGATCATGATTTGGTGGCACACTATAAACCAAAATATCTAGCCAGAGGAGGTGATCATTTGGTGTATGAGGTAGATAATCATCCAGATGTGATAATAAAAGCTTCAACATTTATTATTAAAGATATTTTATGTGATAATGAAAAATATAAATTACCGCTAGATACATTTTCGGGTGATTTGAAAAAAGAACTTGAGGATGAAATTAGTCAAAAAAATATTCAGATTAGACAACTTAGAAAATATTTTGGGAACGGACATACTTTATCCGAAAGAAGATATCTTACAAAGGTACCAATAACAAAGGAAATATTGGATGAAATTTTTAAAAACGACTGGAAAAAACGTGTTACTCCCGAAGGGTCAGAGGATTTAAAAGAAGTTTGGTCTGCCGTTATTGTGCAACAACGAGCAGAGGCTATAAATGACCCGAATCATTTAGGTCTGTATTTTGGAACCTTTCTTGAAGAGAGAGGTTTTGACCTATCTGAGTATCAAACATTAAATAAATTACTAATTCAAAATGATATTCAGTTTGAGGGAGATATAAATTTGTTTCTTAGTTTGCAAGATAATCCAAAGACGCATGCTTTGAAAGATGTATTAGAAAAAACATCAGAAGACAATGAGCTCAAAGATAAACTTGTTGAGTTGATAAATAAAATTATTTTATATGCGAATGAGACAGGGAATATATTGGCGCTTGCAGGTGAGGATAATCTGATTTTATATCCTGAAAATAATGACTGGAATTACTTACTTTTAGATGTGCTCCCTATACATAATGAACCGGTCTTTAGCTGTTCTAAGGAAATTATATCCAAATTATTAAAAGGTGAAAAAATTTCTGATCACGAAAAGACTTTGCTTATGAAATCTTTAAATTTCACAAGAACAATCAATGGTCTGGCTTTGAGTCTGAAAATACCTGAAAGATTGAATTTGATTTCATCTGAGAATCGAGGTCAAAATATTGATTTTTATACACTGTTGCATATATAAAAAACAAATAGTAATTCAAAAACAAGGCTCAACAGAGCCTTGTTTTTGTGTTGTGCTTTACAAACTTACATCTATATAACCTGCTACTTAACTGTGGATAACTTTGTTGTGCTTTGGTATGGGGTGGGATATAATGGTAAGTAAGTGGGAAGGAGTGGTACACGACACCAATACACGAATTTTCACTAATTACACGAATGGAATACAAGATACAGAAAAAACAAATACAGGAAGACGAATTTGGTAATTTTATTCGTGTCATTCGGTATTTATTCGTAATTAGTGTCGAGTTATGTTAATCGGCGAATACACACACAATTTTGATGATAAGAACCGAGTATCGGTTCCTTCGAAGTTCCGAAGGGAAATCGGGAAGAAAATTGTTGTGACACGCGGATTGGATAATTGTTTGTTTATGTACACTGTCAAAGCGTGGGAGAAAATTTCGGAGAAGTTGGGAGAAATGAATATGTTTACAGCAGATAACCGAGGTATTAACAGATTTATACTTTCTGGTGCGTCTGAGATCGAAGTGGACGCAATAGGACGTGTTTTGATTCCAGAGCATCTTCGTGATTTTGCGAAGATAAAGGAAAAGGTTGTGTTCGCAGGTGTTCACAATCGAGTTGAGCTTTGGAATGAGA
>CAYQFQ010000025.1:8241-9871 GCA_964416925.1 uncultured Candidatus Saccharibacteria bacterium
CAAGGTTGTTAAAGAAGCCGATGCTTTAGCTGAAAAGCTTGGGCAGGCAGGTGCGTTCTAATGCACATAAGTGTTCTTTTACAAGAATCAATACAGGGTTTAGAGCTCAAAGATGGTGACACCGTCTTTGATGGAACTTTTGGTGGTGGTGGACACACAAGGGCAATGCTTGCTTCTGGAAAAGATATAAAAATAATTGCAACCGATCTCGATTTAGATGCAATTAAAAAAGGGCAAGAGCTTGTGTCTGAATATAAAGACCAGCTGATTTTAGAAAATGATAACTTTGGGAATATTTCTAAAATCTTAGGAAAACATAATCTTGTTGGTGTGGACAAAATCCTCCTCGACCTAGGATGGAGTTCAGACCAACTCGAATATGGCGGGCGCGGACTTTCCTTTCTTAAAGATGAACCTCTTCTTATGACCTTAAAGAAGACGGCTGTGGAAAGCGACGTGACTGCAGAAATGATTGTGAATGAATGGGGTGAGGAAACAATCGCGAATATTATATTTGGGTTTGGTGAGGAAAAATACTCAAGGCGAATCGCAAGAGCGATAGTCGAAGCGAGAAAAGCAAAGCCTCTCAAAACAACGTCAGAACTAGTAGAAGTTATATCAAAAGCAGTGCCTCCAACTTATAGATTTGGAAAGATACATCCAGCAACACGGACATTTCAAGCTTTAAGAATTGCGGTAAATAGGGAGATCGAAACTTTAGAGGAAGTATTGAAAGAGGGATGGAAGGTTTTAAATAAAGGGGGGAGAATAGCGGTCATATCATTTCACAGCCTCGAAGATAGGATAGTTAAACATTACTTTAGAGAGTTGGCGAAAGAGGGTGAGGCAGAAATAATCACAAAACGACCAATAATTGCTACGAGAGAAGAGACTGCGGTAAATCCACGATCTAGGAGCGCAAAGTTGAGAATAATAAACAAGAATGGAGTTATGAGTTAAGAGTTAAGAGTTAAGAATAGAACACGACGCCAATACACGAATGAAGTCCCAAGTATTTTTCTGGTGAAAAATCTTCTGACCACACCTCGGCTCGACAGCCTCCGGTCTTGCAGTCGGGTCCCATCCCGACTTCACGAATGACACGAATGAAATCCGGAATTCAAAATTTAGTTATGGGTTATAGATTATAAGTTATATGTTACTTAAATTATGAACACAAAAACACTACAACAAATATCACATACGCAGAGGGACATTTTTTGGGCAATGATTGTATTCTTTTTTGTGCTCATAAGTCTATATATTTGCTTCCTTTCCGCATCAATTGTAAATGTCTCTGTAAGGCAGGATACAAACGATAAGATTGTGGCATTAAGATCTAAGGTCGCGCAATTAGAATTTCAATATGTGGCAATACAAAATAATATAACAAATGATATTGCAGTTTCGAAAGGCTATATCGCTTCCACACCAGTCGCGTATGTTACAAAGACAAAAGAATCAAGACTTTCTCTAGCAAGACCGTAGAGGTAAAATCGACACAAAACAACGAGCGTAGTGACTATGTTTTGTGTCGTCCTCGCGAATGTGGGGATCCAGGTTCTGAATTTTCAAACTGGTGAAGTCGGGATGGGACCCGACTGCAAGGACGGAAGCCGACGGGCTGAGT
>CAYQFQ010000026.1:0-496 GCA_964416925.1 uncultured Candidatus Saccharibacteria bacterium
ATAAAATACTTAAACAGCGAGTTACTGAAGCTATACGAGATGGATATTTTACACCTACATTAGCTAAAGAAATTTTAGATACCCAAAGAAGAAATGAAATTGCAGGGAAAACCGCGTATGTTAAAGATGAAGATACTACAATAGAGCCCTCACTTGGAGCAAATCCTTCTCAAGCAGGCGCAGCAAAACTTTCAAAATACAATAACGCGCAAGAAGTAAGAAACGATTTATACAAAGAATTTGGGCAACCCCTTATTGATAAACTCCTTTCTCGAGGAAGACTTAATTTAATAGATTCTGCAGAAGATCTTGATTTTGATATAGGAGAGGGCGTTACAGCTTTCTATCAATTTAATCCGAAAAGAGACAGATTTAGAACTGGAAAAACAACTATTATTGCCAATAGAAATCCTAAAGGAACCGCACGAGATATGTTACTCCACGAAATTGGAGAACACTATGGTCTTGAAGGTATGTTAGGGGATAATTATTTACC
>CAYQFQ010000026.1:506-9360 GCA_964416925.1 uncultured Candidatus Saccharibacteria bacterium
ACCTACTTTAATACAACTTAATAAACTAAAAGACACTGATTCTGTTGTTGCAGCTGCATGGGCCCAAGTAACAAGAAATTATACAGGTTCTGATCCTGTTAGATACAGACCTGGAAGCGTTAATTTTTTAAGAGAAGTTGCAGCTCATATTGGTGAAACGGCTCCACAAAATACTTGGTTTAGATATGTAATGGGAATGGTCAAAAACTTTTTAAGAAGATTAGGTTTTTATGATCCAGAAAAAATTACATCCCGTGATTTACAAGACATGATTTTATACTCATTAAATAGAACGCTTAAAGAAAACGTTCCATCAGTAAAACTACAATTAAATGAAGAAGTAGTCACTTACCCAAGTTTATATTCCGCTGATAATCCTCCAGGTGCTTATAGTCCTAAAACTGCTGAAAAATTATTAGATATGGCAGGGGCTGCTTTCACTTCTATACGTGAAGGCACTCCTAAAGCATTAGAAGATGTAAGAGATAAAATGAGTAGCTTACCTATCAATCTAAGAGAAATGTCAATGGGTATGTTAGGTCTGCCCGCTATGGTTCAACTCTATCACAAGTATGTTCCTTCTTTTAAAAAATTAATGGAGCTTCTTGATAGTCGAGCAGGTGAAGCAGATCGAGCTAGAGCAGAGGTAGATAGATTAGGCTCAATGGGAATGAAAATTATAAAAGGCGAAAAAAGAAATGCTTTTAAATTTGTAAAACCTAACGGAGAAGAAATTTCTATAGAAAATTTTTATGATGGCACCGCACGAGTATCAAGTGATTTTAAAATAGAATCGGTTCCTTCTCAAATAGTAACAACTAAATATAGTCCAGACATGATAAAAAACTGGACCCGAATTGTATATGATTTATCTAGCGGTGAAGAAGGAAATGCTCGGTTAGAACTAGGTATTGACCCAACTGACCCTGATAATGCATACCATCCTTTAGTAGGAGAATTTAAACAGCTGCCTGCGGAACTTCAAATGTTAGCTATAGGCTACTCAAATGTATTTCAACAATATGCAAAAAAATTCAATGCGGCAATTCTTAAATTACTTCCTGATAAAGATACTAAAGGTAGACCCATACCACCTTCAGAAAAGGCCGAAAAATATAAAGAACAATTAGTAGCTAATCAACTAGTTTTTTATCATCCGTTTAGACGTAAAGGCCAACACGTACTTAAATATCAACCTGCGGGCAGAACTCCTGAAGGTTTTGAACAAGAAGTATATGTAGAAAGATTTGAAACTCCTCGTGAATTAGATAGACGAATTGAAGAAATAATATCAAGTGGTGGAAAATATATTTCTTCTAGTGTTTCTCCTGAAACTGCACGCACACAAGATATACCGCCCAATGATTTTTTCCAAGAAGTTATTGGGGTTATAAAAGAACAAATGGGAGATTCAGACGGTAAAGTTTCAGTACAAGCACAAGAAATGATTGACCAAATTTATGGATTCTATATTGATATGTTTCCAAGCAGCGCTGTTCGTCAAAACACTCGAGCAAGAAAAGGAACTCGAGGTGAACTTCCAGATATAGTAGGTGGATTTATTGATATCGGTGCGCGCATGGCGAATCAAGTTACAAATATGGAATATATTCCACAATTTAATGAAGCTACTAGTGAAATTTCTGAACAAGCTAATATTGCAAATGAAACTATTGAAAATGACCCGACAATAGAACCCGCTAAAAAAGAAGGATTAAAAGCATCTGTCCAATATGCTGCATTAGATGTTACTCAAAAATCAAGACATTTTATTAATAACCCTGTAGCAGATCCTCTATCAGGTAATTTAGCTTACTTAAGTTTTTTAACTACAATTGCGGGTAATATATCCTCTGCCGTAGTTAACTTATCTCAAATGTTAATTATTGTAGGTCCAGGTCTTATTGCCAAACACGGTATTGTAAAAGGTAGCGCCGCTTTGTTTGACGCTATAAAAATATATAAAAATGGAGGGCTTGATAATAATAGAGGGTACTACCCAGATTGGTCCTTTGCAATGAAAAACGGATTCCTAAGATCCAAAGAAAATGCAGCTAGGGGTCTTATTGATCAAGCAGATGTGCTTCCAGAAGATATATTGACTCTTTATGAAGCAGGATTACAAAATGCGGTATTTAGACGTGGATTAGGATACGAACTCACAGAAATGAGAAAAAAAACTGCAGAAGAATTTACAGGAATTAAAGCAAGAGTAGACACTTTGTTATCGTGGACATTTCAAAATACTGAGCGATTTAATAGAGAAGTCACTTATCTAGCTTCCTACTTAGCAGAAAAAAATCCTAATGCTACAGGGTTTGATGCTAAGGCTGCAGAGGTCGCAAGAGACTTTGCAAGAGAATCTCATGGCACAGCTCTACCCGAAGTAGGCCCTAGATATTTTCAAACAGGCTGGGGCAAAACTATATTTACTTTTAAACGATATGCCCACGCTATGATGTCATTACTTATTAAATTATTTCATGAGTCTACAAAAGGAGGCGATGCTAAAAGAGCTGAATTAGCTAAATTAATTACTGAGACCTCAGATCCTGTAAAAATTAAAGCGTATGAACAAGAAATAGCAGACCTTAAACTTATAAAATATGCAGCAAGAAAACAATTAGTGGGCATTTATGGTATGTCTTTTACTATAGCAGGACTCCAAGGAATGCCTCTATACGGTGCGGCTAATGTATTATCAGAAACATTCAATGCAATGTTTGGCGACGATGATGAACCTTATGATTTTGACGAAAAAGTCCGTGATATTTTTGGAGATATTGGATATAAAGGCCCGCTCAATAAAATGGTTAGGGTTGACGTAGCCGCAAGAACAGGTTTCAGTAATTTAATATTTAGAGAAGATTCTCGTCGTGTATCTGAAATAGGCGTGCCGGGATACATCCTTGAAACAGCTTTAGGCCCTGCATACGGTTATATGAGAAATGTGGGAAGGGGAATAGAGGATATGAACAACGGATTTATAATGCGCGGTTCAGAAGAAATATTACCAGCTTTTCTGCGTAACCCATTAAAAGCAGTACGATATACTAATGAAGGCGCGCGTACACGCACTGGTGCCCCTCTTGTTGAAGACCTTGGGGCTTTTAGTATTTTCATGCAAGTTTTTGGATTTACAAATCAAGAATTAGCTTTAAATTATGAACGCAACAATACTATGAAAAGCGCAGAGCGCAGAATGCTTGAGAAACGTGAAGGATTATTAACTGCATCTTTCTTAGCTAGAGATAGTGGGGATAGAGAAATGTTACAAGTAGTAAACGAAAAAATTAATGAATATAATGCATCCACAACTGGAAAGCTTAACCCCATTACTGCTGCCACAAGAGATAGTTCTTATAAAAAAAGAAAGAAAGCTATTGCCGATAGTGTTAACGGCGTTACTATTTCAAAGAAATATAGGGAATATCTAAAAGAAGAAATGGGTAGTTAACCTATCCGCCAAGTGCGTACCCCCATATAATCTGCTTCAATAACAGAATAAGTTTTTACTCTGACCTTTGCTCTTTTAGCTCCTGTTTCAATCGCATAAATTAACGGCGCACTTTTTAAAGTGGGAATAAAAAAACTATCTCCTATTTCCATCATCTCAAACGGAAATAACCATTCGGGGTCATTATGCAGCTGCATGGTTTAGTGCCTTTATATCTTTTCCTAATGTGCTTAATTTAATTTTGTAAACAGCAGTTGCTGATTTTGATACATCTTTCCACCCAGCATTCATTCTTTGTTTAACATTTGCACCAGCTTCAATATCTACCCCTGCACTTTTTAATTGAAACATAAACTCTTTAGTACTAATAGTTAATTCGCCTAAGTACGTATCAAATTCGCGTTTAGAAATATACATAGCGTCTTTATCATTATCAATTCTAACTGTTAGTTGCCTGTAAGGTTCAGTAATAATTTTTTCATCTTTGAATGCAAGAATCTTATCTACATTAGCATCTAAATAATCTTGGAGAATCGCTTCATAATCTACATTATTTACCTTAACTACATCATCTCTGATTGTAATCATTTCCCCTACAATAAATTTATATACCCGATCCACGTCAATCTTTAAAATATCTGCGTTGTGAACTATCTCTGCTGCAGTCATAGTAACGGACACTAAATTTTCATAAAATCTATACGCAGTATCGTTACCAAAATCTTGAACAAATCTATTTTCCCATTTAGCAAGATTCTGTTTAATTGCTCGTTCGTCACCAAAATCAAAAACGGCCTTCACAAATTCTACCCCTGCCCAACCGTAATGAGAATTAAATTCGTCAAAGATTTCCTTACCTAATCTAGCATTATCAATAAATGATTTAGGTTTTCTTACAGTAAATTCAATAAGCCTTGCAGCCTCCCCATTAGGATTGGAGCGAATTGATTTTAACTTATCATAAATACTGTGGTTAGAAGTTAAGATGGCAATTAAAGAAGCAGGAGCTTCATAATCTCTTTCCATATTTGATGATGCTTGCATTTTAAGTTTGGCTTTACCCTGCGATACCGATAAAACAAAATCAGATAATAGGTACGGGTTTTTGTTGCCCACTTCATCGAACCCCATGGGTAAATTATGCAGTGTTAAAAATCGTCCTTGTAAAGCGTTGGCCGTTGCATTCATTACCGCTAAATCTTTGGGCTTCCCCCATATACTTAAAGCAGCATATAACGCTCCCGTTTTAGCCGCGCCAGAATCTCCTGTCAAAGAAATAGCAACTCCCGAAGTTGATGAAAAGTCCATCAAGATAGATCCGAACCCGCATAGCATAGTAAACATATGCATCTCTAGGCCGTTCTGACCTAGTTTTTGTGCGGTGTTTTGCCATTCTTTGTAAGTGCCACTTGTGGTTAAAAATGGTGCGACTGATTTTGCTAGTGGAGAAATAGGGGTAGTTTTCATAGATTTATCTTTAGAAATTTCTATGTTTCCAATAACAAAAGAACTTTTGTCTTCGTTCCAACCCATTTGATCGTACATAACATCGTACTTATTTTTCTTCTGCATATCTATTGCCCAATCAATAAAATACCTCATGATTATTTCCTCTTGTTCTAATGACTCGTAATAAATTCCGTGACTCGTTAATTCTTTTCTTAATTCTGATTTTTCATATACTACTTTCATGGGTAATATAAACTCTTTAGTTCCATCATGCGGGTGAAATACATTAATAACTAAACAATTTCCCTCTGCCGAACTCCTCACATGCCGAATTGCTCGCATTGTATATTCATAAACTACTTTGTCTTCTTTATGAGAAACCCCTTTTTTATCAGAGACTGTTACTGTTTTAAATACCCCTCCTACTTTTGCACCTATCCAGTATCCCTTTTTATCTAGGGTTTCAGGTAATCCTTTTAGATCTTTGTGAACAACAGGGAGGACTTCTCCTTCAATAGCTATATCATGCACAGCAGGTAATTCTTTTATAGGGTATTTATGAAGTTGAACAGGTGTAGAAATAGTTTGCCAATGTGGGCACGACTTACATATACCTGGATTAGCGTCTTCGAATGATTCACAAGTATGAGGGCCACCTTTAGGTTTACCATCTTTATCAATTGTTCTTTCAGTGCTAGTAGCTTTTTTCTCTGTTTCCTCAAAAGTATATTTCGGGTGTCTTTCAGATATAAGATGTATCACCTCATCGCGATCAACACAACTTTGAGCCAAGGATAATATCTTCCACCACAAAGGTTCTGATACAGTTTTTACATTTTCTACATAGTATTTAATTTGCCCACAACCTTTTTGATTACCTTTAACGCTGTCATAAAGTAAGGGTTTAAATCTGTTTTCTATATTTGCATATTTAGTTTTTTCTGCATCTGTCAAAGCTTTTCGTTTTATAGTATCTTTTAAAGGTTGAGTATTCTTATCAAGTATTTTAGTAATAACTTCTAGATCATATGTAGGGGCATCTCTTAAAAGTAAGGTAGGTCGTGGAGGGGTTTGTTTTAAATTGTTAGTATCAGGGCATCTTAATAATCTAACAGAATCTCCCGTAATTAATCTATCAATTTTTAAATCATGTTGTAGGCATAATTCTTTTAATTGATCTGCAATAGGTTTCCATTCAGCTCTATCTAACTGTTGTTTTAAAAACCAATAAACATGAACTCCATTACCACTATTTACAACAGAAGGCAATGGTAATTTAGTAGCCTCTAAAAATTTACTTAACTCTAAAAGAGCTTCTTTTTGTGTTTTATAATCTTTAGTTTCGCCGACATCTATATCAATATAAAATGATTTAATATATAAAGTATTAGTCGCAATTCTTTTCTTTTCTTTCAATGTACTCATGGTCATGAAAGTGTTGCGATTCATTTTTTTATTGTTGTAAATTAACTCTACGGCTTTATCCAAAGAGTCTACATATTCTTCTATATAAGGCTCAGTATTTGGAATATTGTACGCCACACAATAGATTCCCTTGTCCGGCATAGCCTTTGTGTAAAATTCTTTAAGCATTTGTCCTCTTCTCCCTTAGAATAAAACGCTCCGAAGGTGTTTCATCTACGGAGCATCTTCTATTTTACCTAATCCACATTAATCTTCAACTTATTTTAGGGATAATTTTGCTCTCTAAAAAAGCCCTTGCTTGTTTTATACTTGAAATAGGTAACTCTTCAGTGTGGTTCTCTAATTGAAATGTCCACTCTTCTTCAAGTGCTTTTAAAAATTTTTTAATTTTAATTGCATTCTTATCTCGAATCGGGGAACCCCGGAACCAACTGTGAACAGTCATCCGGGATACTCCAAAGACCTTAGCAATTTCTATAATGGGAAGGTCTGCATTTACGCAAGCCTTTGCCAATAACACGCCAGGTCTATCTTCATCAAAACTATTCAGTTCAATTAAAAATGACTGACTATATTTTTTCGGCATAAGGCCTCCTATTTAATTGCCCACTGATTGATAATATCAGACAGGTCATCTGCAGGTTCTACAGGTGGTTTACTTGGTGCTCGCACTTTTGGTTCGTCTTCTACGCTTGCTACAGGCGAAGCAGCTATGCTTTCAAAAGTTTCAGTGGCTTGATGTTCATAACCTATCTCTTCCTCAAACCCAAATTTTGAAGCCGCACCCGTTGAAGCATCTACATATTGAATAACTTGAACGGCTCGGAGTCTCAATGCTACCCCCGCGCCAATCAAAGGAGTGTAGTAGGGGGCAATAGATCCATTTATTTTAATTTCTGAACCGCCCCAAACATTACTATCAATCATAGGGATACCCTTTGCATCAAAAATAGCAGGTTTGTAAGCAGCTTTAGATTTAAATTTAAGAATAACTTTTCCTGTCGAATTACCTGCATCATCAAGTTGTTCCATGTATGGAGGAGGTGCTTTTTTAATATCTTTGCCCCCATTCTTTTTGGACTCAGCTGCAACATTCTCAGCAAATACTTCGTTGATTTGTTTTAGAATAGGAATAGCTTCTTCCTTAGAAAGAATAAGACTAACCTTGTATTCTCCTTCTTCAGAAAACTTGGTATCTGGTTTAGATAACCAAGGGTACTGCGCAATGCCTTTAGGCGTTGTAAATGTAATAGGCTGTTGGGCCATGATATTTCTCCTTATTTATTAGTTGGTTTACGTACACTAATTTTGAACTCTCTCATAGTACTAATTCCAGGAGGCAATCCTTCTTCTCCTCTTGTGCTTAAAAATTCTTTAAAATTAGTTTGACTTAAGCGTTGTTGTAATAACTCAAGCGCATCGTTTTCAATAATGTACTTTTTGAAATTATCCCAATCACCACAAACATAGTTCTCTTTTAAAGTTTTAATAATAGTGCCATGTTCAGTGCGTAGTGTTTCCGCACCAATTTGATTACACGTCGCAAGCATAGCTTCCTCTAAACGATCCATCTGTTCTTTGAAAACTGCATCCTCTTGCTCATATTTTTTGGCTAACTTCTCTCGCTCTCGTCTGATAGTAAGATAGGTGCTAACCAAAGAATCTACTTTTACATCACTCATATTCCGATCTCCTCTCTATATAAATCTACTAAACTTGTATGCGCAGTTACCTTTTGCTGCAACATGCCATACATTCTCTTTTCAATCTCAGAACCTTGTAAATGAACTACAGTCATATTATTTTTTTGTCCTACCCGTTGAATTCTAGCAATGCACTGCACATAAGTTTCTACGCTCATCACAGGTGACCAAAATACAACAGTGTCTGCGCGGGTTAATGTGACTCCATGCGACGCAGATTGAGGTTGAATCACCAATACTCGAGGGTCTTCTGCGTTTTGAAATTCTTTAATAATTGTAGTGCGTTCAGCCTTACTTACACTGCCATTAATAATACTATTTGTAATTCCAATTTTTGTTAAGTATTCAGCAACAATAAGTATGGTGTGTCGATAAGGAACAAACACTAAAAGTTTATGCGAGGTCTGGTCAATGACTTCATGTAATTCTTTAAGACGGGGGGATATATCAAACTCAACAACTTTTTTATCGTCAGTGTAAACTGCACCACCTGAAATTTGTAAAAGTTTTGTCATGTTAGCCGCCGCGTTTACCGAACTAATTTCTTGCCCAGCCGCTTCAATTAAAAACTCTTTTTTTAATTCTTGGTAAAATTTCTCTACACTCTTTGATAACGGCACAATGCGTGTTTGATAAACAATGTCAGGCAGATCCAAACAATCTTCTTTAGCAAAACGAATTGCGGGTTGGAGTGTATTAAATACTTTATGCTCACTTCCATTTCGCGGAAGCCATTTAAATCGGCTTATCTGATACATGACAATATCTCGCCATGCACTTGAAAATTTAGGTACACGATACGGGCATACTAATCTTGCTA
>CAYQFQ010000027.1:0-6760 GCA_964416925.1 uncultured Candidatus Saccharibacteria bacterium
ATTTTAAGATGGATTGCCGCGTTCGGAATACCTCGCAAAAACAAAAGCAACTGTTGATAACTTAGTATTTGACATAGACAGCCATTCTATGCTAGATTATTAAACAGCTTTAATTAGATTGAGTTATGGGCGGGAGCGCCAATTTTGAGTGAGATTAAGTTTTTTAAATATCTTGCTTAGTAGAATACAATAAAAAAAGAGGTAAATAAAAGAAACCTTACGGGAGAGGTGTCTTTTTTATCTGTATTTTTATTGAAGTGTTTTTAGTAAAGATTTATTAGTTATTAATATTTTCAGAAAATAATGAAAAACGCTGCCAATGTAACAGCAAATGTTACCGGAGGAAAATTAGATAAGAAATACTTCGGTAAGTTTAGAGAACCTTTGGTTCCGATCCCAAATCTCGTGGATCACCAGAGAAAGTCATATGAATGGCTTTTGAAGGATGGTATGGCCGAAGTTTTTAAAGAGGTCTCTCCAATAAAAGACTATGCAGACAAAAAGTTTGAACTTTCTTTTGTCGGATTTGAAGTGGAAGCACCAAAACACGATGAGTTTTATGCAAAGGAAAGAAAGCTTTCATATGACGGTGCAATAAAAGCAAAAGTCAGACTCAAGAACAAAAGTTTTGGAACTGTAAAAGAACAAGAAATATTCCTTTCTGACATTCCTCTGATGACAGACCATGGAACATTTATTATAAACGGAATTGAAAGAGTTATCGTGCCACAGCTTGCTAGATCTTTTGGTATCTTTTTTACATTGAACGATATCAAAGATAAGAGCTATTTTGGTGCAAAAATAATTCCTGCTCGTGGTGCTTGGGTAGAAATAGAATCCGACGCTGATGGAGCAATATATGTAAAAATAGACAAAAAGAGAAAATTCCCAATTTCTTCTTTAATGAGAGTACTCGGAGCAAAGGATGATACAGAGATGTTATCTTTCTTTAAGGATAATAAGGAGGCTTTGGAGACAATGAAGATGACTTTGTCTAAAGATCATGCAAAAACTTCAAACGAGTCATTTATAGAAATATATAAAAGATTAAGAGATGGAGATCTTGCTGCAGCTGATAATGCAAGAGAGTTTGTCGGATCAATATTCAGTAAGGAAAGATACGATATTTCACGAGTTGGAAGATTTAAATTCAATAAGAGATTTAGTAAGCCTATGGATGAAGAGTCTCTTGAACAGAAGACTATCACTCTAGAAGACCTTGCTTTGGTTATTGGAAACATCGTTGCTTTGAATGCAGATCCAGATGCAATGGAAGATGACATCGATCACTTGGGCTCAAGAAGAGTTCGTTTCGTCGGTGAATTACTTCAAGCAAAGATAAGAGTCGGTATGACTCAGATGAAGAGAAACATTCAAGACAGAATGTCCACAATAGATCCTGACATCACAATGCCAGTTCAATTCGTTTCTCCTCGTCCACTTCAAGCAAGAATAAAAGAATTTTTCACAACAAACCAGCTTTCTCAGTTCATGCAACAGGAAAACATATTGCAGGAAATTGAACACTTAAGAACTCTATCTGCTCTTGGACCTGGAGGATTAACAAGAGAAAGAGCTAGCTTTGAGGTTCGTGACGTTCACCCATCTCACTATGGAAGAGTTTGTCCGATCCATACACCAGAAGGACCAAACATCGGTCTTATCTTGAGACTTTCAACTTACGCAAAAGTTAATGATTTTGGAATGATTGAAACTCCTTATGCAAAGGTCAAAGACGGAGTCATCACAAAGGAAATAAAATATTTAAATGCTCTTGAAGAAGAAAACTTTAAGATTGCTCACTCAGCTATCGATTACGATAAGAGCGGAAGAATTCTTGAAGATGAACTCGAAGTTCGTGTAAACGGAGACCCAAAGGTTGTCAAAAGAGAAGACGTTGACTTTATTGATGTTGCAACAAACCAGGCTTTCTCTATCGCAACTTCCATGATTCCATTTCTAAACCACGATGACGCAAACAGAGCGCTCATGGGATCAAACATGCAGAAGCAAGCTGTTCCTTGTATCGTTCCTGAAGCTCCACTTGTGGCAACAGGTATTGAAGGAGAAGCTGCAAAATACACAGGAAGAATAATTTTCACTGAAGAAGAGGGAATTGTAACAACGGTAGATGCAAATAAAATAATTGTAAAAGGTACAAAGAGCGGTAAAGAAAAAGAATATAAACTTGTTTCTTTCTCAAGAACAAATAGCTTTACAGTATTTCACCAGAGACCATCAGTATCACTCGGACAAAAAGTAAAGAAAGGTGATTTGCTTGCAGATACATCTTCATCAGTAAATGGTGAAATGGCAATTGGACAAAATATTTTGATCGCCTTCATGACATGGAGTGGATCAAACTACGAAGACGCTATAATTCTTTCAGAGAAGCTCGTTAAGAATAGTAAATTTACTTCTATTCACGTTGAAGAATTTGTTGTAAACGTCAGAGATACTAAACTTGGACCAGAAGTTACTACACACGATATTCCAAACGTTGGTGAAGGTAAGTTAAAGAACCTAGACGAAGACGGAATCATCAGAGTAGGTGCAGAGGTTATGCCAGGAGATATTCTTGTAGGAAAGATTACACCAAAAGGTGAGACACAACTTACACCAGAAGAAAGACTTTTGAGATCAATTTTCGGAGAGAAAGCAAGAGATGTTAAAGATACTTCAAAGAGACTTGAAGGTGGAAAGAGAGGAAGGATCATTTCTGTAAAGGTTTTCTCAAGAGAAAATGGAGATAAACTTGAATCAGGAATTATAAAGAGAATTCACATTGAAGTTGCAGAACTTAGAAATATTTCAGTTGGAGACAAACTTGCTGGAAGACACGGAAACAAAGGAGTTATCTCAAGAATATTACCTGCAGAAGATATGCCATTTATGGCAGACGGAACTCCAGTTGATATGATTTTGACACCACTCGGTGTTCCATCTCGTATGAACTTAGGACAGATTCTTGAACTTCACTTAGGGCTTGCTGCAAATACTCTTAACTACCAAGCTATCGTACCTCCTTTTGCAGGAGCAACTGATAGTGAAATTAAAGCCGAGCTTACAAAAGCTGGTTTTAAGGAGAGCGGTAAAATGAAACTCTTTGATGGTAGAAATGGTCATGCTTTTGAACAAGAAATTGCCGTTGGTTATATGTATGTTTTGAAACTGCACCATGAAGTTGAAGACAAGATACACATGAGATCTATTGGTCCATATTCCATGATTACTCAGCAACCTCTAGGAGGAAGAGCACAAGGAGGAGGTCAGAGATTTGGAGAAATGGAGGTGTGGGCACTTCTTGGATACGGCGCAGCATACACACTACGAGAAATGCTTACTATAAAGTCTGACGATATCGTGGGAAGATCGGCAGCGTTTGATTCCATCGTCAAAGGCGAAAGAATTAAACAACCAAACTTACCTGCATCGTTTAACGTTTTGTTAAATAGCATGAGAGGACTTGGATTAAACATAGATCTTAGAAGAGAAGATATTGATTTTAACAACGAAATCTAAATAAATCATAATAAAAAATATGAAACCAAAACAATCAAAAGATAATGATTTCAATGTAATCTCAATAAAGGTTGCTTCTCCTGAGGTTATAAAAGCATGGTCATTCGGTGAGGTTACAAAACCAGAAACAATTAACTACAGAACTCAGAGATCTGAGAGAGGTGGACTTTTCGATGAAAAGATATTCGGTCCAGATAAAGATTACGAATGTTATTGCGGAAAGTATAGAGGTATTAGATATAAAGGAATTGTTTGTGAAAAATGTGGAGTTGAGATAACAAGATCAATCGTCAGAAGAGAGAGGATGGGACACATCGATTTGGCTACACCTATTTCTCACATATGGTTCTTGAGAGGGACACCTTCAAGACTAGGACTCGTTCTTGGTATGCCTGTTGGTGAACTTGAGAAGGTTGTTTATTTTGCAGGATATATTGTTACAAAAATAATACAAACTGAGAAGGATAGAATCATCAGAGATATTGATTCTGAATTTAAAGTAAAGGTAAAAACAGTTACTGATGAGAAGACAAAGGAAGCCCTAAAAGAACTTGCACAAACCATAAAGAAAGAAGTAGAGAGTCTAAGAGAAGGTATGGTCTTAGATGAGGTCATGTATCATAAATATTCTATCAAATACGGTTCTGCGTTTGAGGCAGGAATCGGAGGTGAAGCGATTTATGAAATATTGAAGAAAGTAGACATGGTAGCTTTGGAAAAAAAGTTGGTTATTGATTTGGAAAAGGCAAACTCTGCAGATTCAGATAAGATAAATAAGAGACTTGGTCTTATCAGATCAATGATTGCATCTCAAATTAGACCTGAGTGGATGTTCTTTACTTCACTTCCAGTTATACCTCCTGCAATGAGACCTATGGTACCTCTTGATGGAGGAAGATTTGCTACATCTGATGTAAACGATTTATACAGAAGAGTTATAAATAGAAACAGCAGACTTGTAAAACTAAAGGAAATAAATGCTCCAGAAGTTATTTTGAGGAATGAAAAAAGAATTCTCCAAGAGGCAGTTGATGCACTTATGGACAACTCCATAAGACACGGTAATTCACTTTTCTCAGCAATGTCATCAGCACAAAAGAGACCACTTAAATCTCTTGCTGATAACTTAAAAGGAAAGAGAGGATTATTCAGACTTAACCTTTTGGGTAAACGTGTGGACTACTCTGGTAGATCAGTTATTGTCGTTGGACCAGAATTAAAACTTGATCAGTGTGGATTGCCAAAGCATATGGCCTTGGAACTTTTTAGACCATTCGTTATTTCAGGACTTTTGAAAAAGGAATTGGCATTTAACATTAGAGGTGCAGGTAGATTAATTGACGATGGTATTCCAGAAGTTTGGGCAATACTTGAAGAAGTTATTAAGGATAAATACGTTCTCTTAAACAGAGCCCCAACGCTTCACAGACTTGGTATACAAGCATTTAAACCTATTCTTATAGAAGGAAATGCTATCCAAGTTCACCCACTCGTATGTACTGCTTTCAACGCGGACTTCGATGGTGACCAGATGGCAGTTCACGTACCACTTGGTGAAGAAGCTCAAGCCGAAGCAAGAGACATTATGGCTTCTGATAAAAACATTCTTAAACCAGGAAATGGAGATCCTACTATCTCAAACAAATTGCTAGATATTGTTTTGGGTTGTTTCTGGATGACAAAACTTATCGAAGGAGAAAAAGGTGAGGGTAAATACTTTGCTTCACCAAACAGTGCTATTACCGGATATGATATGGATTTTGTCGGGTTTAGATCAAAGATAAAAGTTCTGCCTACTGAAAAAGCAAAGTATTCTGCATTTGAAGGAAAAATATTTGAAACTTCAGTTGGAAGATTATTATTCAACAGTGTCTTGCCAAGCGATTATCCTTTCATCAACAAAGAAATCGATAAGAAACAGATGACAAAAATTGTTGATGATATTATCAACACTTATGGTCCTACAAAAGTTGGTCCAATATTCGATAAGGTCAAAAACTTTGGATTTAAATATGCTACTTATTCTGGAGTTTCTTGGGGTCTTGATGACATTCAGGTTCCAGTAGGTAAAGGCAAAATTATAAAAGATGCAAAAGGGAAGATGGATGCTGTCTTTGGTGAATTTAACGAAGGACTTCTAACCGAAGAAGAGAGAGTTAGAAAAAATGTTGAAATCTGGCACGGTGCAAAAAATGAATTGGAAAAACTTATTCCAGATACACTCGACAAAAATGGTTCTGTGTATGACATGTGGAAATCAGGTGCTAGAGGATCTCTTGGATCTTTGACTCAGATGGCCGGTATGAAAGGACTTGTCCAAAATACTGCAGGAGAAACTATCGAGTTCCCTGTTATCAGCTCTACAAAAGAAGGTCTTACCCCTATTGAATATTTCATTTCTACTCACGGTTCAAGAAAGGGTCTTGCCGATACTGCGCTAAATACTGCTAAAGCCGGATACCTAACAAGAAGACTTTTTGATGTCGCTCAAGATATTGTTGTCAAAGAAGACGATTGCGGAACAAAAGAGAGTATTACAATAAGTAGGATAAATAAATTCGATAATAACTCCGTATCTCTATTTAAGAATATCAGAGGAAGAGTTGTTGCTGCTGACGTTGTAAATGTCGCTGGAGAAGTATTGTTTAAAAAAGGACATTTACTTACCAAGACTGATGCTCTTAAAGTTGATGCCGATGCAACAGTTGAAAAAGTATCAGTAAGATCACCTCTAACCTGTAAAGTTCTCCATGGTATTTGTTCAAAATGTTATGGAATGGATCTTGGAAGAGCTGAACTCGTTGATGTTGGTGAGGCTGTAGGAACAGTTGCCGCTCAAGCTATCGGTGAACCAGGAACACAGCTTACCATGAGAACTTTCCACTCTGGAGGAACTGCATCTGTTGGTGGAGATATTACTTCAGGTTTGCCAAGAGTTGAAGAAATTTTTGAGAAGAGAAGACCAAAAAATCCTGCAGTTGTTGCAACGGTTTCAGGTACAGTGACTTCAGTTAAAGATTTCGGAAAAGAAAAGATTATGACAGTTATGCCAAGTGTAGAAGATAAAGGAAAGACCAAGAAAGCAGGTGAAATTGAATACGCATTCAACCCAAAGAGAGTTTCTCTTGTTAAGGTTGGAGATTCAATCACAAAAGGACAACTTCTCACTGACGGTTCTGCAGATGTTGATGAAATATTTGAATATGCTGGTAGAGATAAAGCGATGGAATACATTATT
>CAYQFQ010000027.1:6770-8820 GCA_964416925.1 uncultured Candidatus Saccharibacteria bacterium
TTGAATAAAAAGGTGCGGAATCAAATTGAGCATTAACATTTTTTAATGTTTGATTTGAAATATCACCTTTTTCAATTCTTCCTGTTTCTAAAGGATTGAAAGTTGATGAAATATTTGAATATGCTGGTAGAGATAAAGCGATGGAATACATTATTACTGAGGTTAGTAAGCCATACGAACTTCAAGGTGAGGCCGTCTCAAGAAAGCATATCGAAATTATTGTTAAACAAATGTTCTCAAAGAAGATTGTTAAAACTCCTGGAACTTCAGATGCTTCAAAGGGAGACATTGTGGATGAGCTAGACTTAGCAAAAGAAAATGAAGAAATAAAAACAGAGGGTGGGGAAGAAATAACTGCTGAACCAGTAGTTATGGGAATAACAGAAGCTTCACTTTCAAGAAGATCGTTCTTGTCAGCTGCTTCTTTCCAACACACAGTAAGAGTGCTTATTAATGCATCTGTCAGAGGTACTAAAGACAGACTAGAAGGTCTAAAAGAAAATGTTATCATTGGTAGAGTTATTCCAGCTGGAACAGGATTCAAGGGAAGCAAGAAATATGAACTTATTGAACAAGTTCAAAGAGAAATGGATGTAAAGTATTCTGATAGCGAAAGCAGAGATAGAAATTAATTACTCGGTTTATTTATTGGGTTGTTTTTAGCGAAGTAACTAATTAAAAATGAACCTATGAATTATAAAAAAGGTTTCGTGATTCCATTTATAATCGCCATTGTTGCTGTTTTGGCGATTGGTGGAGTCTATGTTTACAAAGCTCAAAAAGCCGAAGCTCCTACCATAGATACTAATTCAGCAACTTCTACTATTATTGGTGGAGATAAAGATGAACACGGTTGCCTTGGTCCAGCCGGTTATTCTTGGTGTGCAGAAAAAAATAAATGTTTGCGTGTTTGGGAAGAGAAATGTGAAAATAATTCAACTACAACTGCGAAAATCAACCAAACAATTATTTACCAAGGTTTATCCATTACTCCTCTCAAGGTGGTTTCGGATAGTAGATGCTCCGCTGTATGTATTTGGGCTGGCACTGTCGAACTTAATGTAAAATTAGAAGGAAAAACAACGGCGCAAGCGTCTTTAACTTTAGGTAAACCATTTAGCTTTGAAGGAAAAGAGATTACTCTTGTTGAGGTATCTCCAAATCCAAGTCAGACAAAACCTATTCCGATAGAAGATTACAGATTTAATTTTTTAGTTACCGATAAGATTCCTGTAGTGTGTACTCCCAAATGGAGTTGTGGTTGGGCTCCTTGCAGTGGCGGATATCAAGGTATGACGGCTGTTGATTCAAACAATTGTGGAGTTTCTTCCGTTGGTGTGCAAATAGCTTGCCCAGCTATAGCTAGACAGTGTTCAAATTAAGTAATGTTAATCTAATTAGAAAAAATGAAAACATATCAAAAAGGTTTTGTTATCCCACTCCTGATAGCTATCGTTGCTGTTATAGCTCTCGGTGGAGGCTTGTATTTCTACAAAAATAAAAAAGTAGAAGCACCGATAAATAATCCAGTGGCAAATTCGACAAACGTTGCAACTTCAACTGCAACAACTACAGATTCGACTACTGGTTGGAAAACATATACGAATACGCAATATGGATTTCAAGTTTCTTACCCTGCTGATTGGAGGGTTGATTCTACGTCACCATCTAATATATATTTAATTTCTTCTGCGACAGATAAAATGGTAAAGGATTGGCCAAATCAGCCAGCAACCCAAAGGACTGATTTAAAAATTTCAGTAGAGCCCTATTTATATAGGCCAACTGGCGTAAAAAAAGCCATTATGTTTAATGGGATGAAAGCAGAGCAAGTGACTGAGGAGTCTGAGGAAGGTATATCCAAACTAATTTACCTTGATAAAGATGTAATAACTTATCAAATTACAGCCGCAAATTCTAATATAGAAGATACCATATTGGGTTCATTTAAATTTACAACACCGACTGCACAAATAATTTATAAGGATCAAGTAAACGGTTATCAAATAAAACTTCCGGCTGATTGGGTAGGTTATAAGGTCGTGGACGG
>CAYQFQ010000028.1:0-8343 GCA_964416925.1 uncultured Candidatus Saccharibacteria bacterium
GCCGACCACATCCTCTTCAGGGATATGCTCTACCAACTGAGCTACCTCGGCAAATATTATCTATACTCACTTACAAAAACAATTAAATTATAACCTAACTAACCTATCAAATAGGTAGCGAAGTTGCAAACTGCCTGTCCGCCAAAATTCAAATTCTTGTTTGAATGGGGCGGAAGCTACCTCGGCCTATGGACAACTCTGCAGATATTACACTATTTTTGAGAAAATTTCTAGTGCCAAAACTCTATTTTGTCAGATATCCCCCAATGGTGCTAGGTAATTTAGTTGTTATATTTTTTATGTTATTTATATCAGAAGTCACGCTTTGATAAGTCTTCACCATCATATCGAAATATGGTTTTACATAATAGAAAGCTCCTAGAGCTAAAGCTAAAATAATCAACCAGTAGACAAGTCTAAAAAAATTCCCCCATCTTGCTCTCGACAACATTCCTCTAAGAATCTTATTGTTTTCTTGAGCTAAATCATAACTCTTGGCCAACATACTTTTTTCATCTGGTGTCATATCTAAATTATATTATTAATACACATAAAAGTAAACTTTATATTCTTTGTGCCCTTGGCCGGAACCCCAGGTAGTAAAGTATAAGAATACTTACTACGGGGCAAGTCGAACTTACATATACCTAATGTGATTAACCTCTTCTATCATTATTCGATGATCTTGGGTGCCCTTGGCCGGAATCGAACCGACATCTATTTCTTAGGACGAAGCTGTTCTATCCATTGAACTACAAGGGCATTTTATATTACTGTAAAAGATTCAATCACCACTCGATAATAAATATAGCACTTCTTGCCCCGTAGTGAGCTCTGCTCTACTACTGGGGTCCATTGAACTACAAGGGCAATGTCGGTTCAATATATCACAATCTTAGACATTTAAAAACCCTTCGATTAATTCGGAGGGTTTTTAATAATAAATATTTTTACTATAATCCTAACAGTTCAGTAATTTTCTCTTCGTTAAATCCAACAATCATATCATCACCTACAAATACTACTGGTACTCCCATCTGGCCACTTTTATCCATCATTTCTTTTCTCTTGATGAGATCTGAGGATACGTCAAAATTCTGATACTTTACTTCTTTTGCATCCAAGAAATCTTTTAACATTTTGCAATAATGACAAGTTGGTGTCGAATATATTGTAACTTTTTTCATATTAATTTTAATTAAACTGTTAATGAATAAATTGTATCACAACACAAAAAATAAAACACTTCTTGACAAAGAATTGGTAAAAAAAGCCTTATAAATCAATTTGGGTGCTCGCACCCACACCCATATTTTTATTGCAGACTTTCTTTGATATAAAACTTCATAAGTGCGAGTGGCGGTAACCCCAAGTAGTAGAGCAAAGCTCACTACGGGGCAAGTCGAAACCTTAGTGCGGGTGGCGAGAGTCGAACTCGCCCATCAACCTTGGGAAGGTCGCATACTACCGATATATTACACCCGCATATTCTACTTAAACAAATCCAAAAAACTTTGCCATAAACTTTTCTGGATTTTATCTCCCGAATCTTCTACTGTGGATGATGAACTATCAACGATCAATACAGAAACTTCCCCTTTTTTCGTCACGCTGAATTTATTTCTTATCTCCTCTTCTAAACCTTCCTCGGTCTTCATTTTTTGTATCTGACTTTCGAGAAAATCTTTTCTTACCGACAAATCGGCATATTTTTTCTCAGCGACGGCAAGACCATCTCTACTAAATTTCTCCTTTTGATACACGTTCCACACACCGCGACAAAAAAGAACAACCAAAACGAATAATACAAAAAGTGTCACCTTTGAGTACATTATCATTCTTACTGTTTTCTTTTGTTGAAAATCCATGTCTTTTCTGATACTATCTTACTATTAGCGACGTAGAGCGAGTGAAATGAGAAATTATGATTTTTCATTTCCGAGCCGAGGAGACTAATATAACGGTATGATAACAGAGCAACTCTGGAACAGTCAAGGAAAAGTGAAGCGAGAGTCTTAAAACCAGGGCTTAACTCCAATAAAAATACCGCTTATATTTTATTAAATAAAAGGGAAATCACAATGCTTTTCGATAAAAAAACAAAAAAAATCGTAAGAAATATCTGGATAGTAATAGCAGTACTCCTAATATTAAGCTTAGTTATAAGCCTTGGAGCTATTTCTGCTTTTGTATAGACTTAAAAACTAGTCGCTCTTAATCATCTTCAAGAAGACATCATGGTCTAGATTGACCTTTCCTGTCTCTTTCATCCTCTTCTTACCTCTTTTCTGTTTCTCTCTTAGCTTCATCTTTCTGGTAATATCTCCACCATATAGATAATCAGTAACATCTTTTTTAATACCAGACAAAGTTCGTGAAGATAAAATTCTCCCCATAGCTTTTGCTTGAACTTTAAATGTAAACATTTGCTTTGGTACAATCTTATAGAGTTTTTCCACCATTTCTTCTGCCTCTTCTTCCACTCTTCGTCTTGCAACCACACGGGAGAAAGCTTGAACTGGTTCATCCGCAACTAAAATATCAAGTCTCACAACATCTGCTTCTCTCATCTCTAACATTTCATAAGAGATGGAAGCATAACCAGAGGTTGTACTTTTAAGTTCATCAAAAAAGTTTCTCATAAGTTCACGAAGTGGCATTTCTATAAAAAGAGTTGTTCTATTGTCACCAAAGTTGTCCGATGAAGTTACAGACGCTTCATGATCAAAAAGCTTCTGCATAATGTTCCCAACATAATCATTTGGGGTCAAAATTCTTGCCTTTACCCATGGTTCAAATATGGTTTTCACCATATGATCATCTGGAAAGAGTGAAGGAGAATATATCATCTCTTTTTTACCATTACTAAATTCAATTTCATAAGTAATACTTGGCAAAGTCACCACAAGATTCAAATTGTGTTCTCTTCTGAGTCTCTCTGTAATAATCTCAAGGTGAAGCATTCCAAGAAATCCACATCGAAAACCCCTTCCCAAAGTTCCAGAAGCTTCTTCGTCAAAAGTAAAAGAAGAATCAGAAAGTTTTAATTTACCAAGTGCCTGTTTAAGCACCATAAAATCGTCCTGACTTTCGGGGAAAATAGAAGCCCAAACCACAGGACTAGGACAGAGATATCCAGGCATTGCAGGATTTGGGTCTCTTGTGCTAGATACTGTATCTCCAACTGATGCTATACCTGGTTCTTTTATACCAGTGACAATATATCCGATTTCACCAGAAGAAAGAGTCTCTACTGGTTTTTCACCCGGAGAAAAAATACCAACTTCAAGTGCTGTAAAAGTTTTATCGGCAATTTTGAAAATCAGAGGAGTATTTTTGCTGACTTGTCCATTAAAAACACGAACAAAAACTATAACTCCACGATGGTTTGAATACTGGAAATCAAAAATAAGAGAACGAAGAACTTTTTCATCATCCAATTCATTTTTAGGAGGTGGAACTCTATCTATCACTTCATTCAATAAGTGTTCAACACCCTCACCGGTTTTTCCAGAAACTTCAATAATCTCACTTTCATCGATTTCTAAAAGTTTTGAAATTTCTTTCTTAACCTCTTCAGTTCTAGCAAGTGGAGAATCTATTTTACTTACGACGGGAATAATTTTAATACCAGACTCACGCGCCATATTAAGCGTAGTAAGAGTTTGAGCTTGAACACCCTGAGTAGCATCTACGAGAAGTATTGAACCCTCTACCGCCTTAAGGGCCCTAGAAACCTCATAAGAAAAGTCTATATGCCCGGGAGTGTCTATTAAGTTCAATTCGTATTTAATACCCTCTTTCGTCCACTCCATCCTGACCGGCTGCATTTTTATAGTAATACCTCTTTCTCTTTCAAGTTCCATACTATCAAGGACCTGATCCATCATTTTTCTTTTCTCAATAGTGTGGGTAACTTCAAGAAGCCTATCCGCAAGGGTAGATTTGCCGTGATCAATGTGCGCGATAATACTGAAGTTTCTAATGTTATTCATTTGTATTCAGCTCATTTAAGCATAAAAAACGCTTTTTTACAAAAAAAAGGGCGCGGTTATTAAAAACCGCGCCCCGAGCTCACAACTCAATAAGGAACATTAACCCCTTCCACCCCCGTCGTAATAATATACCGGGAAAGGATCCTTGTTATCGAACGACTCCCAGTCAAAGAAGATGGAGTATTCACCGGGCTCCAGATCAACTTCCATAGGCGAAGAAACCCACGGGAAATACGGCACTTCGTCCGGACCTGAATCTTTGGTCCGAATATACATCCCCTTCGGCACCTTGCCGCCGGATGTCCTTATGTCGAAGCTGTATTGACCCGCGACGGTGATCGTCTCGATAATGAGCGGCGATTTCCCTTTCCCCTTATTGTCCTCCTGAAGGGTGAGCACCACGTCGGAATTTGTAACCGTGTAAAACCCGTCGAGCTTGATGTTGAGTGAACCGGAAGCACTTGTCACAATCGTCTGCTCGCACTTCCGGAGGGGCGATACATATCGCTGGTTATTTATCCAAGCGACTATTTCGCCCGGGCAGTCGAGCCGTTCCGTAGGGAATTGTATTTTCCCGTTTTGAACGTTCAACCAGATTTCATCAGTGACATTTCCATTTTCATCCCGCAAAACGAGATGTGCGGAAGAAACACCTTCGATCTCCACCCATGCAGTGTAACTCCTTTTGAGGTTGAACTCGAGAAAACTTGCCGGAAGTTTCCAATTTTCCCCGGCAGTATTGCAGATGAGCCGGCTGTTTGACCAGCCGTTAAAGACGGTTTGACCATCCTTATCCATCAGACCAACGTACATCCAGATCGAATCGCGAGCTGGATTAATGACGTCGATCCCAATCACCTTGGAATTCAATTCCTCGATGATATCGAGGGTTGAATCTCCGGTTTTATTGATAAACACATGATTTTCGAAGTTCGTAACACCGATGTTGCCGACGCTGTAAACGTCGATGCTTCCATATTGAACCTTTTCAAAAATGAAAGCGTCCATTGCCGCTCCGCCACCAAACATCCACAACGGGTTGTTAATCATTTGCGCTCCACTGCCATAGCAGAGGCCGGAGAGAACCAACACAAACAGACTCATCGCCGTTAAAAATCTCTTCATCGCGTACTCCTCTTTTTCTTCTTATCTATCTTTGTTGTTTCGACTTAGTCATTCTTCTTGGTCTTGCTTTTATCCTCCGTATTTGTTGAACCACCAAATGTGAATTTCGCTTCTTTCATATCGATGGTCAGGTGGTAGACATTAGTGCCTTTCATTTCAGACCCTTCAGTAACCTCCATTTTCGACGGCGAAACACCATCGAACATCGAAGCAGAGAACCCGTGTTCCTGCTCGAGTTCCTTGTCACTCAAGACGCTCGTCTTGGTGACAGGCGCCTTATCAGGCCGGTTCGTAGCGTCCAACAAAATGAACGCGACAGTAACTACACATCCGATCAGAATCAAAGAAAAAAACATCTCCAAAAAAGTAAAACCACTCCGACTTTTCATCTCCTTCTTCATCTTCTTTCCCCCTTGTTTTGTTCCATTATTGAGCTGTCAAAAAACCAAACAAACAAAAAAAGGCCACCCGACCTCTTTATTACTCTATCTTCCACTATTATAGCATATTTACAGTAAAAAGCAAGGGGTATTATATGGCTCTGCCTATATGTAGAATTTCTTTATTAAAGGATTGATTCTTGTAATAAACTCATATGATGAGGCGTTAATTGGACCCACGATATCCCCTATTTTGATGGTTTTCTTACTGTTCTTACCCAGTAATGTCATCTCGTCCCCCACTTTAACACCTTTTATATCTGTAACATCTATCATAATTATATCCATACACACTCGTCCCAAAACTTTTGCCTGCTCACCTTTTACTAACACATACCCTATATTTGAGAGTGCTCGCGCATACCCGTGCCAATACCCTATTGGACAAATAGCGACGACTGAATCTCTTTTTAAAATTTCTGTTCCGTCATAACCGATCTTACTTCCCTTTGGAAGTTTTTTAACTTCAGCGACAATTGTCTTCCAAGTCATCACAGGTTTCAAGTTGAGTTTTTTCCCAAGACTTTTTTCTATTTCTTCTGATGGATAAATTCCATATAGTCCTATTCCAATTCTTACCATATCGAAATGAGAATCTAAAAATAGTATTGTCCCGGACGTTGCACAAGCGTGTTTTATAACTTCAAAACCTGTTTTTTTAAAAGCGACAGCCCATTTATCAAATTTTTCTATCTGACCTTTCGTATAATCCAAATCTTTAGGATCTTTTGCACTTGAAAAATGCGTAAACAAACCCTCAACTTTAATATTTGCCTGCCCCGAGATCAATTCTGATTGATTTTTCGGGGTGAAGGTCTTTAAAATCTCAATGACTTTATTTATATCTTTTATATCAAATCCATGTCTTCCCATTCCCGTATCAACTTTAATGTGTATTCTCAATCTCCTTCTGTCATTCCCGTGAAAACGGGAATCCAGTTCTGACTTTCTGTATCCCCGGATTCGCGAGGATGACAAAGTCATTTTCTTTATCTCCTCCAACGTCTCAAAACTTGAAACAGCCACACTAATATTATTCTCGACTGCCTCGATCAACATCTCCGGCAACGTATATCCTAAAACTAAAATAGGTTTCTTTATCCCCTCTCGTCTTAGTGCCAATCCTTCAACAATAGAATCCACACCAATAAAATCTGTCCCGAGTTTTTCCATCTCATGCGAAAAATCAATCAATCCGTGCCCATAAGCATTTGATTTTACAACCGAGAGAATCTTGCAACTTTTTGGAATCAACTTTTTAAATACAGAAAAATTGTGTTTAATAGCTTTTCTATCAATTTCAATCCAAGTTCTTAATCCTTTACGGAGTTCTTTATTCACGGTCTTACTTTAAAGATACAATCTCAAATTTACCATCTTCCACCCATACAGCTTGGTTGTCATAAATAAAAACAAGAGGTTGAGAATATTTTGGTAACATTTTCACCGTTTCGATATTTCCTTTTGTGAAATCTTTACTATTAGTGTGAGGCATAATGAGAAAATTGACTAATTTTAAACCAGAAAAGTCTTTTATCTTTTCAACATCTATATACTCTTTTTCTTCTGGATCAAAATAACACAACTTTAGGTCATCAGCGGCAATCATGGAACCTGCACTTGTGCCTGTATAAACAATTTTGCCTTTTCTTACATAATCAGTTATTAATTTATCAAAACCTTTCTCCCTAAGTAAATTGATTAGATAGAGGACACTACCGCCACAAAAATGAATAATATGTGACTCTTCTAAAAAACTCTTTAAATCGCCTTTAGTAATGGTTCTTAAATCAATATCTGAGATTTTACAACCAAGTTTTTCAAAAGCCTCTCTATCAGTCCTTATCCACCATGTATCACCTTTATGGGTATCAGATGCATTGGCAATAAAAATTACTTTTTTACCGTTAATTTTTCCCAACTTTGTCTTTAATAATTTAGCCGTTTTATCAAACGACGACGCAAGAAATAATTTCATATAATAAATATAGCAGAAAAGAGATTAGAATTCTATTAATAACCTTGGGGGGATACACCATAAAAAAATTGGCCCGCGAAGTGATTACTTCGCGGGCCAGAAAACGTAGCTCGTCAACGACTGACTCTGTCCATTGGACACCCAGGCAAACGTGGTACGCTTTGCTGTCCCAGTGCAGAATCTACAGGCATTGTTCGCGGCATAAGATACACCACGACCTGATTGGCAGACTCATCACTGCCGTCCGTGACCATGTGGCCGGAGAACGTTCCATCATTTTGAATGCGAATGACCGTGTTAAATCGCGGTTTGATCCACCACCCCATGTAAGAGACGTGGATATACATCACGACCACGTACTGATCAGGAACGACACCGGTGACAATACCGGTAACCCTTCCTGCCTGTCCTCGCGGAGGAAAACTTGTGATGTTGATACCCGGGGTCCCAGGAAGTACTTCCTTGCTTCCGTAGTCACCAGAGCTCGAGTACATCTCCCAGTTCCCGCTCACGGTCGACTGTTCCATCATGTCCGAATTCGCCGGAACATCCGCCTCACTCGAATCTTCACATCCCGCGATGAAAAGCACCCCGACGAAACAGACGAATCCAATCAGCAATCCTTTTCCGAACCTCTTCATGACACGCTCCTCTCTTTGAAAGACCAGACCGTTTACTATTTAAATTAGATATTAAGAGGTTTTGCGGTTTTGTCAATCTGAAAATAATTGTCATTCACCAAATAAAAACAATGAAAGAAAATTCCATCTCATATTGTATTAATAGTAGAGAGGTCGTAATAGTT
>CAYQFQ010000029.1:0-8099 GCA_964416925.1 uncultured Candidatus Saccharibacteria bacterium
GCTGGATCAAGATCAAAGATTGCAGTGTCTTCAAAAGATGAACATATTGACCCAGCTGGTCCGATGGTAGGACAACGTGGAGTCAGAGTTTCAACAGTTATGAGTGAACTTGGTGGAGAAAAAATAGACATTATTCCTTGGTCAGAAGATCCTGCAAAGTTTATTGAAGATTCTCTGTCCCCTGCAAGAATTCTGTCTGTATCAGTAGACAACACCGAAAAGAAAGCCACAGTTGAAGTTGCAGAAGATCAGCAATCATTAGCTATCGGAAAAGGAGGACAGAACGTAAGACTTGCTGCAAAACTCACTGGTTGGAAAATAGATATCGTAGCTATTGAAGGAGAATATGTTGAAGAAGTCGTCGAAGAAGAAGTAAAAGAAGAAAAAACTGAAGATAAGAAATAATTTCTACAAAAGCCCGCCAAAAGCGGGCTTTTGTATTATTTGTAAATTGTGTTATAATACAGAAACTATGAAATCAAAAATAATTACAGCCGTCTCAGTATTGATGTTCTCTGTATGTTTTATTGCTGGAGCAGAAACAGTAAACGATAATCGAGACAATCTTGCTTCAAAAAAAGAAGAAGTTAAAGCAAAGATCGAACAAATGCAAGAAAAGGTTCAGAGAGATGAAGAAAAAAAAGAAGAAAAAGTTAGCCTTATCAAGTCCTTAATATCAAGGTTCAAAAAAACCGAAGTTGAAAATTTAAAAACAAAAACTCTGAAAAATTTTGAAGTTGCCATCAAAAATCTTGAAAACCTTTCAAAAAGAGTCGGTTCACGAATAGAAAAGTCTGATACACAAGGAAAAGATGTTACTGAAGCAAAGAGTTTTCTAGACAAAGCAAATATTCAAATATTAGAAGCAAAAGATCAATATAAAAAACTTTCCGATATCATTCCAGATCTTTTTGATAAGAATTCCAAAAAAGAAAGTAAGGATGCTGTAAAGGAACAAACAAAAATCACGAAAGAAACTGCCAAGCTAGCTCACTCTTCCCTAGTACAAGCAATCTCTGCTCTAAAAGGTGAGGAAGAAAATATTGAGGATCTAAATGCAAGCTCAACAATTGAAAATTTAAATCAGGATGAATAACGAAGGTACACAAAACAATGAAGTAAAAGAGCCTAAGGGTAGCGTAGGAGCTCTCTGGGGAACTTTAATTGTTATGTTACTTCTCCTTTCAGGAGCTTTCTATATGTTCACTTCAAAAGTTGATGTAGAAAAACAAGCTACTGTATTACAAGAAATTAATAATGAGTCTGATGATATTAAAGCTATAGAAATTGATTCAAAATCAATGAACTTAGAAAAAATTGATTCGGAGATTAATTCAATCTAATTTTATAAACACCTCAAAACCCCTTTTGCAACATTAAGACTTTGCAAAAGGGGTTTTGCATTTTTGTGCGTTTTCGTATAGACTCATCCTCATGACAAACAAAAAAATATACGAGATAAAGGACAGCAAAAAGCTTCCTGATTGTGAGGTTGAAATAACAGTAGAAATCGCAGAAGAAGAAATCAAACCCTTTAAAGAAAAAGCACTAAAGAGAATGAAAGAAGTTGCAGAAATGCCAGGGTTTAGAAAAGGATTTGTCCCTGACAAAATGTTACTTGAAAAAGTCGGTGAACTTGGCCTTTTAGAAGAGGCGCTTGAACTTGCTATAAATGACTGTGTAATGGAAATAATTTCAGAAAAAGCACCATCATTTATAGGAAGACCAGATGTTTCCATAACAAAAATAGCAGTTGGTTCCCCTGTTGAGTTTAAAGTTAAAGTTGCGACAATGCCTGAGGTTAAACTTGGAGATTATAAGAAAATCGCAACAAAAGAAAATAGTAAAAAAGAAGAAAAAATAACAGTCGAAGAAAAACAAATAGATGAAACTGTTGAGGAAATAAGAGCAATGTGGGCAAGACAAAACCACACACACAAAGAAGGCGAAAAACATTCAGAAGAAGAGAAACTAGAATTACCCGAAGTAAATGATGAATTTATAAAAAAACTTGGCGATTTCAAAACAGTTGCTGATTTTAGAGACAAAATAAAAGAAGGCATAGTAAAAGAAAAAGAACAAAAAGCTAATGATAAGAAAAAACTTACTATTATTGAAGAAATAATTAAAGATTCAAAAATAGAAATGCCAAAAGCCTTGGTTTTAAGTGAGCTTAACAAGATGCAAGCTCAATTTGAGGATGATATTACAAGAATGGGTATGAAACCTGAAGACTATCTGAAACATATCAAAAAGTCTTGGGAAGATCTTAGAAAGGAGTGGTCTGATGATGCTGAAAAAAGAGCAAAATTACAGATAATTGTTCACAATATTGCTATTGCAGAAAAGATTGAAGCCAAGAAAGAAGAAGTTGAAATAGAAGTAAAAAACCTTATGTCACAATATAAAGATGCTTCAGCAGATAGAGTAAGAATTTATGTTGAAACAAATATAATTAATAGAATGATATTTGATTTTTTGGGAGCTCAAAAGAATTAAACCAAACAAAAAAAACGGAGGTTAAGCCTTTCTACAGATTTAAGGCTTAACCTCCGTTTTTGTTTCCACAATTGCTTATTTAAATATATAGTGATATTGTTCAACTAGAAAAGGAGGTGAAATATGCCTGAAGAAAATCTCACTTGTTGTATGTGCCTGAAGTCTGACCGTGAAGTCGCGATATTGGGAACTGGAACTCCTGTGCACCCTCAATGCATGGAAGATGCGGCGCTCGGAGCCCTCGTAAAGGAATTCGGCTACCTCACAAAAACACCGCCCATGCCACCTAAAGCCACAACGACATGAATTGAAGTGGCAAACGCACACACCCCCCCCCTGGTGTGTGCTTTTTTTACTAAATCTCTTCCATTTCGAGCCAGTTGTCCCCTACTGCAACATCCGTCTTGCAAACTATTCCAGATATTTTTTCTGGTGGAATCAAACTCTCCATTATCTTTTTAATATTATTTACAACAGTCGCAACCACATCGCTAGATACCTCATACACCAACTCATCATGAACCTGCAAAAGTATTTTTACTTTGTCTTTCAAATTTTCTTTTTCTAAATATTTATCCACCTCAACCATCGCAAGTTTCACTAGGTCAGCCTCAGTGCCCTGAATTGGAGCATTGATAGCCATTCTCTCTGCCATCGCTTTTATAAAGGGTAGCTTTGATTGTAACCCTTCAAAATATCTTCTCCTTCCAAAGAATGTCTCTGTATAGCCTTTCCTCTGTGCATCTGCCTTAGTATTCTCAAGATACTTTGCTAACCCAACAAACTTATTAAAATATTCATCATAAAATCTCTGCGCTTCTTTTCTGTCAGTACCCAGATTTTGCTTTAATGCATTCACCCCCATCCCATACATTATTCCGAAGTTTATTATCTTAGCCCTTCTTCTCATTTCTTTATCCACCAATTCACGAGAAACTCCAAAAACTTCTGAGGCAACAGCAGTGTGAACATCTTCTCCCTTTTTAAATATCTCTATAAGTTTTTTATCACCCGAAAGAAAGGCGGCTATTCTAAGCTCGATCTGAGAATAATCAAAAGAAACTAATTTAAAACCTTTTTCTGCAATAAATGCTTTCCTAATATATTTGCCCAAATCACTTCTAATAGGAATATTCTGCAAATTTGGATCACTTGATGCCATTCTTCCAGTCGTTGTTCCCGCTTGCAAGAAAGTTGCGTGCAATCGTCCTTTTTCGTCTAGGAGCTTTGGTATAACATCAATATAAGTAGAGAGAAGTTTCTGTAACTCCCTATATTCGAAAAGTAACGGTACAACAGGATGCATATCACGCATTTTTTCAAGTTCCGATTCCTTTGTAGATACAGCCCCACTTCCTGTTTTCTTTTGATTCTTTGGTTTTAGTCCTAGCTTAACAAACAGGACTTCACCAAGCTGTTTTGGCGAATTAATGTTAAACACAACTCCAGACAACTCCCAAATCTTTCTCTCAAGTTCAGCTAGCTTCTCATGATAAACTTTTGAAAGTTCTTGTAGTGCGCCTGAATCAACCTTAATTCCATTAACTTTCATATCAGCAATAATAGAAAGTAATGGCTTCTCTATCTTTTCCCAAACTTCAGACAACCCTTTCTCTTGTATTTCGTTTAATAAAATTTTTTCTGCAGAAGCCCCATCTTTCGTCTTAGTAAAATTATAGATATCTTCAAGTGTTGGAGTCGTAATCGTAGAATTCACAAGCCAGAGCATTACAGACAACTCTGCAACCTTTTCACTTGGAAGCAAAGCTTCCAAGTTCTCTTTATTTGGTAGCGTCGCCACCAAATCATCTGAATTATCAATATCTATCGAGACTTTACCACCAAGCACTGTCTTAAGTCTTGAGCCAAGGGTTCTAAATTCAAGTTCTGTCCAAACACCATTTATTTTTTCAAAATCTAATCCCTCTTGCCATGTTTTTTCTGGTAACACAAAATCTATTGGTGCATCTCGTCTTATTGTTCCAAGCATTTTTGAAAATAAAGCTTCTTCTTCGTTCGCTTCAAGTAAGCCAACAATTCTTTCTTTTATCCCAATATCTAAAAGCTTTTTTCTATCTTCCTTGAGAGTTTTATATATTTCTTCAATAGAGCCAAGTTTTTGTATAAGTTCACTTGCCGTCTTTTCGCCAATGCCTTTTATGCCAATAATATTATCAGATGGATCACCTCGTAGTCCTTTATAATCTGGCAACAACTTTGCCGAAAATCCGAATCTTTCTTCAACCGCTTTTTCGTTATAAACAATAGTATCTTTGATCCCCTTTTTGAGTGTATAGACTTTCACTTTATCCCCTTCTACAAGTTGGAGAGTGTCCATATCTCCCGAAGCAATAACAATATCAAGATCTTCTCCGACGCTTTGGTCGGAGCTCCGACCAAAGCGTCGGAGTCTTACCTGTTCAACTATTGTTCCAATCATATCATCGGCTTCAAAACCTTCTTTTGAATAAACGGGAATATCAAAAGCTTTAAATATATCGTAAGACTTTTTTAACTGAGAAACTAGTTCGTCATCTGCTTTTGCTCTCCCCGCTTTGTAATCTTTATAAGCCTCGTGCCTATAAGTTGGCTTCGGTAAGTCATAACAAGCCACAATGTAGTCTGGTTTTATATCAGATATAATCTTGAGCAACATTGTTGAAAGCCCATAGAGTGCTCCCGTTGGTTCCCCCTTACTTGTCGCAAAATCAGGAAGTGCGTGATATGCACGATGAATAATCGCGTGAACATCAAGTAATACTAGTTTTTTGTTCTCTTTTTTATCTGCCATATTAGGTATTATAACAAACTAAAAGAAAAACACCCCACAGAAAGCTTTCGCTTTCTGTGGGGTGTTTTTAAGATATTTTAATTTTCTGTTCCGTTACCTAAGTTATATATTGCTGTCACTTCTGCTTGTGACAAAGCTTTATTGTAAACACGAGCATCGTCTAATGTCCTTGTATTATTATAGTTAGTCCCATAACCACCAAGATAAATTGCTGCTGGAGCATATACTGCTGCATTTGATCCCGTCCCCACCAATACTCCATTTTTATATAAGGTAAAAGTACTTCCATCTCTTACGAAAGTCCATAAATAATAAGTACCAGCTGTAAATGTTGTAGATAATTGTAGTTCAGTAGACCCTATATGCCAATTCATCTTATTCGTGTCTTTATTGTAATAAGCATAGCCAGCTGCTCCCAAATTCAAATATTCAGAATGTACATTTGAGACCGCTCTTTTTGCCCAAAATGAAATGGACCAAATATCGGTAGAAAGAGTTGAAACAACCGCCTCTCCACACTGTAATTTTTCTGTGGTTTGGAAGGAAATGGCAGTTCCCACTTTTCCAGCAGAGCTTCTAGTGTCTGTATTAACAGTTAAAGAACCATTTTGACCAGAAGCAGAAGAATCTACTATAACTGTACTTCCCGAATTGTCATTCAACTTATAATGGGCGACAAGATTCTCTTGTAATGGATTATAAGCTCCCTCCACCCCCAAATAATTTGTCCCAGTAGCAATGTTCCCTGGTTGCACAAGTGCTGTAAGAGTTCTATAAATATCTTCAATAGAATGTTGAGTAAGAGCAACAGTAGATGAGTTTGTAATGTCGTGTGTTGATGAAGTAACTCTTACATTGTTCTTTACGAGTTGGTATATATCTTCAAGAGAGAAACCTGTTCTGTCGTTTGGTGTGAGAAGTGGTGTAAGTGACGTTGGTATAATCTCAATTGGTTCTGGTGTCTCTCCTCCTCCTGTAACACCTAGATATGTTACTCCTGCTTTAATCTTTGTGGCATCTATGAGATTTGCTAAACGTGCATATATCTCACTTGTTGAGTGTGTGGTGGTTGCTGTAGGAGTTGTAGAGGTTGAAAGAGTGTGATCACCTGAAACAGAAGGTGCGCCTTCTACAATTACATTATAAATATCGTTTAGAGTATGGTATGTAGCAGCTGGAGCTGTTGTGTTTGGTTCAACGTAAGGTGTAAGTGATCCTGTAAATACATCGAGTAATGAAGAGAAGATGAAAGAAATTGTGGAAGTTATTGTGTCATCTGCCTTAAGCGTGAGGAGGTGTGGCCATTCGGTTGGAGTTGGGATTGATGGTGACTCACAATCTAGAGTTACATAATCGCCACCATCTATTTTATACTGACAGACTGTGGCGTTAATGAAAGTAATGTCTGGTAGCCAAGAGGAAATGACTGAGAGGTTTTCAGGTGATGTAACAACAGAACTAGCAGATGGATATATCTCAGCTCCTAATACAGTTCCTGGGTAGTAGTTACCTTCAAAGAGTCTTGTGTTTTCTGAGGCTCCATAAAAAGTTGCATCGCCTGTGATGACTCCGCTATTGGTGGAATTATCGTTGAAGGTGGCGTTGCCCGCTATTGTGGCCGGAGCAACAAAAACCCCATCATAAAAAAACCCCCAGTTGTATGAGTCATCATTGAAAGTTGCACCACCAAGAAGATCTCCTTCGTTGTAACTTTGATCATTAAAGGTGGCGTTGTCACCTACAGTAACCATACCTGTTCCGTAATTGTTAACGTCAGCGATGACAGCACTACTATCATTAAAAGTAGCATCGCTACCAACAAAGGAGTTGTATTGAACTCTACTATCGTCATTAAAAGTTGCATGATGACCAATAGTACCGCCCGATGTTGCCCTGTTATTACCGTTGAAGATTGCGTAATTACCAGCCGAACGAATATAATTGCCATAATATCCATTAAAGGTGGCATAATCACCAAAAATTGCATCCGGTGACCACACTCCCTCGTTTACGATCGCATAATCCCCAATAGTACCTCCAACATCGTTACCGTTACCGGGATTTAAAGTTGCATGATGACCAATCGTTCCTCGATTATAAAGACCGTTTGCAATTAAATAATCCCCAATTACACCCCCCTCATTATTATTCGCTCCGTTAAATGTTACATTATCACCAAATACTCCTCCAAATTCATTAAAACAACCGTTACAAGTGGAATAATCACCTACTGTTCCGTAGTTATTTATATTTTCTCCAAGGGTTGTATAATTACCTACCGTTCCGTAGTTATAAGCATCACTACCACTAAAAGAAAATGTCCCTGTGGCAGCTGTTGTCCCTCCCCATTCTACAAAAGTAACTCCCCCATCAACGTTTGCAAATATCATTAAGGTTCCATTCTCTTGAATTGATATTGGAGCTGTGACAGCTTGTCCAAGATTTTGAATGTCAACTAGATCGATAAAACCCTGTGTATCAAAACCACTTAAAGCTACAGGGGTAGATGGAGCAGTATCTGGAGGTATTGGACCACGAATATATACAAAGTCACCTGTGGTAGGGACTGATGCTGACTGGTCACTATATACTCCTTCTGTGTCTGTGTCCCACCAGTTACCAGTAACAGTATCCCAGTTTGCATCCGCACCTGTTTTATACCAATACTTATTTGCTGCATCAGCAGTTGAAAAACTAAAACCTAAGAATAGGATTATAGAAATAAGGGAAGAAAAAATTATTTTGTTTTGTGTCTTCATTTAAAAAGTCCTGTAGTTATTAATTAATTGAGTTTATTATATCATGATTT
>CAYQFQ010000030.1:0-7914 GCA_964416925.1 uncultured Candidatus Saccharibacteria bacterium
TTCTTTCGTTTAGTGAGTTTGGAAAAGGTGATTATGAAGCAATAGGGGAGAAATCTGGAGTTGCTGTGATTTCAGAGGAAAAATTGAAAAGTTCAATAGAGACTGCTCGTGAAAATGCAGATTTAGTATTTGTAATGTTTCATTTTGGTACCGAATATCAGACAGAACCTAACAATTATCAAGAAAAATATGCAAGACTTGCAGTCGATCTTGGTGCAGACCTCGTTGTTGGGACTCATCCTCATGTTGTTCAGTCACTTGAGAAATATAAGAATACTTACATAGCATATAGTTTGGGTAATTTCGTGTTTGATCAGTATTTCTCTGTTGAAACAATGACTGGAGGTCTGCTTGACGTAAAAATCTCTGATAAAAAAATTGATTCAGTATATTTGAGGACGATTAAACTTAATAAAGATTATCAACCAGAATTGATTTAATAATTATCAACATCTAACGATGTTATTTATTTAGTATTTGATATAATTTAGCCCAGTAGTCAGTCTGGGCTATTTAGCTATATTTATTATTAATATTTATTAAGCCAAATATGAAGAATCTATTTTTATTTTTAGGTGTCATTGTCAGCACTTTTGTTTTTGTATTGTCTGTTAATGTTTCGATCACCCAAGCTCTTATCTACGGTGTAAACGAACATCAATTGACTGATGCTGACGTAACTTCGATTAAGGATCTTGGTGCCTCAATGATAAGAATAGGTTTTCCATGGGAAAAAGTTGAAAAGACAAAAGGCACATTTACTTTTGGAAAAGCAGATCTTTTCGACGAAGCAGTAAATAAAGCAAAAGCAAATAATATAGAAATACTTGGAATACTTTCGTATACCACACCTTGGGCATCTTCAGATCCATCTGGCACACAAGACAAGATGTACCCCCCAAAGGATTATCAAGACTATTTTAACTACGTAGGTAAAGTCGTTGAAAGATACCCAGATGTAAAATATTGGGAGGTATGGAATGAGCCAAACATAAACACTTTTTGGAAACCAACACCTAGCGCCACGGATTATGTCAGGCTTCTTAAAGGTGCCTATGCGGTAATTAAGCAGAAAAATCCAAATGCTAAAGTCGTATTGGCTGGAATGGCAGGGACAGACACTGCCTTCTTGAAGAAAATTTATGATGCGGGTGGTAAAAATTATTTTGATATTTTAGCAGTGCATCCTTATAGAGACGCCCCTCCAAATGAAGTCAGTCCTTGGTCCTCAAAGACTCTTGAAGTTGAACTAAATGATTTGAAAAATCTGATGGGTAACAATGGTGATTCATCAAAAAAGATATGGCTTACTGAAATGGGTTATTCCACAATGAATGGAGATAACTGGAAATACATTGTTTCTGAAACAAAACAAGCAGAGTATCTAAAAAGCTTTTATAATATAATAAAAAAATATACACAAATTGATGCTGTCTTCTGGTTTGAATTACGAGATCCGTGTGTTGCTGGTTCTTGCGCGTCGTGGGAGCAGGGTGGAATGGGGCTTTTGAATTTTGATTATTCCCCTAAGAAAGCATTTACCACCTTGAAAGAAATTATTAATCCAACAGATAATGCTGCACTTCCTGTTTGTAGTGAACAGAACTGGACATTTACTTTGTCTCCAGTCACTTGTTCGGGTGTGACTCAGCAAACTAAAACATGGACTAAGATTGGACAATGTACGGGAAAAGACGGAGTTACCCATCCTGCAAGTGAAATAGTAATGTGTAATCCAGCTCAGAATGTCTCTGTTAAGGTTATGCCACTTGGTGATTCTATTACTCAAGGTATTTCTGGGGGGTATCGTACGAAATTGTGGAATTTGATAACCGGTCAAGGAGAGCGAGTAGATTTTGTAGGATCGCAATTTAATGGTCCAGCATCACTTACAGACAAAGATCATGAGGGTCACCCTGGAGAAAAAATTAGTTTTATTGATAGTAATATTAATGGTTGGTTAAACTCTTACAATCCAGATATTATCCTTTTGATGATTGGAACAAATGATGTTCTTACAAGAGAAAATTTAAGTGGTATTCCAAATAAGTTGAGCAGTTTGATTGATAAAATCACTAATGCAAGGCCAAATACAAAAGTTTTTGTTTCTTCGATTGTACCCTCAACTTTAGTAGATGCAAATACTAACACCGAACAAAACATAATAAACTTTAATGCATCAATTCCTGGAATTGTTTCAGCAAAAGCTTCTCAAGGTAAAAAGGTTTATTTTGTAAATATGCATGACAGTCTTAATGCTAGTCATATATCTCCGGACGGTGTCCACCCAAATCAAACTGGATATGACAAGATGGCAGAAGTTTGGTTCGATGCGATAAAGGGAAATGTTTCGGGGCAAAATAATTCAGGTGTTTTTGTATTTACCAAAAATCTTACACTGGGTTCTGACAATGAAGAGGTAAGACAACTTCAAATATTGTTAAACTCTGACCCAGACACTGCAATTGTCGCGTCTGGCCCAAGGGGAAATGGAACAACAGGTAAGGAAGTTACATACTTTGGAAATGCCACAAAAGAAGCAGTTCAAAAGTTTCAGAGAAAATATGGTATTTTACCTGTTAACGGATTCGTCAGAACACTAACCAGGGAGAAACTAAATTTATTATTACTCGGTGGAACTATTGTAACTCCTCCAAATAATACTAATACAGCGGTACTACCACCGGAACAGCGTCCAAATAATACTCCTATTCCTCCTGAAAATACAGGTGTATTACCTCCAGAGCAACTCCCAAATAATGGTCCTGTCGTTCCGGAAGTGTTTAGTTATATCTTTACAAAAAACTTAACATTGGGATCTGAAAATGAAGATGTAAGACAACTACAAATAATATTAAATTCTGACATAGAGACTGCTGTTGTAGCTATCGGTCCAAAAGGTAATGGAACAAAAGGTAAAGAAGTCACATATTTTGGCGTCGCCACTGAGAGCGCGGTTTCAAAATTCCAAAAAAAGTATGGAATTACTCCTGCTGGTGGTTTTGTCGGACCAACCACAAGGAACGTCTTAAATTCATTTACGAAGAAAGACTCATTTAATATAACTGAATCAAATAAAATTGATTTGAGAGTTGATGGTGATGGAACCGGTGATGGTAGAACGACGATCTTTGATACATCAACTGGTGTTAAAAAGAATTTTACAGTTTCGTGGCTTGCTTCTGGCTCTCTCTCGGGGTGTAAGGGGTTGTCAAATTCTGCAGTCTCGAATTGGAATGGTGATAAAAAAACTCTGACTGGAACTGAGACTATAGAAGTTGGAAATATAAATGCAACGACGACTATATCTCTAGTTTGTAGTAGTGTGACTGGTGAAGTAACTGCCCAGGTAAAAATAGACAGAACCCCAGCGTTTCTTTTGAGGGCGGGGCCACCAAGTGGAATAGTTTCTGTAAACTTTACTATTAATGACAGTGAAAACTATCTAGGTACATCTACGATGCATTTCTTGAAATGGAATACTTCAAACGCAGTTTCATGTATTGCTTCATCTACACCAAAAATAAACACATGGAACAATAATTCAAAATACACTAGCGGTATTGAGTTTGTTCAGTTTCCCGTCGGCACGACGACCATTTCTTTGAAGTGTAATAATACCCAAGGTGCTATGGCAGAGAAAACAATAAAAGCTGAAGTTAATTCGTCAACCTATGTGGCTCCTCCACTAGTTAATAACGGTGAAGATAAGATAAAAATAAAATCTCCTGTTGCCGGGGCAAATATAGAAAGAAATGAATGGACTCCAATCAATTTCGTTGTTAAATCTGGTTTTTCAACCGCCACAAGGATAAATGCAAGGCTTATCGGTCCAATAGGTGGAGTACAAAATGATTTGTACCTCGGACAATTTAGCACTGATTTAAATGGTATACCTTTTAATTGTGCGATGGCACAAGCAGATGCAGATAGGATGATGCTCTGTGATGCAACTGGTTTGAAATTTAGAGCGTTGGCTGGAACAGCACTTGGTAGATATCAGATTAAATTTAACAATGCCCAGGCAAATGTAAACCATATTGAAGAATCCTGGATTGGGCCAGTGTTTAACTTGGTGAAGAATGATGTTGTAACAGGTACTCCTTCAATTACTGTTATCTCACCAAATGGGGGAGAACAGTGGACGAGCGGGCAGAGCCAAACTATCAGGTGGACATATTCTAATCTCGTTGGTTACGTTGCGGTTTCTCTCCGTTATCAGGATGGTGGATATTGTAATTTAGCAAAAGTTCCAGTGTCTGGTGTGTCGTACACTTTTACTCCAACAATTGGACAGTTTTGTACTATCAACCCAAGCAGACAATTAATTAGTGGGTCTTATCGCGTTGCCCTTAGTGCATCAAACAATGAAAATATAAATTTTGAAGGTGATTCTGGGATAAATGACGAATCCAACACTACATTCAGTATTGTAGCTCCAGATAGCCAGACTCAAACTTGTACCTCGTTTACATACACCCCATGGTCTGATTGTGTAAACGGGCAACAGACAAGAGAAAAAGCAACAAAGACCCCTACTGGTTGTACAGGTGGTGGCCCAGTTCTAACTCAAAGTTGTACTATGACTCCGGCTACTTGCACATCATTTACATATACACCTTGGTCAGATTGTGTAAACGGGCAACAGACAAGAGAAAAAGCAACAAAGACCCCTACTGGTTGTACGGGTGGGGGGCCAGTTCTGACACAAAGCTGTACAGTGCCGGCTGCAAATTCTCTCAGAATTGTTACTCCAGTATCAGGTATAAGTATAGCCAAAAAAGCTGTTACAGATTTTAAATTTAAGATATTGTCAGGTTTTGCGCCTTCTCAGAGTATGAGGATGTGGTTAATCAAAGATAGTGGAGAGAGGTTAGATCTTGGAACATTTAGACTTGGTGCTTTGATTGGTGAATGTATAGCAAATCCTAACTTTGCTTCATTTACTTGTGATGGCTCAAGTATAATCAAGGTTAAATTGTTGGCAGGAGTAGAGGTAGGAACCTACAAACTTAAGGTTAATAATTTAACTAAGACTGATGAATCTTGGGAAGTAAATCCAATATATATCACTCCTTCGGCTGCAAATGCTAGTGTATCAGAAGGTAACACAGCAACAGTCTCTGATACCGGAATCTGGAATTCGATAAAGAATCTTTTTAAAAGATAGATGAATAAAAAAGCCCCGTCCGCCTAAGTCGGACGGGGCTTTTTTTATTCTTTCTGATATAATCAGACTTATGTTAAAAGTTGTGGTAAAAAAAGAAATTCCAGACTCTGCAAAAGCAGAGCTTTCTTTTTATCCAGAGTTAACCCAACATCTTTTGTATCACAGAAAAATAGACACAAAAGAAAAAGCTCTGAAATTCCTAAATCCTGTTTATGAAGACAATTCTGATCCGTTTCTAATGAAAGATATGGATAAAGCTGTACATAGAATTCTTGATGCTATAGAACAAGATCAAAAAATTGTAATTTTTAGTGACTATGATGCCGACGGTATTCCTGGGGCTGTTATTTTGCATGACTTTTTTAAAAAAATAAATTATAACAATTTTGCAAACTATATTCCTCATAGAGTCCTTGATGGTTTTGGGTTAAATGAAGATTCAATAAATGAATTTTTTGATATTGGGGCAAAACTTATTATAACGGTAGATTGTGGTATTACAGATATAAAGGAAGTTGAAAAAGCGAACTATTTTGGTATGGATGTTATTATTACAGACCATCATTTACCGAAAGAAGTTCTCCCTAAAGCCTTCGCTATACTTGACCCAAAATTAGAAGAATCAAAATACACAGGAAGTAACCTTTGTGGTGCTGGTGTGGCTTTTAAGCTCGTTCAGGGACTCATCAAGGAGTCTTCAGGCCTTTACAAGATCCCAGATGGCTGGGAAAAGTGGCTTTTAGACATGGTGGGTATTGCTACTATTTCGGACATGGTTTCACTTACCGGTGAGAATAGAATACTTTCTTCATATGGTATGAAGGTTTTGAGAAAGACTCCAAGACCGGGAATTATACAGCTTTTAAATTTACTCAAAATCAATAAACAATATCTAACAGAAGATGATTTGAGTTTTATGATAACGCCGAGAATTAATGCAGCATCTCGAATGGGTGAACCTGAAGATGCATTTCTTTTACTTTCTACAAAAGATGATGGAGAAGCCACTGCAATGGCAATGCACTTAGACAATATAAATTCTGAGAGAAAAGTTCTAGTTGCGACCATGGTCAAAGAAATAAAAAAGAAATTATTCTCACATACCGACAATGGAAAGAAAAAAGTTTTGGTAATTGGTAATCCAGACTGGAAACCATCACTGCTTGGTCTTGTTGCTACTGCACTTTTGGAAGACCACAATGGTCCTGTATTTTTGTGGGGGAGAGAAGAGGGCACATGTCTAAAGGGTTCCTGTCGTTCTGATGGTAAGGTAGATATTTTTGAACTCATGAAAGAGGCAGGAGATATGTTTGATGAATATGGTGGGCACTCAATGTCTGGTGGTTTTTCATTATCTTTAGATAAGGTAGATACAATCTCAGATGCTCTTGAGAAAGCCTATGAAAAGTTAGCGTCAAAATCACAGGAAAGTAAGGAAACGGAAGTAGATAGAAAGTTGTCTTTGGATGACGTAAATGAAAAAAGTTTTACTGAGATTGACCAAATGGCTCCTTTTGGAGTAGATAATCCAAAACCACTTTTCTTGTTTGAAAAAGTTGAAGTTGAAGAGGTAAAAATATTCGGCAAGACCAAAAATCACTTAGAGCTTACATTTAAGAATAAAAAAGGTCAGAAAATTTCAGCAATTGGATTCTTCTGTCTTCCGGACACTTGGGGTAGGGAAATAAAAGCAAAAGATAAGATAGATATGGTAGCAAATATTGAGAAATCGTATTTCAAGAATAGAGGGGAAATAAGATTGAGGATTGTAGATATAACTTGCTGAAAATAAATTGGTTCTGTGGTATACTGGATGAATGACTGAGTCTTACAAGAGAAAATCAAATGCTAGATGTTCTATTTGTAATAAGGCAATTTATCGCAGGCCTGTAGAGCTCGAGCGAAATAAAGGGAGAGTTTATTGTGGACAAACTTGCTACGGGCTTTCTTGCAGGAAAGAAAAGCCTTGTATTATATGTAATAAATTGATATTATCTTCTTTACACCGGATTACTTGCTCGAGAAGGTGTTCAAATATCCACAGAAGTGGGATTAAATATAAATTAGGGAGACCTCGGGATAAAGTTGAAGAGATTCGAGCAGTAAAAGATAGATTACTCTCAATTAGAGGAGAGAAATGTGAAAGGTGTGACTATAATAAGTCAAAAATATTACAAGTCCATCATAAAGATAGAAATCACAACAACAATGATTTCAAAAATCTAGAGCTTGTATGTCCAAATTGTCATTTTGAAGATCACTATTTGGAAAGAGGGTGGTTTAACATGGAGGGGTGCTAGAGCGGTTGAATAGGTCAGTCTTGAAAACTGAAAGGCTCGCAAGGGTCTCGGGAGTTCGAATCTCCCCCCCTCCGCAACGACAATTAAAAAACAGCATGAGAATGCTGTTTTTTAATTTGGCGGAGCAGTCTGAAACTCATTGGAAAAATATTCCAAAACTCATCGCTTTAACATAAATATATTGATATACTATTTATAGTTTTATAAATCTTAAATAACAATAAATGATTTTTAATAAAAAATTTCTCGTTTCATCCTTTGTTGTAACCTCGCTTGTCCTTGGTGTTTCTGTTTCCGCTCAATCTACTACGACACCTGACACTCTCGACTCCTGCTTCGACTTCTACCGCTTCCAATCAGTCCAAGTAAGCGTAGGAACAGAAGGTGACGCTTTCACAGCGGGGGACAGTATTCCTTTCAAAGGAGTCATAATCAACGAAAACC
>CAYQFQ010000031.1:0-7648 GCA_964416925.1 uncultured Candidatus Saccharibacteria bacterium
TAGAGAAAAAGCACCGCGACGGCGGTGCCTTTTATCGTGCTTTTGAAATGATATGTCGAGCGACCTTTACCAAGCAAAGTGAGCAAAGGCTTTGTTTGCTTCTGCCATCTTATGAGTATTCTCTCTCTTTCTAACTGCCTCTCCTTCATTCTTTGAAGCTGCAATTATTTCATCTGCTAATTTTTCGGCTATAGTTGCACCTTTCTTGCTTCTAGCTGCTTCTATAATCCATTTCATAGACAAAGCTGATTTTCTGGCTGGTCTAACCTCCATAGGAACCTGATAGTTTGCACCACCAACTCTTTTGGACTTAACTTCCATATTTGGAGCTGTATTTGCGAGCGCTGTATCAAAAACCTCAACTGGATTTTTAGTCTTAGCTTTTTCTTTTATTATTTCAAAACATTTGTAGACAATTTTTTCAGCGATGTTTTTCTCACCACTGTACATAATATAATTGATGAGTTTTGTAACCCTTTCTGAATTATATTTGTAATCTGGCGCTAATACTTTCTTTGTTTTTAGTTTTCTTCTCATGATAGATTTTTAAGGAATGATAATGACTATAAAAATCATCACCCTGTTAAATCCTGCTTTGCAGGTTCTGCCTTTGGCAGAAATTTAACAGGGTTAGTAAATTATAGTCGCTACGCTTCTTAATTTACTTAACTTTTGGCTTCTTAGCACCGTATTGGCTACGACCTTTCATTCTCTTTTCTACTCCTCCTGCATCAAGTACACCACGAACAATCTGATATCTCAAACCGACGTCTTTTACTCTTCCACCACGGATAACAACAACAGAGTGTTCCTGTAAATTGTGACCCATACCTGGAATATAAGCTGTAACTTCAATACCATTTGAAAGTCTAACTCTTGCAATCTTTCTGATAGCTGAGTTTGGTTTCTTTGGTGTCTTAGTTGTAACTTTTGTACAAACACCTCTCTTAAAAGGAGAGTTATAGAAAGTTGGTCTGTTTTCAAGAGTATTGAATCCTCTCATCAAAGCAACAGACTTTGGTTTTCTTTTTATCTGTATTCTACCTTTTCTCTTCAACTGATTTATTGTAGGCATACTACTTTTTTTATAATAATTATTCGACTTATTTTTAAAATTGTTTTTACGCTAATGTTCCTAAAACAAAAAAGCTACAGCTGGCTTGCTTCCGCTTACCTTCTGCAACTCGTTTAATATTCAACTCATAGCCCACCCTTTGTGGACAGAAACATAAGCATACAGCCAAGTAGCTCCTGTTAAAAAGAGTATATAACAGAAAGTCTTAAAAAACAAGACCTAATGGGTACAACGAATAAGGAGTTGAAAGACTGCCTTATCATAAGGCTCCACTATAGGGTGATCAGGATCCATATTAAACATATATGCGTAGGTGTCATAATCCAACTTTGTAGAACCTGACCAATAAATATCAGGTGAGAAACCACCAACCTTTATAAAGCCCGGCTTACCCATTGGGGATTCCTGGATTAATTCTTCTAGATAAGGAAGTCGATACCCTCCGCCCAGACCAGAGCAATATGCTACTCCATCTGCCCAATTCATCGGCCCGACGGTTGCTGACCACTCAAGAGCTGGTGTACCAGCCGACATTTCTCCCGTAAGTGAATTATTTGCTCCAAAAGTAGTATTTAATCTAACATCTGCTTCTGCTGGAATGGTAATATTGCCTGTTATACCCATAATAGTAGTTCCTGTAGCTATAGTTCCTGCTGATATCGTGGGAATTTTGTTCCAGATTTCTGTAAGGGTTTTGTATGTAGCTACTGAAGATAAGGTGGAAGTGGAGACTGTGTGATTGTTAGTGGTTGCGGTATAAGTGTTTAGGTTTAGTTTGTTGTATATATCTTGAAGAGTATAGTGAGTGGCGGTACTTGTTGTAGTTTCTCCTGGTGTAAGTGAACCAGCAAGGACAACTATACCTAAAGTACAAAGTGTACCTACTATGTAGAGAGAGGTGGATTTAAGATGTGGTTTTATTTTGTTTAAATTAAATATTTATAATACCAATCAATTATACCATAAGTTGAGGATGTGTGAATAAATAATTTTAAAAACCAACAATCAAAGAAAAGAGGTAGTTTATTATAGGTGAAAGAAACTGAGCCCCGACAGCAACAAATAGGATAAGGATAAAAATGCCGTATTTACTGGCCAACTCTGAAAATATAAATCTGTTATTGGGTATAAATGAAAAAATAACCTTAGAACCATCAAGTGGTGGAATGGGAACCAAGTTAAAAACAGCCAATGCTATATTTATTAAAACTACATAAGTAAAAATAACAACAAGCTGACTTGGAATAGGAGCAAATCTGATAATTAAGCCAAAAATAACCGCAACCAGTAAGTTTGATAGCGGACCAGCCAAGGCGATCATCGGTTCTGCGATTTTTGCATTTTTTAGATTATAAGGATTATATGGGACAGGTTTTGCCCAACCGATCATAAAAACACCTTTTGTAGAGAAAAAAAGCAGCGCCGGCAAAATAATAGAACCAAATAAATCTATATGTTTGATAGGGTTTAGTGTAAGTCTCCCTTGATACTGCGCCGTCTTGTCACCAAAAGCAAGCGCCATAAAACCATGTGATATCTCGTGTATTATCACAGAAAAAACAAGTATTAAAATTTGAAAGATTACACTTATTTCCATATGTGTACATATAATATCACAACTCTACACAAAAAACTGATTTGCCCAGTAGTGAATTTTGGTTTTGTTCTTCAAAAATATATGCAAACAAATACACTGAATACCATAAGAATAAAGACAACAGTGAAAATCTCGTGCTGAAAAGAACAATTTTTGAAACCAAAATCTACTACTGGGTTGCATTTTTAATATTATATGATAGTATGCACTCTACTAAGTTAATCACAAAAACCAATGGGAAGAACATGTCCAGTAACAAAAAGAAGTTCACTTGTAGGAGGCGGATACAGTAACGCAACTCGTGCAACACAATTTAATCCGACAGGAAAAGTCAGAAGACAACTTAATTTACAAAAAAAGAGAATCTATATTCCAGAACTTAAGAAAACTGTCACCGTAAGAATCTCAACAAGAGCTATAAAGACAATACAAAAGAACGGTGCGTACGCAACACTAAAGAAAGCAAATCTAATCTAACAAAAAACCGCTCAGTGCGGTTTTTTCGTATTAGTCTGTCATTCCCGTGAAAACGGGAATCTAGGAAAATTTTTCTAAATCTGGATTCCCGTTTTCACGGGAATGACAATACGGGGAAAATAATTTTATTATTTTTGTATCACCTTATCTCCATCAGACTCAAAAGTAATATTACCAGAAACAAAAGTCTCAAGTATTTTTGTCTTAACATTGTTTAAAATATCTATTGTTTCAATATTCGGATGACCGAACTTATTATCCTTACCAGCAGATATTATAGAAAACGCAGGACTCACAGCTGCAATGAAGGATTCCATAGAAGATGTCTTAGATCCATGATGTCCAACTTTTAAAACGTCACTATCCAATCCCTTACCGTCTTTGAAAATTAAAATCTTCTCTACAGATTGTGGTGCATCCCCTTCTAACAAAAAGGATGTATCCCCGTATATTATTTTTATCACCAAAGAACCCTTGTTTGTGTCACCATCTTTTTCAAATAATCCGGTCTCAGGCCACAGTATTTCAAGGAAAACTTCATCACCAAAATCTATTATGTCCGAGGAAGATAAAGTTGATGTTGATATTTTTTTATCCGCGAGAATATTACCAACTGTACCAAACAGAGAAGAATTAGATACAACTCCAGAATCAAAGTATTGTCCTATTGTGTATCTTTTCAAAATATCAGGGACACCCCCAATATGGTCAGAATCTGGATGAGTAACAAGTACAGCATCTAGACTCCTATCGAAAATAGACATTTCATGAGCCATTTTACTCAAAATAATATTGTTATATCCAGAATCAATGAGAATCTGTTTCCTCGATGGGGTTTCGACAAATATCGCATCACCCTGACCAACATCTAAAAAAACCACTTTCAATTTATGAGGAGTATAAAAAGAAACAACAAAGAATAATATAAAGATATCAACAAACACTAATAATCCAACAATTGTAAACTTTATATTTTCTTTGTTTTTAAAAAAAATCATTTTATTTGTTTGAAACGAGATTGTTAGACTTTCTTCTAACCAACCAGAAAATTATACCAGCGTAAAATATTATTACAAAAACAATCCCCCACCCTCGGACAGAAACTGAAGACAGAGGAAGACTTGAAAAGATATCGATCACTTTTAATTCATAAGACAAAAGTACTTGAGAAATAAAAGATGCGGGCCAAGCTAAAATATATGAGACAAATCCCAACATACCCGATAAGAAACCAAAAAACATTGTTACGGGTATTAGAGGTAACACGAGGACGTTAACGGGGAGAAACACAAGAGAAAAGATATTCATCTTGTAGAGTATTAATGGAAGCACCACTACCTGGGTGGCTAAAGTAGAAGAAACAATTTCTCTTAATCCAAATTTTTCGGTAATAAATTTTAGATGGCTTGAGAATATCGGTGAAACAAAAATCAGTGCGACCGTAGCCAAGAAAGAAAGCTGAAAAGAAGAATCAAAAACTAAGATTTTTGGATTGAAAGCAAGCATTATAATACCAGCCAAAACCAAAACCCTTTTTATTTCATAATCTCTTCTAATAAAACGAGCAAGTAATAACACTATAGCCATAAGCGATGCTCTGACGACAGTTGAAGACCCACCAGTCATCAAGGCAAAAAGTATTATTCCTATAACACCAGAGGAAAAAGAAAAAGCTCTTGGAAGAAAAGAAAAGAACCTCATAATAGATTCCGCTACAATAGTTATATTATAACCAGATAAAACAACAATATGCATGACACCAGCACTCCTAAATTTCTCCTCCCAGGCCTTGCCCATAGAATCTTTCGCACCAAGGAGCAAACCACCCAAAAGAGATGATTGTGGTTCACTTATTTGATTCTTAATTTTACCAAGAAAGGAATTCTTTATTTTATATAAGACAGCCTTAATAGGGTTACCTTGATTTGAAAACACGACTTCTACTTTTGCAAAATTAATTTGATAATAAATATTATCTTTTTCTAGATACGAAACATAATCAAACGATATTCCGTCGCCTGCTTCAAAATTTTTAGGCTCTTCTATTATGCCTCTTATTTTTATCCTGTCTCCATATACAACTTCTGGATAAAAATCCGTTGAGACTTGAACCTTGCCAAAAACAGTAACAACTCCCTCCTCTTTTTCAATTGATTTTAAAGATGCAGTAAACTTAACATTTGAATCTTTCTTCTGAGGCTCATCTGACACTATACCTTCAACTACAACTTTTTCACCGACTTTATCCAATAAATATTGATCTCTTTTGTTTATATCTGCAAACTCATATCTTATAACTCCTAAACTAAATGAAAAAATCAACAACGAAAGAAAAACCAACCTAATATATTCTGGATTTCCTTGTAAGTAAAAAGATGAAAAAACAAACAACAAAATAGATACGCAAAGTAGTAACAACGCAAAAGTAAATCCAAATTTAATGAATGAACTTAGAAAAATCGAGAGAGAAAACCCGAATGCAAAAATATAAAATAACGTATTCGACTTCATCTTTAAAAAACTTTAGAACCCCCAATCTTTCATAATGTTTTTCTCATCTTCTGCATCTTTAGATTTTTTGTATCTTGCAGATTTTACTCCTTTTACTCTCTTTTCACATTCTGCCCAACTAAAATGTTTTTCAAGTTTCCCATCCACGACGCTTAGGTAGCTAAAAGCTTTTTTGTTAGATGATTTTGTCTTACCGACGTTCACTCCACCACTTTCAAGCTTAGATAAATCTATTTTATAGTCTTTTCTATCACCATTAAATAAATCAATTTTTATATTATCAGCAAAACTTGTGGCTATTTCATCACACCTTTCATTCCCTGGTATACCAGAATGACCTGAAGCATACAACCATTTTATTTTTCTCCCCTTCACCACTTCAATAAGCCTCTCCCATAAATCTTGATTCAATACATCTGCACCATCTTTTTTCTTCCAACCATTTTTCTGCCAACCGAAAATCCATTTTGTAATGGCATCAATGAGATATTTTGAGTCAGTATGAAAATCTATTACCTCCCCATCTTTTGTCTTCTCTAGTGCACTAATGGCACCCATAATCTCCATGCGATTATTGGTCGTTCTGTCTTCCCTTCCACCAAGTTCAAATACCTTTTCATCACGAAATATAATGGCACCAAAACCTCCAGGTCCTGGATTACCTCTTGAGGATCCATCTGAGAATATTATTGTTTTTTCCATGATTATATTTAACTTATAATTAACGTTTCAACATCTCTTCAGAAATCCTTACCGCACCTTCTCTCAAAATTTTAACATCTTTATCTTCAATCTTAACTAAAGTTGATGGTGCTGATTCAATTTCACCTCCATCAATATAAAAATCAATATTATTACCAAAATAATTTTGAGCCTCAAGCATGTTTCTTGCTGGTGGAAGTCCTTGCAGGTTAGCACTTGGAGCAACTAGAGGTCCCGTCTTTTTAATAAATTTAACAAGCTCTCTTTTATCAGGCAGTCTTATTGCTAATGTCCCATTTGCCCTATCTAAATGTGGAAAGAGCTTCGGATCAAAATTGAAAACCACAGTCAATTTTCCTGGCCAAAACTTTTTTAAAAAAACTTTTGCTTTTGAGGCAGGCTTGATACCAAACATTTCTAAATCTCTCATGGAACTTATAAGAACAATCAACCCTTTATCTGCATCTCTTCCTTTGAGTTCATAAATTCTTTCAATTGCATTTTTTGAATGCACAGACCCCACTAATCCATAAATAGTATCAGTGGGCATAACACCCACACCATCAGCCAAAATCATTTCCTGTGGAGACAATACTACCTCTTTACGTGCTAAAGCATTTGCAAATTTTTCAAAAAATAATATCCAAATAGCAAAAATATAATTTTTTCTCGAAAAAAATTCCCACTTCAGAGCTTCATTGTGTGCCTGAACATAGCTTCTACCTTTTATCATAAGAAGTCTTTCATGAAGTTCATGAATTAAGACATAAACTATCTCTCTTCCTGACAAATCATCATCGAGCCATACTTCGGTCTTTGGAACAAAATCGTAAACCCTATCATGCCCACCAGCAGTGAAATCAATATATAAACTATTTCTAACTAATTCCCCCGAGACAACCCATATTGAAAAACCGAAAAGGCTGAATATTCTTTGTTTCTTGGCCTGCTCTGCTATTTCGTTAACTCCAAGGTGAGCAACTTTCCTAGCCAAGTCTGACTTTGCACGTTCTTTCTTTTCTGCTTCACCACCTGTCAAAACAGCTTCTAGATATGATTTACCACTTTTCATCAACTTTCTTTGAACGATGAGATTTTTCAAAAAGTAATCAGTCTCACCAGGATTGCTTTCTTTATCTATCCAGAGTTCATTTTCAGGAATAAAATTAAATACGTAGTGCTGACCAAAATTAGTAAAATCTTTATTTATATATTTTCTAATATAATTGCCATCAACTATATAAGCCGTTAGATTTCTAATTTCAAGATATTTTTTTATATATTGG
>CAYQFQ010000032.1:0-7587 GCA_964416925.1 uncultured Candidatus Saccharibacteria bacterium
CTTCACCAGATTTTGCTCTGTAAAGTTCAGAATTTTCTAATACTGAAGCGCCGTATTCACTGTATCCAAAGCTCTCTGGAATTTTCTTCATTATTGAAAAGATATAGTTCTGAATTGCCATATCTTCTGGATAAAAATCTCTAACACCTTTATAAGGTTCTGTACTTATTTTTCTTGCATTATTCATAGTTTTCTATATTGTATAGAAAAAATGCCATTATCACAAGTATTAAATTTATATAAAGAAAGGGGAGAAACGCCACTTGAAAGGATACAGAGATTCAAGGGCGATAACCCAGAATATGAATCAGTAAAGATGACTTATGCGGGCCGGTTAGATCCTCTCGCTGAGGGGGTCCTTTTAATCCTTTGCGGTGATGAAATATCTAAAAAACAAAGTATTTTGGATTTGGAGAAAGTATATGAAACTGAAATATTATTTGGTTTTTCCACAGATAGTTTTGATGTGTTAGGAAAAGTGAATGAAGCTTCTGATTCTAATCTAGAGAAAATAAAAGAAGAAATATTTACTTACGAGGAATTGAATAAATTTAAAGGTAAATTTTCTCAAAAATATCCACCATATTCATCAAAGACTATTGCTGGAAAAACACTTTTCTCTAAAGCAAAAGAAGGAAGATTGTTGGATAATGAAATACCAGAAAAAGAAGTCGAGATTTATTCTATAGATAAAATCGGTTTTAGAAATATTTCTGCCGAGGCTTTCAGCAAATATATTTTTGATGCAATAGAAAAGGTGACGGGGGACTTCAGACAAGAAGATATATCTAAGATTTGGAAAGAACATATTATCGAAGGAAGGAATATTATATATCCAGTCTTAAAGTTACGAGTGTCTTGCTCAAGCGGTACCTATATTCGCGCTTTAGCTAATAATATCGGCCCGAAGTTGTTTGGAATACCGTCCTTAGCTCTTTCAATTAGAAGAATTTCAGTCGGAAAATATAATATTGATAGTTCAATAAAATAGTGCTAATATTGCGACGTAGAGTTTTCTCGGAAGGTGAAGATCAAGTCTTTGGCCGGTGGGGAAGGTCGTTCTACATTTTTTAGAATTATATTTTCACACAATGGCAAAGAAATTGTATGTTGGAAATCTTTCTTATTCTACTAATGATGCCGAGCTCGCAGCTTTTTTTGCGAAGGTTGGAGAGGTAGAGTCAGCTAATGTCTTATCAGACAAGATGACAGGAAGATCAAGAGGATTTGGTTTTGTTACCATGCCAAATGATGAGGAAGCTATGAAGGCTATTGAGACTCTTAACGGAGTTGATATGGGTGGAAGAAAGCTTACCGTCAACGAGGCAAAACCTCTAGAAGCAAGAACACCAAGAAGATAATATCTTCGAAAACAACACCCTCAAGAATCAAATCTTGAGGGTGTTGTTTTTGTTATAAATTATGTTATAATGTAATTCAGATAAGAAGCTCTTTTAAATTACACCTTAACCGCATTTTTTAGTGGCTTAGAAAGCCTTTAAAAAATGCGGTTAAAGGAGTATTAACCGTTAATAAACGCAAAGTGTTGTCTGCTAATGTGGTAGATAAATATTTTGCATTTCTACAACAGGAGATGTCATGAGTTACGTAGTTGAGTTTTTGGATGGTCAGGACATTGTCGTCGAGGATCTTACATTTCCGGATCTCAAAGGCCATTGGGTGAAAGCCTTTGAAAGAAAGAAACAAAGGAAGATTCATCCAAGGATCGAGAATGTTGGTGCGACAGCAAGAGCACCTTTTCCTGTTCACTTCGTATGGCTCAGACCCAAGATGGAGGGGGAACAGGGTGTTCCTACAAGAGAGAGTCTTTCAATGGCAGTGAGGGTATTTAACTGTCAGGTTCTGACTTTTGTTGATATGATAAGGGCGTCCAGGTTTATTCATCCCGGACATGTTGAGAGACTTCTTTCGCAAACCAATCATGTTCACAGAGCAAGAAGCTGTTCCGCGATTCCTGTAAGGGAACAAAACAAGATTCAATTTATCCCGCTCGGTACACTTTTCATTTCCAAAGCATCAACACATCTCGCGATGTTTGGTGTGCAACCTCATGATACTCGTAGGTCACTACGACTTCACAATGGGACAGAAAGAGTTCCATTACTCGGAGTCTATCCCGTCCGTCCGTTGACGAGATAGAAACAAAAAACAGAAGCGCACCACTTGGAGATGGTGCGCTTTTTTAATGCTTTTTTTATTGCGAGCGTTCATTCATCCCCGTAGCTCTGCTACGGGGATGAATGAACGCAAGATTTCTTTGGGTGAGCGGAGCTCGCACTACTGCAACAAAGAACACCCTGATTCGCACCAAATACCTCGTCCCCTCTGGTGCGAGGTTCTTTACTTTCTTCCTGCTTTTGCTCTATCGTTTTTGGTAAGAAGTTTTTTTCTAAGGCGAACATTTTTGGGTGTTATTTCAAGATATTCATCGCCCTGCATAGTTTCAAGACCTTTTTCAATATCCATTCTTAGTGGTGGAATAAGATAAAGAGCCTCATCATTTCCAGAAGTTCTCATGTTTGTGAGCTGTTTATTTTTTGTAGGATTTACTTCAAGATTTTCTCCGTTTAAGACGTGACCAATAACCATACCTTCATATATCTCAATAGCTGGATCGATATAAAGCACGCCTCTCTCTTGTAAATTCCAAAGTGAGAATGCTAATGATTTTCCGGTCACCATAGATGTCATAGAACCAAACTCTTGTTTCTGGATTTCGCCTGCGTAAGGTTTGAAATCTATAAATCTAGAACAAATTATTCCAAGACCTTTTGTGTCGACAACGAAGGCACCTCTGTAACCAAGAAGTCCTCTTGTGGGTATTTCAAAAATCATTCTGACCTGATTATCCTTTATCTTCATGTCTTTCATAATACCTTTTCTTTTTCCTAGTTTTTCAATAACTGTTCCTTGGAATTCTTCTGGTACATCAACAGTAACTTCCTCATAAGGTTCAGAACTTACTCCGTCAATGTCTTTTAGAATTGCTTGAGGTTGGGAAACCTGAAGTTCAAAACCTTCTCTTCTCATATTTTCAATAAGAATGGCAATGTGAAGTTCACCTCTACCATAAACAGTTATTGGGTCAGTATCGAAATCAACCCTAAGCCCCACGTTAACTTCCATTTCTTTTTCAAGTCTTTCTCTTATTTGTCTTCCTGTGACAAATTTACCTTCTCTTCCTGCAAAAGGGGAATCATTAACCAAAAAACTTAGAGAGATTGTTGGTTCATCAATGTTGATTGCGGGTAGTGCTTCTTGTTTTGCATTTTCACAAATTGTTTCTCCGATATAGGCATCGGAAATACCGGCGATCATAATAATGTCACCAGCTACAGCTTCTTCAACTCCTTCTTTTTTGATTCCTTTGAAAGTATATAGTTTTGTAATCCTTGTGCTTCTTGAGTCCCCATTTGGCATTTTAACAACTATTGTTTGTCCGTCTTTTACTTTACCGTCATAAATTCTTGCAACGGCAAGTCTGCCCAAGAAATTATCGTAAGCTAAGTTAAAAATTTGTGCAGTAAAAGGAGCTTCAGTGTTTCTGGTTGCTGGTGGTACTTTCTCGAGTATCATATCAAGGAGGGGAGAGAGATCTACCTGTTCATCTTTAGGACTTCTCATAGCAACTCCCTTTCTGCCGATTGCGTATATTGTAGGGAAATCGAGCTGTGCATCGTTTGCTCCAAGTTCCATAAATAATTCCAAAACTTCTTCGTGTGCTTCTTCCGGCCTCGCAGCAGATTTATCAATTTTATTTATAACAACAATTGGTTTGAGACCTAGTTCAAGAGATTTTTTTAATACGAATCTTGTTTGTGGCATCGGTCCTTCCTGAGCATCCACAACAAGGAGCACAGTATCAATTGAACGAAGAACACGTTCAACTTCTGATCCGAAGTCGGCGTGCCCTGGTGTATCAACAATGTTTATTTTTGTTCCTTTATAGAAAATTGAAGTATTTTTTGCATATATAGTGATTCCACGCTCTTGTTCTAGAGAGTTTGAATCCATACTTACTCCGTCTTCAACCATTCCTGTTTGTTTAAGGATGGCGTCGGTAAGAGTTGTTTTACCGTGGTCAACGTGAGCTATTATCGCTATGTTTCTAATTTCCATAATTTAATTGTAAATAAGCCACTATTAAAGCAAAAAAAAGACTTTTCGTCAAGGAAAAGTCTTTTTTTTGCCTTGTTGTTAAAACTATTCTAGAGGGAGCTTCTTCAAATAGTCAGATAAATCTATGATACTGACTGTCTGTTGAGACCTCGTGGTGTTGTCTCTAACCATCACGGTGTTATCGATCGACTCTTTCTTGCCCATGATTATAACGTATGGGACTTTGAGCTTTTCTACAAGAGAAAATTGACTTCCAAATTTATCTCTCCCCAGCATGTGATATACGAGAACTTTGTCTTGTCTGAGAGTTTCTATAACCTCTAAACTTTTCAATTTTGCATCATCACTTATTTGTATGAAGAAAGCCTTCGGTTTTTTTATTTTTGAAATCTCTTTTACTTTGGTATTCTTATCAATAAAAATCTTGATGCCAGCACCTGGAATATCTTTCTTATATCCTATCTTTTGTACAAATCCGTCAAAACGAAATCCTGAAGCCAAGACTTCTTTTGCTCCACTTTTTCCTTTTTGCGCTATTTCGAAAATTGTCTGTGAACAATATTTTCTATCAGAGATTAAACAGTTATCGATATTATATGGAACGCCCATTGTTTCTAAATATTCCAAGACATTTCTAAAGTGAAGTCTGCTTTCATCGGAAAGATAACTTAAAGACACTGGTGCACTTTCTTTCAAAACAGCACAAGTTTTTTCATCACATGGTACTACATAGAAAGAATCTTTTTTGAAATTTTGTCTGCAGGTAGGTGATAGTTCGGCAAGATTTTTCTTGTAATAAGCTGTAAGTTCCTTACCAAGTTTATTTGAAGATTCTTTGTCACCAATACTATTAATATTTATAAAAAGGTCTTCATGATTGTTGTCTTTAAGAATAGCTAATGCAGTCTTAAGAAGTATGGCTTCACTAACACTTGATGCGGAGCCTATTATTTCAAGGTTTAAACATTTCTTACCTCTTGGAGCACCTTTGTTTGTCTCATAAGCGAGAAGTACTGGTTGAGGAAGATTTTGTAAGTTTTCTTCGGAATATTTCCTCAAAAGCGCCACTCTTTCCTCGGCAAATTCTGTCGAGAAAATCCAAGGCAGTCCTTCTGGATCATTCATCCAGGAATCCTTTATTTTTAAAGCCTTCTCAGTGTCCTCCTTTGATATTTTTGGCGCGCTTGATGTTGTGAACCCGTAATACAATAGAGCATTTAAATTTTCTTCAATAGGAAAAAAATTAATAAATTTATTATCTTTCTGTGATTGCGCGTATGTCTTTTTTTTCTGTTCTGTTTTCATCCTATTTAACCGATCAAAATTTTCATTTTGGTTTAGGGTTTGTAATTTATTTTTCAAACTGGCCATATCCAGGGAAAATACCTATCTTTGTAAAAGGAAATAGTCTTATAATAGGTCTTCCAGTAATACTTGATCTTTTGAGTGGCCCCCAGAATCTTGAGTCTGAGCTATTGTTTCTATTATCTCCCATGACAAAATATTCATCTGATTTTAGAGTAACCTTGAGGTTGACGTTTCTTGTTGGAATCATCTTGTCTATATAAACGTATTCTTCTTTCAATTTTATCCCTTCTGGGTTTTCGGTGTTATAAAGGGTGACATCGTTTCCGTTTACTTCTACTGTATCACCAGGTACTCCAATTATTCTTTTGATAAAATACATCCTCTTATCTAAAGCGTAGTTTGAAAGTGCTAATGCCTCTTCTGGTACACGGAATACAACAACCTCTCCTCTCTTTGGTTCACTGACAAATTTATAAGTAAATTGGTCAACAATTAGATATTGTCTATTAGCAAAAGTCATATCCATTGAATCACCGGAAACGATGAATGGTTGCGCAATGAAGAAACGTATGGGTAGCACAATTACTAGAGATATCGCTACCACAATAACTAGCTCTTTTAGAAAACTTTTGATTGGTTGCATCAGACGCCATTTTATTACATATAATCGTTTGACACAAGGAGGTGTTTGTATGTATAATTTACCCTGTTAAATTTCTGCTAAAGGCAGAACCCGCAAGAGCGGGATTTAACAGGGTGAATTTATTTTTAATTTTGCTATAATTCACCCTGTTAAATATTTTAAATTTCAATCTTGCAATATGTTATATAACTATATATTATATTCATTGAAGGATAAAAAGTTTTACACGGGTTTTACAAAAAATTTAAAATTAAGATTTGAACAGCACAAAAGAGGCTTAGTAGTCTCAACAAAGAACAGATTGCCTATGCAGCTTATATATTATGAAGCGTGCTGTAATCAAAGAGACGCGACACACCGCGAAAAATATTTAAAAACTTATAATGGCAAGATGTTTATTAGAAAGAGACTCAAATCTTATTTAACAGGGTAAATTATGCAATACACAATATTTGGTTTAGGTAATCCGGGAGAAGAATATAAGGAGACACGACATAATACCGGGAGAATGGCGCTTGAAATTTTTACAAAAAAGATAGGTGCGTCAGATTGGAAAGCCGGGATGAAAGAGAAAGCTCTTTTATCAAAAGCGAAAATTGGTAAGAACACCGTTTTGCTTGTAATGCCTGAAACCTTTATGAACAAGTCAGGAGATTCAGTAAAAACTTTAGTAAAAACAAAAAAAGATGCAATGAATATGGTTGTAATCCATGATGATATGGATTTACCGATGGGAAAGTTTAAAATTTCTTTTAATAAAAGTTCTGGAGGGCACAAGGGTGTTGAGTCAGTAATAAAAGCTGCTAAGACTCAGGAATTCACTCGAGTAAGAGTTGGTGTTTGTCCAACTACCCCAAGTGGAAAATTGAAAAAGCCACAAGGCGATGATATTTTAGATTTTATTGTCGGACCTTTTAAAAAACCAGAAGCAGAAGTGATGAAAAAGACATTTAAGAAAGTTGCTGAGGCTATTGAAAGTATTGTGACTGATGGTAGAGAGATTGCGATGGGGAAGTGGAATTCACAATAATCAGTTTATAAAAACACAAAAATAGCACCTAAAATGGTGCTATTTTTGTGTATTCTTAATCCTTGACTTGTAAGTAAAAAAGGTGTATAATAGTATTAGATAGGTAGAACCTTTAAATCTTAGGAAACACTCAAATTCGCCATAACAAAATACTTCTGAATTATCAAAGGTATTTTGTTGTGGCGAAAAGTAGTAACCACATATCTAAATAACACCCAAATGGGAAAGGATGATAATGATGAACTCATCAATTACATCTGGTCAGAGGGAATCGGTTATCAGTGGCGCGTGTGATGCATTTAGGAAGGTCTTGGAGGGTGAATTCGACAGTCTTGTCGAAACGGGAGCGATTAATCGATCAAATCTTCAGGGGGTTTTGGGACAAAGTGGTACCTTAACTAGCCACGTTGCTACTACAACAAGAGCGAAGATTATCGAGATGATCAATAGCGAAGGTGGGTATCTC
>CAYQFQ010000033.1:0-7234 GCA_964416925.1 uncultured Candidatus Saccharibacteria bacterium
GATTAGCTTCTTTGATGAACTCATCAAAGGTGCTGGAGAGAACGACGAAACCTGGTGGAACTGGTATTCCTGCCTGTGTCATTTCACCTAGTGATGCTCCTTTTCCTCCTGCTATATCCGCGTTAGATTTGTTTAACTGTTTGAAATTTAGGGTTAGATTCATAGGGGAAATTGTAGCAGAAAAGTTATTATTTTAAAAGGTTAAAACAAAAAAGTGATGAGCTATTCAAAATGACTTTACATATTTACAAAAACAATTTTATGATTATAATACAAAATGAAGGTACAAAATATTAACAAAACAAGTTCTTTCGAAACCAAGTAAATATGGGGAGGGAAAAATGACGGGAAATATGAATACGCGCAAGACAACCAAGTCAACCGTTAGGGAGATCGTGGGTATCGTGGTCTTGTTCATTGTCATCGCCGCATCCACGCTTTTCTTCATCAACTTCGGGGAAAAACTCGAGAGAATGAGAGATACGGGGAAAATCCCTACCGCTCTGAAAAAATAGAGTCAGACGGAAAATACTGAACGAAACCGAAAATAAAAATGCGCAGCCAGTGATGGTTGCGCATTTTCTACATCATCATCTTTTTTAATTCTTCCTGATTTTCTCTCATCACTTCCATCGTTGCAGCCATTTGGTCTTTTCCCTCTTTCATTTTTTGATCTACTTTCTTTGCAATATTTTCAAAGAATTGAGGATTCTTTTCTATTGCTGCAATAACTTTTTCTTGTTGCTCTTTTGGCACATCTTTCAGCTGTGACTTAAGCATTTGTCTTAACATCAAATTTTTAAAAAATCCCATCGTTTTATATTTTTATTTTAGTAATATAATAAATTTAGCAGAAAATTATCACAACATCAACATAACTGCAACACAGCTTCTTTTTCTCCGTCCCCTACTCATACCTTAGCGCTTCCATTGGACTTCTCTTTGACGCTTGATTTGCTGGATAAATTCCAAACACCAAACCAACAAGTCCAGAGACAACTAAACCGAGGACTGCAGCTCCATAAGGGAAAGTAAACTGCCAATCTAACCCACCAAATTTTGTAATGAGGATTGAAACTATCATAGACAATGCCGAACCGAGTATAATACCAATGATTCCACCAAGCGATGTAAGAATAATAGCTTCGAGTAAGAACTGTGTAAGTATTTCTGTATTTGTTGCACCGAGAGCTTTTCTCAAACCAATTTCTTTTGTCCTCTCAGTAACAGAAACAAGCATAATATTCATAATACCGATTCCACCAACAACAAGAGATATCGCAGCCACAGCAGCGAGAAATGCTGTTAACGCAGTGGTAATTGTACCAAGCGTCTTTGCTATATCTGCAGAAGTTGTGACTGAAAAATCATCTTTACTAGGGTCAGTGATATTATGAGAATTCCTAAGTGTAATAGTTATGTCTTGTACTGTTGATCTAAGATTAGCTTCAGAATTCGCATCTACCACAATTCTACTATAAAACTTTGTTCCAGTGATATATTGCTGTGTAGTGGTATATGGCATGAAAACAACCTCATCAAAATTTGATGAGACACCCTTTTCCGGCAAAACACCAACCACTTTAAAAGTAGTATTCTTGATCCTAATTTTTTGTCCGATTGCTTCATCATTTTCAAAAAGACGTTGTTTAACTTTATAACCAATTACCACGACTGCTGAACGGCTTAGTACATCATCACTATTAAAAAAATAACCTTTATCTGGAATAATACTATATATATTAGGCACGGCTTCACTTGAACCAAAAACAGCTACCTGAAAGACATTACTACCGTAAACCGCCTTACCAGCACCAACAACCATTGGCATTACATATTTTGAATTTGGAACGTTTGCCTTACTCTTAATTAAATTAAGATCTTTTTCTTTTAAAGAATCATTCATGGTAGAGGCGGCGGTAGAAGGGCCGAAAGAAATCTTCCCAGGTATAACGACAATAGTTGTAGCACCCAAACCCTTTACTTGATCAAGTATGAGGTTTTGTGCTCCTTGGCCAAGTGACATTACCAATATAATAGAAGTAACACCAATAACAATTCCCACAATAGTCAGAGCGGAACGTGACTTGTGTGTTTTTAATCCTGTTATTGCTGTTTTTAAACTATATTTAAACTTCATAGATTTTCTATTTATTAAACATTTCTACATCTACTCTTCTATTCACCACCTTTGTATCACTCTCTATTTGACCATCACTAAGTCTAATTATTCTTTCAGCGTATTCAGCCGTGTATGTTTCGTGGGTAATGAGTATTACAGTGTGTCCCATTTCTTTGTTTAATTTCTGAATTATTTCAATAACAGCCTTACCAGACTTAGAGTCTAAATTACCAGTTGGTTCATCCGCAAATATAACTTCAGGATTTGTTACTAAAGCTCTTGCAATAGCAACTCTTTGTTTTTCTCCACCGGAAAGTCTTGTCGCTTCCTGATTAATCCTATGTTCAAGACCAACGGCAACAACAGCTTTCACCGCTAAATCATTCCACTTCTCTTCTGGAATATCAGAGTATAAAAGAGGAAGCTTAATATTTTCTAAAACCGAAGCTCTTGGCAAGAGATTGAATGCTTGAAAAATAAAACCCATTTTTTCATTTCTTAATTTGGCAATTTCTTGTTGGTTGTAATTATTTATATCTTTATCATCTAAAAAATATGAACCATCTGTATGATCATCTAAAAGTCCAAGTATTTGAAGTAATGTGGATTTACCAGAACCGGATGCTCCCATAATTGCAACGAACTCACCTTTTTTAATTTCAATAGAAACACCCCTCAAAGCCTCTGTTTTAGCTCCTTCGTTATCGTAAACTTTCCAAAGATTTTTTGTTTCAATAATAATGGACACTTTTTGGTACTGATTATATATTTGGTGAAGCAACGATTGTCTCCCCTTCTTTAAGGCCAGAGAGAACCTCTAAATAACCATCAAAACTTCTCAAGCCTGTTTTTATTTCAGTTTTAATTATTTTGTTTGTGTCATTAGAATTAGTTACAACATCAACATATCTTTTTGCATCTTCAGAATATGTTGCTCGCACAGGGACAGTAAGAACGTCAGTCTTTTCCTTTGTTAATATGTCAATATTAGCAGTCATTCCAGACCTAATTCTTTCATCTTGATTGGCAAAAGTTAAAGTGACTTTATAGGTTGGTACACCGTCAATAATAGTTTCTGCTGGATCAATTTTTATAACAGAAGTCTGAAAGAAAGTATCTGAACCATATGCATCTAATGTTGTAGTAGCAATATTACCTATTTTAATTTTGGCAATATCCGCCTCTGGAACAAAAGATTCTACATCAAATTTACCTAAGGCAATAACAGAAATGGAAGGCACCCCTATCTGTGCGGCTTCCCCGTTTTTGACATCAACTCTCGTTACCACTCCATCTATCGGAGCTCTTATTATGGATTTTTCAAGTTGGGCGTTAGCATTATTTAAACTGGCTTTTGCTTGTTCCACAGTTGCTTCTTGCACAGACACCTGTTCACCCGTAGCGCCAGACTTTGTTATTGCGAGTTGATTTTCAGAAATACGCAAAGCATACAAAGATGAAGAATACTGCCCGACAACACTTGAAAGGCTACTTATTGCCAAATCAACACTTCCCCTTGCCGTAGAGACGTTATTTTTCCACAAATCTATCGTTGATTGAGTAATACTAGAATCAGGAGTTAAATTATTTATAGCCAGAGCGACTTTCTCTAAATATCCCTGAATAACACTTAAATTATTTTTTGCAATAACACTTAATGAGGTTAAGTCAGAATCACTGTTTAGACTCATCAAAGAAGCAGCACAAGTATTTAAACTGTTCTCTATTTTGGGTCTCAAATCAACAATATCATTCGCCAACTGAAAATCAGTATTAAATTTTAGTTGAACTGTCTGACTTCTTGGGTTAGAAAGTATTATATCCGTCTTATTCCTGATTGAATCATCAGCTTTGGTATATGAATCATTCATAGAGTTAACAAGAGTATTTTTTAGCTCTGTTAAATCAGCTTGTGATTTTTGTACTCTAACTTCATCCAAAGCAATCTGTTCTGGGGTAGATCCTTTGTTTAAAGCACTCAAATTTGCCTCCGCAATTTTAACGGCAGCCTTAGCTTGTTCAACTGAAGCCTGAAGATCACCATTTGACACGGAAACCAAATATTGACCGCGATATACTTTATCACCTACTGAAACAGACAAGTTTGTCACGCGTCCAGACTTTTCAAAAGTTAGATCAACATTTGAAATTGGTTCAACCTTACCAGTAACACTCACCATTTCGGTTAAATTTCTCTTTGACACAGTAAACGATTCAACTATAGGTGTACTGGATCCTTTCACAAAAACAAAATATATGACAAAAAAAACTACTATTACAATTAATATTGACCACCACTTATTATTTAATATAAATCCTTTGGTTTTATTATATATGATATTCATTGCTTTTATTCTAACATAAATATTCGTTTTTTATAATCACAAAGAAATAACCAGAAACCCTATCATAATACAAAAAATATATTACAATTACATTAATATCAAAAGTTTTTTTGTATCGTCATTTATGGTATAAATTTGTAATATAACAAGAAAATATATGCACCCTTAGCTCAGCTGGTTAGAGCGCACGATTTTTACCCTGTTAAATTTAAAAACAAAATATTATGCGTCTTTAGCTCAGTTGGTTAGAGCGCACGATTCACATTCGTGAGGTCACAGGTTCGAATCCTGTAAGACGCACAATATTTAACAGGGCAGGTTCGTGAGGTCACAAGTTCGAATCTTGTAGGGTGCACAGGCGTTAAGAAAAAGTGTTTGGTAGCACTATTTTAGCCTGTGCAAAGCGGAACGATGTTTGTTCAGTAGAACAAACCGCGAGCTATGGTCAAGAAATTTCCGAGTGACGACGAGGAGATATTCCTGACCACACTGTTAAAATTTAATTTTTTCTTGACGAAACAAAAAATAATATATTCAATATGAGTTATTATAGATCATAAAATTCATTAGTCTAATTATTTAACTGGGATGAAAATAGTTTTAATCGGAGGATATCCAAAGGGCTTCAAAGAGCCTTTTCACATAAAGACAAAGTCCGGAAGGGTTTTGCACAAAATTACGGATGAATTAGAAATCACTCCTGTGTTATTCGACCTTTGGAAAACTGAAGAAGAAGAGAACGCCAGAACCCTCACTAAAGCAACAAAATCAAAATTAAATAGATATATTAGAGAAAATTATAAATTAATCGCACTCGGTAGATATATAGAAAAAGAACTTATAGATAATAAGTTCACATGTGAATATCTCCCCCATCCAGCAAGTAGAGATAAAAAATATATTATAAATCTAAAAGAAGGGCTTAAAAAATATCAAAACCCAACCACTAAATCATTGTAATAATCTAATTGGAGTAACTGTTAATTGATGCCCTTGTTAGTGAACCGAAGTATCCTGATACCGGAGAAATTTTGTTAGCCTTCTGAAATAATTTTAATGCTTCTTTTGTCTTAATTCCAAAATAATTTGATTCATTACTTAGAGATCCTGGGCCTTTTTCAGCAACAGCAAAACCATTTTTATTCAAAAACTTCTGAAGTTCTTTGACATCAGTGTCGGTTTGACCAAGTTGTAGGTCTTTTGTAAATATAAATGTTGGTGCGGATGGAGAACTGATAATTGAATTAATTAGACCGGCTTTTTCTTCCCCTATCATACCGAGAGATATAAGTAGGCTAATTAATTTCGATATATCATCATTACCTTGAAAAAATAACCCTGTTGATGTTGCTTGTGCCGCCGTCACCTGAGAAGATGTAGATGTTTGATCTGAAGATGTACTTACAACTAGATCGATAACTGTGGTCGTTGCTGTAACTGATGTTGTAGTAGCAATATCAGTATTATCAACAGTTCTCCTTCTAGAACCACATGAAGATGTTCTCTGACTCAATGTTACTGACTCTGTTTCAACACCTTCTGCATTTCTGTATTTCACAGAATATTCATATGTAGTATTACAACTAAGGCCAGTGTCTTGCCATAAGTTTGTCTGTATCCAACCAGAATTAGATCCGTCTCTTGAAAAGTAATACCCAGATAGCCCAGAAGTGTCTCCTGAGAAGGAGTCTACAGAAAGAGAAATGCTGCTTCTTAGAGCTGTCGCAGAGAAGTTAGTTGGGTTGTCTACAAGAGTGGTAAAAGTTTGCCCCTCTCCTAAACCAAAACCAGCAAAATTCACAGCGTAAGATTTGTAATAATATTCTGTATTTGGAGATAAACTCCCAAGAGATGATTCGAAACTACCAATACTAAAAGCTCCGGACTCAGTCGTTGTTCCAAGAGTATAGTCTGTTGTTGTTCCATAAATAAAACCGCGTGTTGTTGGTGTCGTACTACCAAGAGAAATTATTTCTCCGTTCAATACTGCCGTTGTAGTAGAGACAGAAGAAGCGGTAAGAGTTGTTAGTGTTGAAGTAGCAGTTAAAATGTTATTTACTTTCAATGCATATTTTGCATGTCCTGCAGTACTAGGATGAACCCCATCATCAAGATCAGTTAGATCTAATATCGTTTTGCCATCTACAATAGTCGTCCAAGAACGCGAACCGCAGACTGTATTTATTTGCTGACGATAATTCTCTGTTGTACTACCATAACCATTTGCGCTTTCATTACTTCGTAGTATTGGGGTTTGACAAGCAATTTTTACTGAAGGCAGTACGGAGTGCAAATCATCAAGTAAATTAGCATAAGCGGTACCGAAATTAACAGCACTCTGTTTATTTATCCCGTAGTCATTAGTACCTATTGCCAACCATATTATTGATGGGCTATAAGAAGCAAGACGACTTACAAACGCACTCCTTAATCCAGAAGTATGAGTATCATCATATAAGGCTCTCCATCCCCATCCTTCAGATAAAACACTGTGACCATATAGGTTTCTCAATAATGGTAAGTATCCTTGGCTTTCCGGGTTTATTGCATTTCCACCAATAGAAATACTATCACCATAAATAACAATTCTATTTGAAATAACTGGCTCTTGAACCACAAATGAAGAGGAATTTGGATAAGTAACACTATCAATAAATGATCCCATAACAGTAGCTCCTCCACCAGTGCTTTCTGAACCAGAAACTATCTCTATCGAACGAGTTGTTCCTGGCGTACCAATATTAATTCTAAAACTTTGATTTCCATT
>CAYQFQ010000034.1:0-6995 GCA_964416925.1 uncultured Candidatus Saccharibacteria bacterium
ATCCGATTAGGAAGAAACGCGCGAAGGGAAGTTACCAGGTGGAAGTTTTTAGGTCTCATCCGACGAAGGGTGATTCAAAATCTGACACTGTTTCCCAGCGTGGTTAGGGGCTGATATCGTGTGGCGCGGACTTGTCCGCGCCTTTTTCTTTTGCTGTATTTCTGTTATATTTGGCAAGAGATTGCTTACGTATAAATTGCCGAGGTGGCGAAATTGGCAGACGCATACGCTTCAGGTGCGTACGGGAGCAATCCCATGAGGGTTCAAGTCCCTCCCGCGGCACAAAGCAATTTTATTGCTTTTGATGTAGGACTTGAAAGTCGTAGTTATACCGAGTAAGTAGACGAGGTGGCGAGACGGGATCGAGAGTTTTTGTGAGCGACGGTGAACAAAAAACTCGTGATCAAGTCCCTCCCGCGGCACAAGGAAATAACTTTGGTTATCTCACTCATAAAAAAATATGTTCGCAGATATAGGAATAGGAATAATATTATCAGTTGGAGTAAGTAAAATATTCAGTGTTGAGCTGACTTGGTTTTTAGTCTTTCTAGGAGTTATCTTTGCTCTAATTCCAGATTTTGATTTTATCCTGGCACTAATTAGCAAGTGTTTTAAAAATTCATTTATTAAATCATACGATTTTCATCGTGAGATAAGTCATTTCCCTATAATATATCTTATTGTTTCTTTATTGGTATTTTTGTTTGCGGGAAAATTTTTCGGCTTTCTCTTTTTCTTTGGAACTTTGTGCCATTTTTTGCATGACTCAGTGGGTACTGGATGGGGCATCAAATGGTTTTGGCCTTTTTCGAAAAAGTCTTATAAACTTTTTTCCGATCAGCAAGGTAGATTGTTTTGGAAAATAGCTATTTGGGATGAAGAAGCTCTGCATGAGACTCAGGTAAAGTTCGGTAATCCAAACTGGATAAGAGATATTTATTTCAGACCTACAGTGGTATCTATCTCAGAGTTTGCTATATTGGTTGTTGGGATTATTGTTTTAATTATAAATCAATGAAATCCTACAAAGAATATTTTAATAATAAAAAAATAACCATGCTCGGTCTAGGGCTACTTGGTCGTGGTCTTAATGATGCCAAATTTTTGGCTGAGTGTGGCGCGGACTTAACCATTACTGATATTAAGAGCGCAGAAGATCTTAAACTAACACTTGATAAACTTAAGGAATATTCAAATATAAAATATGTGTTGGGGGAGCATAGACTAGAAGATTTTAAAAATTGCGATTTGGTATTTAAAGCAGCAGGCGTACCTTTAGACTCACCATATATTATTGAAGCAAAAAATAATAATATTCCAATTGAAATGGATGAGTCGCTTTTCTGTAAGTTAATGCCAGAGGGTGTTAAAGTGATTGGTGTCACAGGTACAAGAGGAAAAACGACTGTAACTTACCTTATTTATGAGATTTTGAAATTAGCGGAGAAAGAATTAAAAATAAAAGTTTATTTGGGTGGAAACATTAAAGGTCTTGCAACTCTTCCTTTGCTGCGTGAGATCAAGAGTGGCGATATTGTGGTAATGGAACTTTCTTCTTGGCAACTTCAGGGATTTGGTGAAGCACAGATCAGTCCGAATATTTCTGTTTTCACAAATTTGTTGAATGATCATTTGAATTATTATCTAAAAGGAAGTAAAGATGAAGGTGAAGCAATGCAAAAATACTTTGGCGATAAGGCAAACATTTTTAAGTATCAAACAGAGAAAGATTTTATAATTTGTGGTGAAAAGATTGCGGAAAAAATAAGTGACACAAAGTCAGTAAAATATGTAACAAGCAAAAATGATATTCCTTCAGATTGGAAAATTAAAATCCCCGGAGAACACAATTTAGAAAATATTGCGTGTGCCATAAAAGTAGCTGAGGTTTTAGACGTTACTTCAGAAAAGATTAGAAAAGGCGTGGAAGACTTTAATGGGGTAGAAGGTAGACTTCAGTTAATTAAAGAATACAAAGGAATAAAAATATATAACGACACCACTTCCACGACTCCTGATGCAACCATTGTTGCCTTGAAGTCCCTCCATCGAGGTGGAGCCTCGATGAAGAATATTGTTTTGATAATGGGAGGCGCAGATAAAAATCTTGATATGTCAGAGCTTGTAAAAGAAATACCGAATTATTGTAAGAAGGTTATCTTACTAAGAGGTACGGGTTCATCAAAAATAGAAATAGGTGATGCTATTAAATGTGATGACCTGAATGAAGCGGTAATAAAGGGATTGAAAGAATGTGTTGTAGGAGACATTTTGCTGTTCAGCCCAGCTTTTGCATCTTTTGGTATGTTTTTAAACGAATTCGATAGGGGAGATAAACTTAATGAAATAATATCAGGTTTGAAATAGAAGGCCGGAAGACGATATATATTGTCAGTGTTCATAACATTGTTACTCTTAATAACTATTTATGTTAAAATAATGATAATTATTATTATTTTAACAAATCTATGAATAAATTTTACAAGTCCTTTTTTGTTTTAGTTTTGATTTCTTTTTTATCTTTTGGTTTGATTACTTCTATAGACGTGAAGCTTGTTTCTGCTGAATCGGAAATAACAAATGTTGAAGCAGCACAATTGATAGAAATACTTATATCTGCTGGGGCTATAGCGCCAGACAAGGTTGCCAAGGCTAGGGAAATGGCGACTTCTCTTCGTGGCGGTGCTTCAGCTGCAACTCTCACTCAAGATCTTACTGTTGGTTCATCTGGGTCAGAAGTTTTAGCTTTGCAAAAAATTCTTAATAGAGATACAGATACGCGGGTTGCTAATACAGGTAACGGTTCTCCAAATAATGAAACAACATATTTTGGAGAAGCGACAAAAGCTGCTGTTGTTAAGTTCCAACAGAAATATGGTATCTCTCCAGCATCAGGTTATGTGGGACCAGCAACAAGACAAAAGATGAATGAAATTTCCTCAGGGCAACAACCATCGACGAACAACGGGCTTACATTAAACACTGCTGGGACAGTTCCGTTTGTAGATATTAGAGTTGGTACTTTAGATGCTTCCTATGTAAATGTCGGATCAAATACACCATTCACTTTGGTGTGGGTTTCAAAAAATGTAACTTCATGCTCTGTTGGTTCAAACTCAAAACCCACAGTTGGTACTCAGACTATAAGTGGAATCACAGAACAAACGGTTTTCGGTATCACATGTACTGGTCCTCAAGGAAGTGCGACAGACTACGTGACAGCATATACTAATACGGCAAATCCAGATAATCAGATTGTTGATAATAATCAAAATGATTATACATATACACAAAGCACAACTACTTATTATACCTATACTGCTACTAATACTAATCCAAATACTTATAACAATCCTACTGTTGCTGCTTGTAGTATTGCACCATGTGTTGATCTGAAAGTTGATGGAAAGGATACAGGAATTAACACAAGTGTAAAATCCGACAAATACCAATACACTTTATCTTGGACTGGAAAAGGGGTAAAAAATTGTAAGCTTCAAGCGACAAGTACAGACAGTCAGTTTAATGTAAAAGAATACAATTCTACCAGCACAAGTGATATCGTCTATCAGTTGAGTCAATATACAAATTTCCTTTCTACTTCTACTACAGAAGTCTATAAAATGTCCTTCCCGGGTTTTGTGTATGGAGAAAGTGCTTCAATGTCTGGCACAAAGGTTGTTAAACTTCCAACAGCAAAAAATCTTACCTTTAGTATTTCTTGCGAAGCCGACACTAATGCAAGCAGATTGGTTTCAGATTCTGTCTATACAAAATTCTCAAAAGAACTTCTCCCAATGGTTGATTTGAAATTAGACAATATGGATAGACTAACTCAGGCATATAATCAAAAATATTTCTTACCAGCACAGATAAGAGCTGCTGGCGGAGGAAGACCATACAATGCTGTTTGGACATCAAGGGGTGTTACAAGTTGTGTGGGTGATAATAAAATACAATTTTATGCAATGCCACAAGAAAAAATAATTTCTGGGTGGAGTAGTACAACAAAACAAGTTTATGGGAATGAACGAATTGTATTAAATGGAGACCCAGACATCTCAAAAATAACAGTTAGAATTACATGTAATGATGGATACGTTAGTGATAGGAATTCTACGACAACAGGGGTGTATAAGGGTCTTATAGATTTTGTTGCGTCACCTTATGCAAGGTGGGAAGCAGGAAAAGTCTGTAACCTTGATGGGTTATCAACACCCGGTGAAGATTTGATAGCTGCGGATAAAATTACTTGGCCATCTTACGGTGCTGATGTTGGTACCTGGCCTATAACTGCAAGCCTCGGTGTGGTTTCAGTTAGCGGAGGTGTTGTGAGTTATCCTCATGATAAGGTAAATGTTTGGCCGGCCGTACCCGTTGCAGGTGTTGGACAAGATGCTGCCGCCGGTGTTTATGGTAATGCTTGGATTATTACTCCAACAGGTCCTAGAAATGCTGGCGGAACATATGATAGTTATGTAGCAAATACTTCAGGTTGGTTAAATCCAGGACAGACAACAAAATCGACCGACGAACTTCAAGGTCCAGGGAAAATGGCTGACCTATCCTGTGGTGCCGTAGGTAGTATGTGTGCTGAGACTGGTTTACCAGTTCCGGCTTATTATGGATTTATGGTTTCTACTATTGCTCGAGGCGGATACAGAAGTCCATCAAATGAAAGAAGTAACATAGTCGTTTCTGCATGTAAAGATGCGGAACTCGAAGCATATTTGAATGGTCAAGCACAGGCGGGAAATATGTCTCAGTTATCTGGTGGGACAATTGGTGGAACTTCTGGACAAAGCGCTGGGGGACTTGATGCCTTTAAGTCTATGGCTGGTGGATTTGATTGGAAGACTGCGGGTCTTGGTGGAATACTTGGTCCAGCCGGATTTGTTACTGGAGGCATGTTTGGAGGGTCACTCGGAAGTTTCGGCTTTTAAATTCCTTTATTTAAACTTTATTTTTAGTGTATTTACAACTATTGACAATCTCTGTCAATCTGCTATAATAGTAGGGTAGATGATGCATTGAGTATCATCGTAAAAACAGGAGTCAGTATGGGTGGCTTAGTGACGGTTGAGGTGGATGGTCGCAAGAAACTGGTGTCTCCTGAGGAAGCAGACAAACTGAACGCTGAGCGGCAAGAGTTGCTCAGTCTGAACGCGGTGTTCAGCACTTCTTCTCCTCATGAAAGCTCGGGTTACGCGGCCAAAAAGCGCAGGGGGCGCAGAACTTTGTAACGGTGCCAAATGCACCAAAAACCGCAGGGCACATTGCCTGCGGTTTTTTATTATCCGTAAAACAATTATTGTGTTCTGACAATATCTTCTTTAACACGAAGGTGTTAATATTTATATATGAAAAAAAGTTTTTTTGATGATTACAAAAATATACATTTTATCGGAATCGGTGGTATAGGAATATCTGCAATTGCCAGAATGATGTTGTCCACTAAGGGGGTAAAGGTCACAGGTTCGGATATGTCCCAATCTGAAGTTATTGATGAACTAAAAAAAGAAGGTGCAAAGATTTCTTTTGGACAGGACTCAAAAAACATTCCTAAAAATACAGATTTAGTAATTTATACTATCGCTATTACTGAAGAAAACCCAGAACTCAAAGAAGCTAGAAAGAGAAAAATTAAATGCATCACATACCCAGAAGCGTTAAACAAAGTTTCCTCGCATAAATATACCATTGCTGTATCTGGTACTCATGGAAAGACTACAACCACAGCGATGATCGCGAAGATTACGATGGATGGCAGCCTTGATCCTACAGTTATTGTCGGTTCTATATTAAAAGAATCAAAAACAAATTTTATATCTGGTAAGAGTAAATATTTCATTGTTGAGGCTTGTGAATACAGAAGATCATTTCTAAATATTGAACCAACAATTCTTGTTATTACAAATATTGATAATGACCATCTAGATTACTACAAAGATTTGGACGACATAAAAAGTGCATTCAATGAAATGGCTTTGAAAGTTCCTGAGAAAGGATATATTGTTTGCGACAAAAAAAGTCTAGAAAAAAGCGGTGTGTTAAAAGATGTCGTCGCGAAAGTTGTCGATTACATGGATTTTTTTGATGAGAAGATGAAATTGAATTTTCCTGGTAAACACAACAAACTTGATGGAGCAGTAGCTCTTGCAGTAGCTCATATTTTAGAGATAGATAAACATAAAGCTGAGAAATCTCTCGAAGATTTTTCTGGTACTTGGAGAAGGTTTGAATTTAAAGGTGAGACAAAAGACGGAACAAAAGTTTATGATGATTATGGGCATCACCCAACAGAAATAAAAGCCACATTAAAGGGTGCGAGAGAAATGTTTAAAAAAGAGAAAATTATTGTGGTATTTCAACCGCATCTTTTTTCTAGGACAAAAATACTTTTGAATGATTTTGCAAAAGCTTTTAGTGATGCAGACGAGGTTCTGCTTGTCCCAATATTTCCCGCAAGAGAAGCTTTTGATCCAACTATATCATCCGACATTTTAGCTTCTGCTGTCATTGCGAGCTCTGCGAAGCAATCCAGAAAATTGTTAGTCCATTCTTTTAAAACTTTTGAAGACACAGAAAAATATATAAAGAAAAATCTAAAAGGTGGCGAAGTCCTTATAACTATGGGTGCAGGGGAGGCGTATAAGATTGGAGAGAAGATATTTATATAATATATATATATATATATGTTATAATATACTTATATGCAGACAAAAAACCATAAAACCGTTAAATTAATTACTATTTTTTTTGTTGTTTATTTAATTTTATTTACTTATAGTGTAGAAATATCGTATGCCGCTATTTATTATGTAAGTTCATCTGGGGCTGACACTAATAATGGTACAAGTATCTCTACTCCGTTTTTACGCCATCCTTGGGACAGGAGAGCAACAGGCGTGTCGCTTGGTAAAACCCTCGGGGCCGGAGATGAAGTTTATTTTAAACGTGGTGAGACTCATACAGCGCTTATAAATGCAAATTCC
>CAYQFQ010000035.1:0-6891 GCA_964416925.1 uncultured Candidatus Saccharibacteria bacterium
TCTCAATAAAGGATAGTCCTCTTAGAAAGAGTATTGTGGGTTTTAAGTGTAGTGTCTCAAGGAGCTCAGTCCATCTTATTTTTTCAGAGGTAATTTTTAAATATCCAAGATTGATAACGAGAACACCTAGGACAATTCTTAAGATTGTTGGCGCAAGTAACCCATAGTTTAAAATATCTGGGAAAGCGTTTGATAAGTGGTTGAACATGGCGAAATTATATCATACTTTCTTTTTACGTGTAAAAGTATAATATCTTAAATATGAAAATAAAAGATGCTGTGGTGGTATTAGACAACATAAGGAGTGTACACAACGTGGGCTCCATTTTTCGTACTTCAGATGCTTTGGGCGTTTCTAAGATATACCTTTGTGGTTGTACTCCAACCCCTCTTGATAGATTTGGTAGAGAAAGAAAAGATTTAGCAAAAACCGCTCTCGGTGCAGAGAAAGATGTAAAATGGGAGTATTTTAAAGATACTATCTCTATATTAAAGAGACTTAAAAAAGAGGGGTTTGAAATTATTGCGGTTGAACAGGACAAAAAATCTGTTGATTGTAGGAAAATAAAAGTTAAATCAAAAGTCGCGCTTATTATGGGTAATGAGGTAGAGGGTGTAAGTAGGGAAGTCTTAAAGTTAGCAGATAAAATTGCTGAAATTCCGATGAGGGGTAAAAAAGAGTCATTAAATGTGTCAGTGTCTTTTGGAATTGCAGGTTTCTGTATATTACAAAAGTAATTTTGAATAATCTCGATATCAGTATATTATATGCATATGGAGGCAATACTTCGATTTACAAAAAAAATAGTGCCCAAGAGCCTTTTTTCTTTTGCTCAACCAATATATCATTATGTTCTGGCTTTTTTGGGTGCTTTAATTAACCGATTTCCTTCAAGAAATATCAAAGTAATCGCAGTTACGGGGACAAAAGGAAAAACTTCAACTGTGGAGTTTGTTAATACTATTTTAGAGGAAGCTGGTTTTAAGACCGCTCTTGCTGGAACCTTACGTTTTAAAATAGGAGGTGAATCGAAACCAAATCTATTTAAAATGACAATGCCCGGGAGATTTTTTATACAGAATTTTTTGAGACGTGCAGTAGATGCAAAATGTGATTATGCAATAATTGAGATTTCTTCTGAGGCATCAAAGCAGTATAGACATAAGTTTATTGATCTTGATGCTCTCATTTTTACAAATCTTGCGCCGGAGCATATAGAGTCACACGGAAGTTTTGAAAAATACAGAGAAGCAAAGCTTGATATTGCAAGGGCATTACAAAGTTCAAGTAAGAAGACAAAAGTTATTATTGCAAATATAGACGACAGAGAGGGTCAGAAGTTTTTGGATATAAAAACCGAGAAGAATATTTCTTACTCTCTTTCAGATGTTACGGACATTTTTACAAAAGAGAATGAGGTACAATTTATATACAAGGGAATCCCGATTAAAAGCAGTCTGCTTGGCGAATTTAATATATATAATATGTTGGGGGCATTAAAGCTTGCAGAAACACAAGGGGTAGGAATTGATGTTGGGGCAAGGGGATTAGCAAAATTGACCGAAATAAAAGGTAGAGTTCAAAAAATAGTTGTTGGCCCCATAAACACACAGGGTGTGTCGGGCAAGCAGTCTTTTGATGTTGTTGTGGATTACGCTCACACACCAGACTCACTTTGCGCACTTTATAAAGCGTTTGGAGAAAGTATAAAAATTTGTGTATTAGGAAATTGTGGTGGGGGAAGAGATAAATGGAAGAGAAAAGAGATGGCTTTAATAGCAGAAAAATATTGTGACGAAATAATCCTTACAGATGAAGACCCTTATGACGACAAACCAGAAGAGATTGTCATGGAGATGGAGAGAGAAATGAAGAATAAAAAACCGCAAGTTGAAATGGATAGGAGAAAGGCTATATCAAAAGCAATTATAAAAGCAGACCTTTTGTCGAAAACTGGAGAGAAAAAAGTTTCCGTACTTATAACAGGTAAGGGGACAGACCCTTATATAATGAGAGCAAATGGAAGAAAGGAAAAATGGAGTGATGCGGAAGTAGCGAGAGAGGAACTTGAGAAAAACTTGTCTATTAAGTAAAAGACGTACTGTTTACTTATCTGGAGTTTTGTTATATACTATGAAAAAGTTCTTAAAAGGGAGGTCCTTATGCCAAAGGTTATGAAGGTTGGTGCGACCAGGTTTCGACCTAATAATAAGGGGGGAGTTAGCGTTAGTTGCTGTATTCCCGGTCTCGGTGATCTCTTGTTTCGGCTTAATCCATCAGGTGGCCAGAAAATCGATTTGGAGTTTGCCAGGATAGTCTTAGGCCCTCTTCATAAAGATGTTTCAAGGGCGGTTATGGGTTGTGCTGGTCTGCTTAAGGCCAACTAGCCACTGTATCGAAAGGCTCGGGAAGAATCCCGAGCCTTTTCTTTTTTTATATATTGTATAGACTACAATGATTGTGTTATGTGAATAATTTTGGAGTACCCCGGTAAAATATGTCCGTAAGAACGGAATTTCACGGGATTAATTAAAAAGGGTAGTGATGTTGAGAATATACCCCGGTGAAATAGGTCTATAAGAATAGACATTTCACAGTTAGTAATATGTGGAGTACCCCAGTGAAATAGATCCGTAAGAACGGAATTTCACGGGGTGGCGATTTTTATAGTCGCTTTGCTCCTTAAAAATCGCCATGCCGGAATTACCCGAAGTACAGACAACAGTAAATATATTGGATAAAAAAATCAAAGGACTACATATAAAAGATGTATGGTCTGATTATAATTCACCTTTCAACAAAGGTAAGGAAAACATAAAGGATCCAAAATATTTTTCATATTTTAGAAAGGAACTACTTGGAAGCAAGATTCTTGGTGTTAGAAGAAGGGCGAAAAATGTTTTGATAGATGTTTCAAATGGTGAGACGGTATTGGTACACATGAAGATGACTGGGCATTTGATGTACGGAAAATATGAATACAAAAACAAAAAATGGCTTCCCGCAGAAGAAGGCCCCCTCAATGATCCGTATAATCGTTTCATACACCTTGTGTTCTGTTTTTCTAATTTCAAACAACTCGTTTTATCTGACACAAGAAAGTTTGCAAAAGTAATTCTTTTCAACACGTTATCTCAGGAGAAAAGCGGTCTAAATGAAATGGGTCCTGAGCCACTCGATAAAAGTTTTTCATTTTTGGTCTTTAAAAAGGCAATTTTAAGAAGACCAAGCGGTAGAATTAAAAATGTTTTGATGGACCAGTCTATAATTGCCGGTATTGGTAATATTTATTCTGATGAAGTATTGTGGATGTCTTCAGTTCACCCGGAGGGAAAAGTGGTGGATATTTCGGAGGTGAGCTTGAAAAAAATCTATAAAAATATAAGATATGTGCTTCGCAAATCAATTGGCCTGGGCGGAGACTCAATGTCTGATTATAGAAATCCAGATGGGGAGAAAGGAAGTTTCCAGAATTTTCACAAAGTTTACAGAAGAAAAGGGGAGAGATGTTTATTAAAAGGATGCAGTGGAATTATAGAAAGAAAAATCGTGGGTGGTAGAAGTGCTCATTTCTGTAACTGTCATCAGAGGTTATCAATAGGTCGTCGTAAATAAATTCACCCTGTTAAATTCCCGCTTTGCGGGATCCGTCTTAGACGGATATTTAACAGGGTAAAAAAATAAAATGGGAGAAAGTTCAATGGAGTTAGTTAAATGGATTGTAATTTTTATTGTCGTAATAAGTGTTTTTAACTTGGTTACCGGAAAGACACCTTACAACGGTGGTAATACAAACAATAATACCATTCAAGGTAAAACATACACAGCAACTATTATTGTAGGAAATCAGCCAGCAACGACATATCGTAATTGGTAAAGTGGTCAACGTGGCACGTTGACCACTTTGACTTTTTCGTGTTTATTTTTTACCGAGAATCTTTAGTGCACTGCGAACTCTGTCGCTTACACTTGTAATAGACTTGTCTATTTCTTGAAGTGCTTCTCTTGCATCTTTTTGTGAATACCCAAGGGCTTTTAGAGTTTCGACAGCATCAATCTCTTCTTTGATATTTGAGAAGCTCTCGTTTTCTTCTGAGAATACCTTGCCTTTTAATTCGAGTACTATTTTATCTGCAATCTTTTTACCGATACCTGAGACCTTCACTAGGTGTGATATATCTCCAGTAGATATTGCTCTTTTTATGGTAGAGACGGTCGTTATTGATAAAATATTTATTGCAGTTTTTGGGCCAATACCGGAAATGGAAATAAGCTTTTCAAAAAATAACATTTCATCTTTTGTTGTAAAGCCGTATAAGTCCAAAGCATCTTCCCTTACGACAAGGTGAGTATGTACAGAAATTTTTGTTCCAACTTCGCCCGAAGATTGTATTAAGTCAGCTGTCGAATAGACTTTAAAGCCAATTCCACCAACTCCAATTACAAGGAATTTGTCTGTTTTGTCTAAAATTGTACCCTCAAGTCTCGATATCATGTCTAGTATTCTATCACAAAAAGTCTTGTGTATAATTTGATAATTTAATCAAACTATGTTATTGTGTGACCACATCAAGTAATCGTGTCTCGATAAAAGATTAAACAATTTATAATAATAATTATGCCAATAACATCATCAGCTAAAAAAGCTCTCAGAGTTTCAAGAAGAAAGAGAGTTTTTAACATCAGAAGTAAGGCTTCATACGAAGAAGTCATCAAGAAAATAAAGAAGTTAGTCAAGGATAACAAGATAAAGGAAGCGGTAAAAGAACTTCCACTAGCTTACAAAGCAATAGACAAGGCTTGTAAAACAGATATCTTAAAGAAAAATACTGCTTCAAGAAAGAAATCAAGATTGACCATATTTGTGAATAAGGCTTCTAAATAGCAAGATTAAAAAATCGCACTGCAAGTGCGGTTTTTTAATTGGGTGTTTTTTAAAATATTGTATTGAGTGTGAAAGAAAACAAAAGGCCAAGCAAAATAAATATTGAAGTAATAAAAATAATTCCAGAAAAACCAGGAAGAGATAATTGTTGTTGTTTTTTGTTAGCGGATTTAAAACGGATTTGATATAGAAGTTGGCCTATTGGAATCCCGATTACAAACCAGAAGACAAAAGAGATAACCCACCCCCAACTAGCGGGTGTTGAAACAAACATGTCTACATTAATGAACATCGCATTGTTTCCCATGAAGTGACCGATAATATATAGAGGTATATTATAAAAACCAAGGATAAACCAACCAAAGATTGGAATAATAGCAACAAATATTGGGCCGAAAGCACAAGTTATAGCACCGAGTAGTTTGTAATATGATTTTAAGTTACCAACGGATTCATATCTTATTAATAACTTACCAAGACTTAGAAGCATAATCACTCCAATTGAAAGACCGATAATCAATAACCATGCAGAGGTCGGTATGCTAGATATATTTAATCCTCCTTTAGAATAGATACCTATTATGTTGTAAGTTACCCAACAAAGGATAATTACTAAGAATGTTAAAAGTGCTATTGTTTTGAAATTTAATTTGTCGTTCATTTTTCAAATTGTATCATATTTTGTCCTCCCGGTTGGAATCGAACCAACATTGCAAGCTTCGCAAGCCTGCGTCCTATCCATTGAACGACGAGAGGAATGAGAAGACTTTAGCACATTTCATCGTGAATTACGAAATTAGTTATCCTAATACCAAAATCACTTTTAATTGTTTACCTAAAATCTAAAATCCCAGAAAATCCATAATCTTATGGGTGAGAGGCTCAGCCATTTCTTTCTCTGTAATAAAGTTTAATATGTAAACACGTAGTTCCGATGGATCAACTGTTTCAATCTCAATAACGGTAAGAGGAAGAATTTGTCTTTTAGATTTTAAAATAAGTTTAGGTTCTGAGTCGTTATGAGTAATCCAGAAAGATTCAAGTTCAGAATATGGGTGTAAATAAGTATCGAGTATTATACCCCTTTCATTAACAGTGCATTCCATTACTTTTGGTTCTCTTACAACAAAAATCATCAATGTTGCAACAGAAATAAGGATTAGAACGGCAAATAGAAAATTTTGTAGAAATATAGCAATGACTATTATTGCGATTGTAATAATCCCTACAGCCCAGTACCAATCGGTACTTCTTTTCTTTTCTTTATATTCTAGAGTGTTCCATTTAAAGTTTTGTGTTTCCATGTCATTATTATATCAGTATATATTAGTTTATTAAAGTAAATGATATAATCCATATTGATGAAAAATACTAAAAAGATTTTAATTGCAAATTGGAAGATGAATCCGGATACTGTTACGGAAGCTGTTAGACTTGCAGAAGAAAACAAGAGAGCAATGAAAAACAAAAAGAGGATTGAACTCGTGGTTTGTCCTCCACATATTTTTATTTCTGAGATTTCAAATGTATTTCAAAATCTAAAAAACGTTCATTTAGGTGCACAAGATGTTTTTGGTGGTGAAAGCAAATCGATGACGGGAGAAATAGGTACAGAGATGCTCATAAATTCGAAAGTCCAATATACACTCGTTGGTCACTCATCTAGACGGGGTCTTTGCGAAACCGATGAAGTTGTAGCAGAAAAAGTGTTAGGAATTATTAAATCTGGTATGAAAGCTGTTGTTTGTATCGGGGAAAATGAAAGAAATGAGAATGGTCAATTCTATAATTTTGTAAAAGAGCAACTAGAAAGGAGTTTATTCAAGTTAAAAAAGATTGATCTGAAGAAATTGATCATTGCTTATGAGCCTGTTTGGGCTATTGGAAAGAAAGATACTGAGGCAATGAAACCAGAGGATGTTCATGAGATGGTTATTTTCATAAGAAAAGTTTTGACTGATAAATACGGAGCAGAACTAGCTTCGTTAATTCCAATATTGTATGG
>CAYQFQ010000036.1:0-6013 GCA_964416925.1 uncultured Candidatus Saccharibacteria bacterium
GAGTGTGTTCATGGTAGTAAATTAATAAATATATTCAAAGATAAAGAAATATTAGATTTAGATTATCTTGTCAATGTATTTCAAACAGAGAAGACTCTCTTGGTTATTGATCAGACGGTCAAATCACCAATAAATCTCTATTGTTTCGCAACAGATCATAATACAGGTTTACTTGAATTATTTAATTTAAAAGAAGGGAATATTTTTGATATGATGCGTGCGTCATGTGCTGTCCCTTTTTTACATGGTGCTGTAAAAATAAATGGTAAGGAGTATATAGATGGTGCATTAGCTATTAAAAAAGATATTAGAGAAAATCTTAATAAGATTTGCGATAATTTTGATGAAGTTGTGGTAATAAACAATGGTAATGATGCAATATCTTTGCCCGATAATTTGAAAATAAGGTTGCTTAAACCATCTTATATCCCATTATGGCACTCTTTGGATACGAATCGTCTCAGGATAATTAAAATGATAGAACAAGGAAAGAATGACGTTAAGAATTTTCTAAAAAGCTACTCAGAATAATAAAAAAACCGCCATCGGGCGGTTTTTAAATTAGTATCTTAATTTTCTCCAACTTAAAGCGAATCTATTCATTTTAGAAACATTACGGAGATAAATTTCTAGCAAGAAATTTATCGAGTATAGAAAAAATACCGCGACTGGCGGTATTTTTATCGTGTTTCTAAAATGAATTGGAGAGCGTCCTTTATTTAACTGTTTCAAGCAATCTCTTGAATGTTTCTGGGTTTTCACCTGCAAGTGTTGAAAGGATTTTTCTATCAACTTCAATGGATTTCTTTTTGAGGGCTCCAATAAATTTGCTGTAAGTTGTGCCGTTCTCTCTTAGGACTGCGTTTATTCTTACATTCCACAATCTTCTCATAACACCTTTTTTGTCTCTTCTGTGGGCAAAAGCGCTTGCTCCTGCGTGTGCTATAGCTTCTGTAGCTGCAGCTTCTTTTGTAGATCTACCGAATCTGTATCCTTTTACCATCTTCAAGACGTTTCTTCTTGTCTTGAGCTTCATTACTCCTCTTTTTACTCTTGTCATATGATTGTTTTTATTATGAGCGAAGCGAATTTATAAAATCATCACCCTGTTAAATCCCGCTTTGCGGGTCCTGCCTTTGGCAGGTATTTAACAGGGTAAATAAATTATAGTCGCTTTGCTCGTTAATTTATTTAAACTTTCCTGCTAAAAATCTTGCTTTTGCTTTGCTCTTGAAATGTATTACAACTGATCTCTTTTTCTTAAGTTGTGCACCTCTGCTTTCCTTAGCATTAAAATGGTTTTGTCCGGCCTTTCTTCCCATTATCTTGCCGTTCTTTGTGACTCTAAGTCTTTTTGAAAATGATTTGTTAGTTTTCATCCCAGTTAAATATTACTAAATTTATAACTTCTTTTATATTTTGACCTTTTTATAACAATCAACCTAATCTTTGTTCAATCTTTTAAGATTTAACGGGACAAGTAATTGTTTTTTAACGATGACTTTAAATAACTTCTTTCTTGTCTTTAGCAATAGCCGTTTCTGCGGGGGAGACAACTTTTTTGTTATCTCTTTCTATAACTGCGGTCAAACCCTTTGGTCCTTTTTGAGGAGCCTCAGCTATTTTGTAGCTTTCTGTAAGAAGTTTGAGTATTCGATCTAGTCTCTCATTAAGGAACTTAACGTCCATATACTTGGACCTTCCTGTGAGAAATAGATTGATTTTCACTCTATGACCCTCTTTAAGCCACTCAGAAGCTTTGCTTGCCTTTAGTAGTAGGTCGTGATCACCTGTACCTATTTTGACTTGAATGCTTTTGACTTCTACCGTGTGGGCTTTGGTCTTAGCAGTCTTTAGCTTCTTCTTCTCAGCGTATTGAAATTTACCATAATCCATTATTTTTGCAACAGGAGGGTTGGCGTTTGGTGATATTTCTATCAGGTCCAAACCCATCTCTTGAGCTTTAGCGAGGGCAACCCCTGTGGCTAATACACCTAGATTTTGGCCGTCTTCCAATAAAACTCTGACTTCGGGCACTCTTATTTGGTTGTTTATTCTGGCTCTTATATTCAATTTATTATTGTCTAATGCCTATATTTATAGCACATTTTTTTCTTTTAAGCAAACGTCGCAGTTGGCGCTATAACCAGATAATACGGTAAGGATCATTCTCGTGAAAATGTACATAGCGAGACCTAAAATAAAGCCCGCTATTACGTCAGTTGCAAAATGTGCTCCAAGTATGATCCTTGAAAGTGGGATAAAGATAAAAATGACAAAAACGAAGGTTAGTGATGAGTATTTTAGATATTTGTTCACTACGTATTTTGAAATTAGATAGAAAAAGAAACACAAGAATACAGCAGAAATTACTGAGTGGTTGCTTGGGAAGCTCATAGTATTTTCACTTACTAGAGTTTGTATTGGCCGAGTCCTTTCAAACAATATTTTTATCGCAGAGGAAATAGAGATAGCAAGACCTGAGGAAATGAGAATTAGAGACATGTCGTACCATTTTTTACGAAAAATACATATGAGGGAAAGCGCGATTACTATTAAAATTGAGTTTATTGGGCTTGCTAAGTTTGTAAAAAACAAAGAAATGAGAGTCGTAATAGGGTAGTGGTTTAAAGAAAAAAGTTTGCTGGAGAACGAGTCAATCGTGCCGATAAAGGGGAGGTTGGCTGCAATTGAAATAGCTATGAATATAAAGGTTAACAGTAATATTATGAGAGCGACTATGTTTTTCTTCATGCGGATAATAGTATCATTTAAATGGACAATATAAAAACTCCCTATCAGCCGAAGCCGATAGAGAGTTTTTATTAATGCTTATGCCTTGTTTACGTTCACAGCATTCTTTCCCTTTGGGGAATCTTCTACATCGAAAGTAACAGTATCACCCTCTCTTAGTTCGTCGAATCTGACGTTGACTAATGAGTTGCCGTGGAAGAAGACATCTTTCTCCATTCCTTCAGCTGAGATGAAACCAAAACCTTTGTCAGTAAGCTTCTTTATAACTCCTGTCATGTTTTTGAATCAAATTAAATAATAAAATACAAATTTTATATGTTTTTAGAAAATCGACTCTTTTCGAACCATAAACCACTTGTATGTCAATGATATCAGACATGTTTCCTTTTGTCAAATGAATATGTGTGGATAAACGGGCAAATGGGTTTGACTTTGGTCTTAAAACCTGTATAATAGAGCCATAAATTAAATATGCCATGGATAGGCATATTTTGTTTTTTTAGCCTTTAAGTGGCTTACATTTAAGGCTAGGGCCTATGATAGTGAAAGCTACTCGGCCAGGTCGTACTTTAACAGAATTAATATAGGAAAAGTTATGTTTCTTTTTATGTTAGGAGTCGTTGAGATGTTTATCGTCTCATATTGGACTAAGACTGTGGCAGATTCAAGAATATATCTAAGCGGTTTTGTTACCGTGGTGAATGTTTTGATCTGGTATTATGTTCTTCAGACTTTTATCAGTGATATGAACAATTGGTATCTCGTGCTTTCTTACGCAGTAGGTTGCGCAGTTGGTACAATGCTTTGTGGTTTCATGTCAGTACAAGAAGATAAAAAGAGAAGCGCAAAAAAGAGAAAACAGGCTTTGTCCAAACTAGAGAACACATCTTTAGTAATTGAATAAAAGCTATGTTTATACTTCAAGAAGATGTGCCCCTGCCCAAACGTGAGGAGAATAGGGTAGAGAAGCAAATATAAAAAACGCCAAATTATTTTTTAAGATAAGTTTGGTGTTTTTTGTTTGCAAAACCTAATTCTCATACCATGGTCGGAGCTCTCTCCAGCCCCTTCCGTCTGGAATGTACTTATAGGAAATCTGTCTGGCGTACCCACAGTCTTTGCAGGTAATTATTCCTTGCTCGAAATGACCTGATGGTTTAAAAGGACTTGCTCTTTTTTTGTCCTTTTGTGGAATACGAATAATTTTCCTTGTCCTGTGACTCCCGCATTTTGTACACTTGCCACCAGATTTCAGATGGCGATAAACAACGACGAGTAACACGACAATGAATCCAATCACGATGTTTCTCAGGTTCATACGACCTCCTTTTCTTTTTTTAATATAGCATTATAAGCGATTGGCGTGCAAGATTGTACCTTTTTATATTTAAAATTATCAAGCGGGGGTGTTAAAATTGGATGAAATAAATGTTGAATCTGACTTTTAAATATATTACTATAATATAGTCGTTACTAACTATAAAAGAGATAAATGGAAACAAGTAAAGGAAAAATTTTTCTAAATACCGTTTTGTGGGGTTTTGCTCTGTGGCTTTTTGGTTATATTTTGGGCATAGTATTTTTTGCCTTCGTACCAAAAGATATTATCGGTTGGGTCATCTTACCTTTTGGAGTTGCCGCAACTCTCTGGGTCTTGTCTAAGAAGATAGAGAGGGGAGAGTTTGGTTGTTACGTTGGGCTAGGTATTATTTGGACAATCATGGCAGTTGCTCTAGATTATATTTTTTTAGTTAAACTATTTAAGGCAACTGATTATTATAAAGTCGATGTTTATGTTTATTATGTTTTAACTTTGTTATTACCGATAGTTGTTGGTTGGTATAAAGTCAGAAAAGTGCAAAATAGAAACACTCAATAGAGTGTAAAATTAGATTTGATAAAGTTTTTTAAAACAAAAGGGCCCCAAACGAATGAGTCTGAGACTCTTTTGTTTGGGGCCAGTGTTATTGTGGGTTGAGAGGATTTATCGGACCTCTACCTGTTCTCCACAAAATCATTCTTTATTATCTCTCTTAAGCCACAACTCTTACAAACAACAGTTGTAGTTTCCCATCGTCCTCCAGGTCTGTGATCATCCTCATGATTTGTGTAGGTCTTGTGGGTGTTTAGACTTTTGCAAGTCTTGCATTTGCCACCCCAATTCAGAATATAGCCAATCAACCCGAAGAACGCAAGAATCGCGATTACCACCAAAATAAATTCCTTCATCTTTTCCTCTTAGGTTGTGGGTTTAAAGTCATGTCTTGTTTGAGTCACCTTACCATTGTTCTGGAACCAAACTTTGATCCAGACAACAGTATCTGACTGAGCCGTCTTTATTTCAATCAAAACTGCCAGTAGCCCGTCATTTTCTCTTGTCGTGGAACAAAACATGGTTTGTCCAATACCTCTCATCAAGTTCATGATGGTGGAGTAAAGACTTTCAGGATAATCACAAATTAGATATCTTGAAAGTTCCGTGTTGTTGTTTCTCACAACAATTTCCTTGGTTTTGTCAGAAGCCGTTTGCAGAGTCATAATGAACAAGTCTTCTACAAACTGCAATGCGGCCAAGTAGCCGAGTGTCTCCCAAGAACTAGCTTTGAAGCTGAGCCACTTGGCAACATCTGTACCGTCTTCCCATATTCTCTTGGTAATCATGTGCTTTCTCCATATTTGTTTTTGAAAGAAACAGTTATTTGAAATTTCTAAATAAAATTATACACTTACTAATCGATTTGTCAATATGAGTATTTTCTGATAAGCTTACGAAGTAATGTCTTTAGTTTCAAATAAAAAAGCATTTTTTAATTACGAAATCCTTGAAAAAATCACGGCTGGTATTGAACTGCACGGTTTTGAAGTTAAGGCCATAAAAGATGGGAAGATTACTTTAGATGGAGCTTATGCAACTATTCGTGGTGGGGAGGCCTTTTTGATTGGTGCAAATGTTACACCAATACAACCCAAAAATGTTCCAGAGGATTATGATTCACGAAGAAATAGGAAATTGCTTTTGACAAAAAAAGAGATTAAAAAACTTGGTGAAATTGAGAATCAAAAAGGATTGACAGTAGTAGTATTATCGGTGTATAATAAAGGTAAGAAGCTCAAGGTAGAGCTTGGTATCGCTCGCGGTAAAAAGTCTGCCGATAAGCGCCAGACAATTAAAAAACGCGAGAGTGATAGAGAAATTCGCAGGACATTGAAAGGTGAATAAATGGGGATGATCGGCCTAGACAACTGATCCGTCTTATAT
>CAYQFQ010000037.1:0-5919 GCA_964416925.1 uncultured Candidatus Saccharibacteria bacterium
AGAAAAAGTTCGTAGTATCAGCACAAGCCGTATCAGCAGCTCCAGCAGCAGCGGGTCCAGCAGCAGAAGAGAAGTCATCATTTAAGGTTGAACTTACAGATGCAGGTGCAAGCAAGATCAGCATTATTAAGATTGTTAAAGAAGTACTTGGTCTTGGTTTGAAAGAAGCAAAGGACCTTGTAGATGCAGCTCCTTCAGTCTTGAAAGAAGATATGAAGAAAGAAGAGGCAGAAGCTTTGAAGAAACAAGTAGAAGCAGCAGGAGGAAAAGTCACTTTGAAATAAATTTACTAATTTATTTCAATGTCATCCCCGCGAAAGCGGGGATCCAGTTTAGAACAAAAAACCACCGTAAGGTGGTTTTTTTATTTCTTATTTTAGAGTGATCCCGTCTGAATCCCAGACCGAAGACGTACGCGAATAGCACATACCTAGATGGGCGAAGTCTGAGGTCGTATGTCCTCTCAGACTGGGATGGTTTTTTGTTATCATTTCTGCTAATGTATTATTAGAAACATCGAAGGCACGGAAGTGCCTTTTTGTGTACATTTAACCGACAAAAATGGGTGACTTATGAATCTTGATCAGAAGATTGCAATCACGGAACTGAAGCTTTTCTCTCTTTTGAACTTTGTCTTATCTGGATTTCATTATGGACAATTTTGTACATTTGATCATGGCAGACAAGAGGGAGAAAAAATAATTGGCTTAGTAAAAGATGAGACGACAAAAAATCTTCATTACTTTAGCCTAATTCTAAAACGGGCATGTCATCGTAGACACACAGAGTATTTACGGGCTATGTCCGAAAATAGAAGGAATACCAAAGATTTGAAACGGTCACTGCGACGTCTTGAAGAAAGGCAGAGGATATTGGAGAGACTTTTTTGGATCTCTGTCGCGGAGGAATTACCTCAGGTGTCTTTGATGGAATGTGTTTCAGTGGTTGATGGATGGGAGGTGGTTTCAGACGAATATATACCGAAGCTTCCTGTGATTGATTACGGTCTGGTATCATCATCCTTTTTTTCACACTTTAGAAACATTGTCGTCTGCGGACACCTCACCTTTGAAGGGCAGGGCCCAGAGTTGATTCCTGTTCGACAAGGAGAATTGATTATCGGCCATGTTCCATCCTCAGTCAAGAGAATTTATTCTTTATTGGAACCAATACAGGACGAAGTGTCTCTGGCCATAGAACAGACTGGTTTACAGTTAGACATCGAGGGTGGTCCCAATTCGGTTTTCGACGAGGTTGATCTTCTTGGTCAAAAGTATCCCGAAGTTGACTTCTCTCATATGAGTTTTCTTCGGGAGATATATAAGTTCACTGAAAGGGTTTTTTGGGAATTAATAAACGACGATTATCCACACATTCGTGTGGAAAACCTTGGGGTCAGAGCTGGTTTCAAGGTTGTCCGATTAAATCGGGTGAGTTCAAGCTGATTCAAGTATAGCCTGTATTCTGCGAAAGCAGGGTACAGGCTATTTTAATATCACTCAACAGTAATATGGGTGTCAACTCTTTTTAAAACGAAACAAAAGATGTATCATATAACTATATATGGAAACACTAGGACTATTATTTGGAACCCCAGCTAGAGTCAAATTGATGAGACTTTTTCTGTTTAACTCTGGCAGGAATTATGACTTAAAGGATCTTTGTGATAGATCGAAGACTTCTATTTCAATTGCCAAAAAAGAACTCGGACTACTTGAGAAAGTCAGACTTGTTAATTCAAAGTTGGTCATAAAAAGAACGTTTAGGGAAAAGGATGGTAAGAAATATGAGACAAAGAAGAAAGTTAAGGGTTGGATTTTGAATGATGATTTTGTCTACATAAATGCACTTCGAACATTCTTGCTTACGACTAGAAATCTTGAACACAATAGAATCTTACAGAAATTGTCATCATCAGGTAAGTTAAAGCTCGTAATTTTGGCTGGAGTATTTATAAATGACCCAGAAAGCAGAGTAGATATTTTCGTAGTAGGGGATAAGCTAAGTAAAGGAGCCCTTGCAAACGCTATTAAGAACCTTGAGTCAGAAATAGGCAAGGAATTAAACTACGCATTCTTTGAGACTGATGATTTTAAATACCGAATTGGTGTATACGACAAGCTTGTTAGGGATATTTTAGACTTCCCACATAAGGTTTTACTTGATAAATTAGCTATTAAGTGACGCTCGGGCTTACGTTTTTAAAACACACATAATTTTCTGCTGAAAATTTGTTCCTCCTTACAGGAGCAGTACACCTTTCGCTTTTTTGATTACAAAAATACTCAAGATCTTTCATTTGGGTCCCAACCCAAATTTCAACTCGCACCGTCGTGCTGTGCAATGTTTTAAAAAAGTGAGCCCTCGCTTTAAGCCTGCCCCGTAGTGAGAAATTCTGATTTCTCTACTACTGGGGTTGGAGATAGAGGATAAACTGTTATTTTTCTTGGGTTTTTTGTTGTCTCATAGCAAAACATTTCGATTGTAGTTCATTATAAGTAAGGGTAATCCACAATTATATATCCAAACATTTACAAAAGGTGATATAATATAAGGGTATTTAGTTTTGTTAGTTTTTGTGATTAGTTGACGCAGAAACTACATTCATTATTAGAATAGTTAATTTATTATAAATATGATTCTTTCATGGGGTGAAGTTATATCAGCTTCTTTGAAGAATATCTGGTTCGCCATCGCAGGTTTTGTACCAGAATTCTTGGCAGCTATAGTTATTTTTGTAGTCGGTTGGATAATTGCAGTTATTTTAGGCAAATTAGTCGCTCAAGTCATAAGAATGACAAGAGTAGATACAGCCTTAAAGGCAGCAAGAGTTGACCAAGTAATAGAAAAGGCAGGTTTTCATCTAGATGCTGGTCTTTTTGTAGGAACACTAGTAAAGTGGTTCTTCATTATAGTAGCACTTGTAGCTGCTCTTGATGTTTTGGGTCTTAGCTCAGTTACAGCATTCTTACAGAATGTCGTCTTGAGTTATTTACCAAGCGTTATAGTAGCTGTTCTTATAATAATGGTTGCAGCAGTTGTTGCTGAAGCTATGCAGAAGATTGTTGTTGGTTCAGCTAGAGCTGCTGATATAAAGTCAGCAAACTTGGTTGGTAACATAACAAAGTGGGCAATCTGGGCATTCGCTATACTTACAGCACTCCTACAACTAGGAATCGCAGTAACATTCATCAATACATTATTTACAGGTATTATCATTGCTGTTTCTCTTGCTTTGGGTCTTGCATTTGGTCTTGGAGGTCAAGATGCTGCTGCAAAATACATTGAAAAGGTAAAAGGTGATGTTTCAGACAGATAAATAGTTTCAAAATTCAACTTACAAAACACCCAGCCAATAAAATGGTTGGGTGTTTTGTTTATCCTACATGATGTATCTATGGCTATTTTTATGGCTATTATTACTTAGCATGTTCATTAATTTTTAAATGTTGACTTTTAATAGATAGGAGTATAATTAAAGTAGGATTATTTGATTGTGGTTTTATCCGATTAATTTAAATTCAGGGAGCCTTACATCTTATTGCACCTTGGTGTAATATTGCGGGCACCCACCTAGCTAATAAGCTAGGGTAAATATCACCTTTAAATAATCCTAATAGAGCATCCGCCTCATCGGCGGATTTTCTTTTTCCCCCGGTGAAATAATGAGAGATTTCACGGGGCGGGCCTAATTTGAAATGATGTTTACTTCTAGAGTGTAACTTTAAAGTTTGATGTGTCCTGTTAAATCTTTCGTGGGATGATATAATCTATTTATGTTCAAGCAGAGAATATTTTTAATTTCACTTATTGTATTAGTCATATTGGCGATAATGCATTTCTTTGGTTTGAAATACGAAATATATTTCTCTTTTGAGAAATATGATATTCCTATGCATATACTCGGAGGTCTTTGGATTTCTCTGACTGTCTTCTGGTTGTTTCCTTTTGTTTCAAGTAAATGCTCAATAAAAAATTACAAAGTTAGAAGTTTTTTAACTGGACTGTTGATTGTTATCGTCGTCGCCTTAGCATGGGACGCTTTTGAATTAATTTCTGGTCTGACGCACACTTCTGATTCCGTCTTTCTTAAAGATACCGTCGGTGATCTAGTATGTGCCATCATAGGTTTAATAATTGGATTTATCTACTTTCTAAATCAGAAGATATGTGCAGATGGTGTTTGTGAGTTGGTAAGGCCTACAAGTTTAAATAATTTACGATAACAAATTTATCCTGTTGGAAGCTGCAATTGATAAAATTAAAATAATGGATAAAGATATAAAAATAGTCGTAAAAAATTTTAATAATAATATTGCATATTGCGAGTCAATCGCAATCTGCTTCTGACAGGATGAAACTAACTTTTTTTGGTGGTACAGGAATGGTGACCGGTGCGAATTTCTTAGTACAAGATAACGATTTTAATTTCCTAGTAGATTGTGGACTTATTCAAGGTACAAAGATCGCAGATACTTTAAATAGGGAAGTTTTTCCATATGACCCTGCTTCAGTAAACATATTACTTGTAACACATGCACACATTGATCATATTGGTAGAATCCCTAAACTTGTAAAAGACGGTTTTAGTGGTCAGATTTTTAGTACACCTGAAACAAAAGAAATCGCAGGTCTGTTACTTGAAGATGCCTTGGGCATTCTTGAGAATGAAGCGCGCCAAGAAGGTGTGCTTCCTATCTATGACAGGGAAGATGTTGATAAGGCTATGTCTTTGTGGCAAACAAGCTCCTACGGTGAAAAGAGAGACATTGGAGGGGGTTTCGTCGCGGTTTATAGAGACTCTGGTCATATTTTGGGTTCAGGAATAATAGAACTATTTAAAAATGGTAAAAAACTTGTCTTTACGGGTGATCTTGGTAATTCACCATCTCTATTACTAAAAGATACTGAAGAAATTGTCGAAGCTGACTATATGATAATGGAGAGTGTTTATGGTGATAGAAATCACGAATCAAAAGATGAAAGAAAGGCAAAACTAAAAGATGCAATTGAAGAAACAATAAGAACAAATTCTGTACTTATAATTCCGGCTTTTTCTTTGGAAAGAACTCAAAATATTCTTTATGAAATGAACGACTTTTTTGAGAATGACGGTTTGAAAAATATTCCTGTCTTTGTGGATTCACCACTTGCGACAAAAATTACAAATGTTTACAAGAAATATTCGGGTAGTTTGAAGGAATCTGTGCGAAATGAAATCTCCGGTGGAGATGATGTCTTTGATTTTCCAAAATTGAAATTCACTGTTTATTCCGGTGATAGTGCAAAGATAAGTTCAACCGCAAACCCAAAGATCATCTTGGCAGGTTCGGGAATGTCTAATGGTGGACGTGTTATAAATCATGAAAGGGACCATTTGGGTGACGTGAATGCTATTATCCTCATGGTTGGATATCAGTCTGTAGGTACTCTTGGTAGGCAAATTCAAGATGGTGCCAAAGAAGTAAATATTTATGGTAAAAAAATAAAAGTTAAAGCTAGAATAAAAACTATATCTGGCTACTCGTCTCATAAAGATTCAGATAATCTTTTGTTATTTGCTGAAAAAGCAGGGGAGAGTGGAAAACTTAAAAAAGTCTTTGTTGTAATGGGTGAACCAAAATCTTCGCTGTTCTTGGTTCAAAAAATAAAAGATAATTTAGATATAGATGCTGTGTATCCTGAATATGGGCAGAGTTTTGAACTGGATATTTAATCATAAAATATGAAAAAACGTGCCTTGATTGTTATGGATGGGGTGATGAAAGGGTCTTTCTCTGCAGGCGCTTTATGCGTTTTCCATGAAAAATTAGGACCTAACTTTTTTGATACCATATATTCTTTTTCTGTTGGTGTTTTTGAGCAGGTATTTTTTGCGGCTAATCAGCTAGGAACAATGGAATATGTTTGGAGGGAGTG
>CAYQFQ010000038.1:0-5898 GCA_964416925.1 uncultured Candidatus Saccharibacteria bacterium
AGAGCCTTTTTTTTATTCAAAAAAATTTCATCATCCTTAAACAAAAATACAACAGTTTTTGTACTTTTGAACGGTTCTGTATATAGAATAGTTTTAGGGAAATATGGCAACATATCGTATCACTGTCATTAAAAAAGACAAGAAATCGGATAATACCTGGAATGTTAAGGTCCGGATAACCCACAAAAGAAAGATGGGGTATATTGGAACAGAATATTATGTGCCTAGAAGCGCACTAAATAATAAATTTGAAGTTATTAATAGTAGCGTTAATCAAGCCGTCGAGCCAATAATTCGCAAATATAGGCGGTTAGCATTAGAGCTGGGAGAAAGCCTTGATAACCTTAATGTAAAGCAGCTCACTGAATATTTGAAAAAAGATAGAGGATTGGAGATCGATTTTCTTCATTGTTTTGATGAATTCACTAAGAATATGATCAAACTCGGTCGGAAAAAGACCTTTGCTAATTACAATACTACCAAAAATCATTTGATTGCATACATGGGTTCTAAAAACCTACCCATATCTTTTGTCACATCTTCTTTCCTGACTGATCTGGAACTTTGGCTGCGCAGTCATGAAGAAATAGATGCAAAGACAAAGAAGAGGCTAACCAAAGTATGTGGCGATACAGCTATAGGCAATTATATGCGATGCATACGTGCTGTTTTCAATGATGCTAGAAAAAGGTATAATAATGATGATATCGGAGATATCAGAATCAAGCACTATCCTTTTGCCCGATATGAGATTCCGGAGCCTGACAAAGCAGAGAACCGGAATCTCGAAATTGATATAATTAGGAAGCTCAGGGATAAAGAACTAACCCTCTCTAGAGATATTCTGGGAAGGGATGTTTTTATGATTAGTTTTTATTTAATGGGCATGAATACAATTGATTTGTATTACTGCCCTCCTGAGGAAAATGGACGCATAGCATACAAAAGAAGTAAAACCAAGAAGAAGAGAAAAGACAATGCTGAGATTTCTGTAAAATTGCAGCCAGAATTATTACCCTACCTTGAGAAATACAAGGGCACAAATACAGCTTTCAATTTCTGTGATCGCTTTTCATCAGCTGAGAATTTTAATAAGAGTGTCGATAAGGGACTAAAGAGGGTAGGAGAAGCTATGGGATTGCCGAGAAGCCTTGGTAGTTATTACGCAAGGCACTCCTGGGCAACTATTGCTGCTAATGATTGCCGTATTGATGAGACTATTGTAAAAAAGGCACTCAATCATTCTGATCCATCTTTAAAAATAACCCGAATCTATATTAAAAAGGACTGGACTATTATAGATGAAGCAAATAGAAAAGTACTAGATTTGCTTAAATGCGAAGATGACTCGGGCGAGGAATAAGCCTATTAAAATCAGTAAATTTGTTCCACCTTAGGTAATATCAAAATTAAAGCCCTTACCCTAATCTTTTTTAGCACTGCCTAGATATATTCGTTGTTTTTTTCTCGCAATATATTTGACAGCATAGAGATATTCATTGCCTGCACGAATTTCTTTCTGTATTTTCCATCCATTTAATGCTAAATTTAGAAGCTTTGATTGGAATTGGGATAGATTGTTCCCAATGAATTTATAGGTGGGAGCTACTAAATTAAATTTATTTAGTAGAAAATCACGTCCTTTGGAAGTCCAATAGAATTCTGTTTTCAGTACTGGTTGTCCTGATTTTGACGTTTCATAATTCTTTTGTTTAATGGCATATCCTTCATCCAGAAATTCCTTAAATGGGAACCATTTTCTGTTGTATTTATAAATGATCTCATGTGCTTTCAACATTCTGTTGAAACTTGTCAGGCTTATATCAAGTTCGTCAGCCATCGCTCTTGACGTAATCAGATTGTTTGGGTCATTGCGATTACTATCTTTACTTGTGTTTATTGCTTCCTTGCTATCACCCAATAGGTCATCTTGCATTTCCTGATTTTCATTCTGACCACCATCGTCTTTTTCAACCTCTAACAATCCGCTATCTGAATCAGGCTGAAATTTCGGATAACCCAGATTCTTCAAGAATTCTGTTTTCCTGTTGAACTCACGAAAGAATATTTCTTTAGTCTCACAGTAAAATTCTCCTTCATATTCTTTTGTTATTAATGCTAGTCCAGCGCTTGATATTTCATAGTATTTTTTAATGCGTCTGTTTGAATCCCAATATTTAATCAATTTAAAATTCAGGATTTTGAACTTCTTACTACAGGAAAGAACCTTGATGTTAATCAAGATGTCTTCATGTTCTTTCTTAAATGCTTTTGCTATAATTATTGAAGTTGTTACAAGCTTCCCCGAAGCATTTACGATAACTAGTTTTTCGATTTCCATTTTTGTGTTTTTCATGATTTCTTAGATTTATGTTTTTAATTTATTTAGAAAGGAATGTTCAATTTTACATTCTTGTGCCGCTCTATGCATCTGATATCATTGGAATAAGAGGATTATTTTAACGTCAAGTCAACTTGCTGATGAACTGTCAATGTTACTTTATAACTAAATTATGATTGAGACAGTTAGAAAAACGTCGTAGCTATTACTCGATCCCTAATTCTAAGGTCTATTTACAAATCACAGGTCAATAAGTGTTTTGATATTTATGATAGATTTACCCCACTGATTAATAATACAACTTAATAGTATGATACAGATTTCATCTCCAGGAAGCTTTGATTAATGATTAAATTGACATGCTATTCAGGTGCTAAGAGCAAACGTGTTTTTAAAAGCACTTTTTTATACCTAAGGTTTAAATGCGGATACTCAAATTGAAGTCAATTTGCCTAGCCAATTTCCACAATGTTTAATCAATAGATTCTTCTTTGTCATAGTCTAAAAATTTTGAAAACAAAATGGGATATGTAGAAAGCTAAAACTACTTCTATACCAAAACGCTCATGTCGATTCATATGAAAAGAGGTTGTCAGCTTTTTTTTGAAATGGAAATGTTTCATAGAAATAGGAAATTAGAAAAAATCTGGACTGTATAATGATGGTGCATCTTGGAATTTTTCGGATTGGGGAGGAATGAGAGGTGCTTTTTCCCCAATTTTCTGAACCTGTATTCAGGTTCTTTCTTTAGCTGACCTAAAAGTGCCATTTTATCGAACTCTTTCATTTTGCCAATTTTAGGGTTTCTTTTTAGAGGAATAGCCGTAACCAGATTCAGAGGTTGGCTCGGACATACCATTCACTGGATTTCTTGTGGAAGGCGGGGAAGGTATCCGGTGGTACTCGGGGGGAGTGTGGATAGATGCCAGAGTGTTTTTATTTTACTTTTTTTATGAGAACAAGGATGCGTATATCAAATCATGGCTGTAGAGGGTTGTTTCGGGGCTATGGGGCTACTTTTGGTTGTTTAAAGTGTAATATACTTCGTTTTAATTTGCCTGTCCGTAAGGCCCTGAATAGCCCCTAAAATAGTGTTTGTTATTTTTTAAGAAAAAATCAATTTGTGCCTACATTAAAATATTTGTTGTATATTTGCATTTCAAAAATAGTAAAATAAGATGAATAAAGTAGCATTCTGTTCTTCTTTAAAAAATAATTTTGAAAATGTCTTTAGGTGGTCGGGTTTGATACCGATCACCAGGTGTTTATCAACTTTGATTTTGTCAGAGTTAAAACATCTCTATAGAATAATTCTGGAAAAAGTTGAACGTGTAAGCAATTCAGTGGAAATCGATTCCATGTCTTCAACGCATACGAATGGTCAGATCGCAGCTCAGGCTAACTATGTATATCTTGTTCAGCATAACAGCTCATAACCAATACCAACCTCATATAAAAGCCTTCATTTTGCTCTGGGCAGAGCATAATCACCGAACGGTTATAAAGATACCAACGACCCGGTGAGATATCTTAAAGCTTTTATAATCCCTTAAATTGTTATCTGTCCTAGGAGGGCTGACAGCAACAAGCCATACGAACCGAGCCACACTGGGCTATGCTCCTGTATTTGGTGGGAACCTTCCTCTACTTTCTTCTTTTTTTTTGGAGGGGGTAGGGGGAGGTTCTTTTTCCCACCTTCCTACCCGTCCTTCTAAACTGTCTCCTGTATCCATAGTCTTTCTTACAGAAAGACTCTGTCTTGTTATTATTATTAACAGGATATCCATTGAAAAAGGTGATGTTTACAGTAAGCTTAACTATTAGTAAAGATTACTGTAAACATCACCTGAATAACTTTTATGCTTTTCTGTACTGTTAGTTTGAAGAGTTAAGAGTGCTTTTCTGTCCTTCCTGTCCTTCTATATCTGTAAATAGATTTACTGTTAAAACAGGGGGAAGATGAGCATCTTTAAGTGCCAGGAATTTTTTAATCTTTTCTTCTGGAAATTCTTGACCAATAATCCTCCAGGTCCATCCTTTGTTCTTAAACAAATTTATCCCCAGACAATTAATCTGAGGTCCATTGAATCCACCTTGGCGGCTTCTCCCTTTTTCAAGGAGCTCTTTAGTCATTACGATTGTCTTCATATTTTTATGTTTAGGTTGTTGTAAAGATAGAAAAATATATTCAATAAAAAAATAATATAGATATAAAAAAAATGTTTTATTTATCTATTTTGTATTTTCATTTATTTGTGCCTATATTATGAATTCATCTTCCAAGTGGCAACTGTATATCAGCTTGAGAAATCCAAAAACAAAACGAGATGCATCTCACCAACCTGTACAATAAATCCCATCCAACTATTAATGCTAAAAAGGGCAATACAGGACTTTCTTACGACTTAATTTGGATAAGTATGATTCCTAATAAAAATAAAATAAATGCACTGTATTGGTAAGCTACTCTTAAATAACAATCACCCAACCATAAAATGATAAGTAAACGCGAAGCCAATAACCAACGATAATTCTTAATGGTACACTTCTTTTATGCTCTTATGTTTAACCACAATACTGCCACCATTAAATAATTTGACTTTACAAGAATATCATACGTAGTTACCCTAAAGATGATAAATGGAATTTACAAAAGACACTATGAATCAAACTGAAGAATAGAATGATAATCATTTGCAGGGCATCAAATGATTAAAATACATAATTCCGATAAACTTAATATCGAAAAGAAAGCTGCTAAAGCAGGATGATATCATTGAAATAAAACCATAAACAATAATGTAGACAGGATTATGAAAATACTCCCATTGAAACTTCGCAAAAATGGCTTTAACTATACCCAAGTATTACGTAAGGGTAAAAAAGCGATTTATGAGCAAACCATCACCTCAGAAATTAAACAATATGAAGTGTTTAAAATCCGCACCCGTCCTGATAAAATTTTTAAGGGAAATCTCATTTGTGGAGGAGAAGTCTTTCCCGGAAATGAAGATTTTGGAAAATCAGCCTGGAGTTGCCGAACTTATGATAAAGCGTTGGAACGATTTAATAACATAGAAGAATGATTAGTAAGTTTGATTCTCAACTATACCTTGACACAACCGTTAATCCGCCTACCCACTCTCACTGCGTTTTAACCTGCAGGCTGTTATATGCAGCAGTGACCGTAACAAGCTCCACGACGCAGAAATGAACAATCCTGATCTTCTTTAATATTTTAAGGAGCCTGGTACGGAACTACAGTCTTACATGGGCCGTTTTATCCTTATTCCGCGATTAGTGCAATATGCCGAAAATGATAGGACTCATGAACTTATTATTCATCCTGAATCAGTCGAAAAAGCTGTTGTATTATATCGAGTACTTCAAATTTTATACCCGCAGAACATGATAATGGTCTCATTGATTCCTGGAACCACATCACCTTCTCGACATGCGGGAAAGCCTCGCAAACGCTTTCTCAATTCCTGGGCAATATTTCGTCCCCTGTTTATGAATTAAATCAAAGTCAGCCTGCCTGTTTATAAACAATATTA
>CAYQFQ010000039.1:0-5830 GCA_964416925.1 uncultured Candidatus Saccharibacteria bacterium
TGTCGCCGTTGCATTAAAAGAAGCTTCAACTCCGGCTTTCAAAAAATATGCAAAGCAAGTTGTAAAAAATGCAAAAGTTTTATCTGATGAATTGAAGAGACTTGGTTGGAAAATTATTTCAGGTGGGACAGATAGCCATCTTATTTTAGTAGATACGGGAGAACTTAGTGGAGCAGAAGCAAGTGATAGACTAGAAAAAGAGGGAATTATTGTAAACAAAAATACTATCCCAAACGAAAAACGTTCACCACAAGACCCTTCGGGAATAAGACTTGGTACCGCAGGAGAGACAACGAGGGGAGCGAAAGAGAAGGATATGGTAAAGCTTGCGAGAAGAATAGATGTCACGTTAAGAAAATAGCTTATTCCTGGGATGAAACTAAAGATTAAAAAACTTAAAGAAGGAGTTACTCTTCCAAAATACGCTCATCTAGGAGATGTGGGTTTAGATATGTTTTCCCTCGAAGATTATGATTTGAAACCTATGGAGAGAAAAGTTTTTTTTGTCGGTTTTGCTATGGAGTTTGAACCAGGTTATGCGGTAATAGTTAAAGATAAAAGTTCTCTTCCAAACAAAGCGGGAATACATACTATGGGTGGAGTTTTTGATGCAGGTTACCGAGGTGAATATAACGTACAACTTATTAACCTAGGACAAGAAATTTATCATATTTCAAAAGGGGATAAAATTGCCCAACTTATAATTTATCCTATTGTCATTGCAGAACTTGAAGAAACGAATGAACTTTCCGAGTCTTCTCGAGGGGAAGGGAGGTTTGGTAGCACAGGAAAATGATTTTGTGTCATCCTCGCGAACGCGGGGATCTAGGAAAGAAAAGATGGATTCCAGTTTTCACGAGAATGACAAATATAAACAATCAAAGACATTCTTTGGTTGTTTTGTTATCATAAGAGAGACGATTTTGTTCTTTAACACGAAGGGAATAACTTATGAATGGTTTGAAATATCCTGAGATTATACAGGGTGGTATGGGCGTGAATATTTCTGACTGGAAGCTCGCAAGAATGGTTTCAAAATTAGGCCAACAAGGGACACTGTCTGGAGTAGCACTCGAGAAAGTCATGGCGGTCATGCTTCAGAGAGGGGACGTGGGTGGTTATTTGAGAAAGGCACTTTCTGCTTTTCCGTTTCCACAAATTTCGAAAAGAGTTTTAGATGAATTCTTTGTCGAGGGAGGTGTGAAAAAAGGAACAGCACTAAAGAAGGCTCCGTTTTTCACTGTACATCCATCTCCACTTCTAATATCACTCACGGTGTGTGCCAATTATGCGTTTGTTTGGCTGGCAAAAGAAGGACACAAAAATCCGGTCAGTATTAACTTTCTGGAAAAAATTGCCATGCCACACTTGTTCGCGATATTTGGTGCGATGCTTGCTGGGGTAAACTTCATCACGATGGGTGCAGGTATTCCGCTTCAAGTCCCCGAGGTGATTAATAATTTCACTTTAGGGCAGGAGGCAAAATATACAATACCCGTTATAGGGAAAAACATAGCGAGTTTTGATATGGTCTTTAACCCTCGGCAATTCTTTGGTGATGAACTTGAAAAAGTTCTACCACTTGAAAAGCCGAGATTCATTCCTATCGTTGCTTCAAACCTCTTGGCGAGAATATTTGTAAAGAAATTACCACCAGGAAGTGTTTATGGTTTCGTCGTAGAGGAACCAACTGCGGGAGGGCACAATGCTCCGCCGAGAATGATTGTTCTAAATGAGAAGGGTGAGCCTCAACCGACCTATGGTGAAAAAGACACAGTGGATTATGTAGCGATTAAAGCTCTTGGTCTGCCGTTTTGGATTGGTGGATCATATGCTTCAATAGAGAAACTAAGGTGGGCTCAATCAGTTGGAGCAGCAGGAATTCAAGTCGGTAGCATCTTCGCTCTATGTGATGATTCTGGCATGGACATGTTGCTCCGAGCAAAGATCATTTCTTTAGCAAAGAGAGGTGAGCTTAAGGTTAAGACAGATATGTTGGTGTCGCCATCAGGGTTTCCGTTCAAGGTCGCAGAGGTTGAGGGGACAATATCGGAACATTGCGTATTTAAAAATCGAGTGCATATTTGTAATCGAGGAGCTCTTGTTTCTCTTTATGAGAGAGAAGACGGGACTATAGGTTATAGGTGTGCAAGCGAACCAGTTGATTCGTACGTTCATAAGGGTGGAATAGTTTCTGATACTGTGGGTAAGGGTTGCCTGTGCAATGGGCTACTCTCAACTGCGGGACTTGGAGATGAAAATGAACCACCAGTGATTACCCTTGGTGATGATTTGAGTTTCCTTGAACACGTACTTGCCGATGGTCGCACGACTTATAGTGCGGAAGATGCAATTCGGTATTTGTTGGGCAATTCATGAAAAGGAAAAGGAGAGATATGGCTCGGCGACGTTTATACGTAGTCGAGCCATTTTATTATCTTTTTTACGTAATTATGTTAATCTTTTCTTATGATAAGAAAAGTAGCGAGTAAAACAAATATATATGATGTAGTTGTTATTGGTGCCGGGCCTGCTGGGCTTATGGCTGCTTGTATTGCTGCTCGAGATGGAGCAAAGGTTTTGGTAATCGAGAAAAATGAAGAGGTTGGAAGGAAGCTACTTTTGACTGGAGGTGGAAGGTGCAACCTTACAAATAAACAAGATGTTAGGAAATTTGTAGAAAAGTTTGGTAAATCCGGTAGTTTTCTTTTTTCCCCGCTGTCAGTTTTTAGCATTGAAGACACGATAAAGTTTTTTGAAATGCTTGGGGTTAAGACAAAGGTAGAGGAGGGAAATAGAGTTTTTCCAGAAAGTGACAGAGCTGAAGACATAAGAGATGCCCTAACAAGATACGCTGCAAAAAAGGGTGTGAGTTTTAGGATGTCATCTGTAGTAAAAGAACTTAAGAAAAAAGGAAACAAAATAATTTCAGTTTTACTTTTAGACGGGACAGAAATAGAAGCAAAAAGGTTTATTCTTACGACCGGTGGCTTGTCTCATCAAGAAACTGGTTCAACTGGAGACGGATTTAAATGGCTTAAAAATATCGGGCATAATGTAATAGCACCAAATCCTGCACTCGTGCCAATAAAAGTGAAAGAAAAATGGGTGGGGGAATTAGCAGGAACTGCACTCGATAATGTGGGTGTTTCAATCCTTGAGGATGGCAAGAAGGGATTGAGTAAAAAGGGACGGGTTTTGTTTACTCACAATGGTTTGTCCGGTCCGACTATTTTAAATATGAGTAAAAATATCGGTGAAGCACTTTCTTATGGTGGGGCAAAAATTATTTTGGACTTAATGCCTGGAGTAGGACTAGATATATTACATGAAAAAATGCTTAAACTTTTTGAGGAACACAGTAACAAAAAAATTAAGAATCTCGTGATAGATGAAATACCTGCAAAAGTTTTTGAGAAGATTTTAGATATTTGTGAAATTGATGGAGAAATAGAAATGCACTCTATTTATAAGGAAGAAAGATTTGCTTTGATAGAAAAATTTAAAAAACTTGAACTCACGGTAGATAGTCTTCTTGGATACGATCAGGCTATTATTTCAAGTGGGGGATTAGATCTTAAAGAGGTTGATTTTAAAACAATGTCATCAAAACTATATGACAATCTTTACGTTGCGGGAGATATTTTAGATTTCGATAGACCATCTGGAGGGTATAGCTTACAGCTCTGCTGGACGACTGGCTATGTAGCAGGGAAAAGTGCAAGTCTTTAAATATAAAGCCCTCTGTGCTAATATTTGGCTATGGTTAAAAAGATTTTGGAAAACTCCATAAGAGCGGCACTTAAGACTGTTGGGTCTGGAGAAGACCGTATTGTTGATATCATTTTAGAGCACCCAGAAAATAATTCTCTTGGCGACTATTCTACGAACGTTGCGATGTCTCTTGCCAGAAAGCTCAAACTTAACCCAGTTGATTTGGCAAATAAAATAGTATCAAAAATAAGAAGCATTAAACCTGAACTCGTAGATAGAATTGAAGTGGCAGGACCAGGTTTCATTAATTTTTATTTAACAAGAAGTTTCTTTGTACAAAAAACGAAAGAGATTATTAAATCTGGTGATCACTATGGAAGAAACAGTGAACTCAGAGGGCAAAGAGTCGTAATAGAATATACTGACCCAAATACTTTTAAAGAATTTCACATAGGGCATTTGATGAGTAATGCTATTGGGGAATCTATTTCAAGAATAATAGACGCCAGCGGGACAAAAGTAATTCGTGCTTGTTATCAAGGTGATGTTGGACTTCATATTGCAAAAGCAATCAAAGGGTACCTTTTAATTGAAGAAAGACTTGGTGCCAGAGAATCTGTAAATATTTCCTTTGGTGGAGAAAATACTGAAATTAGCTTACCGAAAGATGAAGATAGCCTTATAAAAAAGGCGAAGTTTCTTGGGATTGCATATGCATATGGTGCTGAGTGGTATGAGACAAATAAAGACGCCATCCAAAAACTCAATAAGGTAATTTTTGATAGAACAGACGAAAAAATTAACGGGATATATGACAAAGGAAGACAGTGGAGTCTTGATTATTTCGACTACATGTACAAAATACTTGGTACAAAGTTTGACCATTTCTTTTTTGAAAGTGAAACTGGTGTTTTTGGTAGAGATTTAGTTGAACAAAATATTGAAAATGGAACTTTTGAAAAAAGTGAAGGTGCTGTGATTTTTAGGGGAGAGAAATATGGACTACACACTCGTGTCTTTATAAACTCTGAAGGTCTACCAACTTATGAAGCAAAAGATCTTGGTTTATCTAAAATAAAATTTGATAAACTTAATTATGATAAGTCTATTGTTGTTACCGCAAGTGAACAAGATGATTATTTTAAAGTATTACTCAAGGTTATGAGTATCATATATCCTGAACTAGAAAAAAGAACTGTCCATCTTTCACACGGAATGCTTCGCTTGCCTACAGGGAAAATGTCTTCAAGAACCGGTAAGGTGGTTACTGCTATCTCACTCATACACGATATAGAAAAAAAGATCTTGGAAAAGATGGAGGAAAGAAGTATAGAAAAAACCGAAAAGAAACAGATTGCTGAGAAAGTGGCAATTGGAGCACTCAGGTATTCCATACTAAGACAGGTTACTGGGAAAGATATAATTTTTGATTTTGATAAATCTCTTTCTTTTGAAGGTGACTCCGGTCCATACCTACAGTATTCATATACGAGGGCGATGTCTGTTTTAAAGAGGGTACCAATGGGTACGAAGATTTTAAATTTCATTACGGTGGGGAATGAACCCAAAGAAGCTTTTGAATTAGAGAAAAAGTTATACGTGTATCCTGAGATAGTATCTAGGTCTGCACAAGATTATTCACCAAATTATATAGTTACATATCTTATTGAACTCGCATCTGTCTTTAATAACTTTTATGCTAATGAAAAGATTTTAGATAAAACTGACCAATACTCTTTGTATAAAATATCTTTAACAAAGGCCTTTTCTGTCGTTATGAAAAATGGCTTGAAATTACTTGGAATTGAGACAGTTGAGAGGATGTAATCTAGTTATCAACCCTATACTTTTTGTTCTTAGATGATAAAATATATAGTAATAATATTTTATTAACTTATATATTTTATATCTATGAATTATAGAAATTTGTTTGCATCTTTTTTGATAGTTTTCTCTCTCGTAATTTCTGGCACAGCATTTGCCCAAACCTCCACCCTCGACAACTGCTTCGACTACTATAAGTTCCAATCAGTCCAAGTAAGCGTAGGAACAGAAGGTGATGCTTTCACAGCGGGGGACAGTATTCCTTTCAAAGGAGTCATAATCAACGAAAACC
>CAYQFQ010000040.1:0-5693 GCA_964416925.1 uncultured Candidatus Saccharibacteria bacterium
TATTTGAGGCAAGTATCTGGCTTTCTTGTAAAATCTTTCCCACACGCAAACTCAAGATTTCGGTCTTTCCAGACCCTGGCCCAGCAACAACAAGCACTGGACCATCTATACTGTCCACCGCCCTTTTTTGGTTTTTATTAAGTTTTTTGTAACGTTCTTCAAAGTTCATCGAAATAATTATATATAAGTTAGCTTAGATGATTATATCATGGAGAAAAACATAATTTGCGAGGAAAAATATCCTTATATTAAGCCAATTAAATGTCTTACTTGAAAAGTTATCAACAATACCAACTTTGACTCTTGACATTATCTATGAGTATTATGGACTTATGGAAAGCAAAAGATATTGCGAATTTAATAAAAATACAAACCCAATGGCGATTGGTTCTCTTACCGTCGTTCATGAAGTATTTTTGTTTAGCCGCGATATTTTTAAAAACTCCCGGAGAGTATAAAGATATTAGACCCCTCAATTAGTTAGAAGGATCTCGGCTGAACGAAAGCCGAGTTTTTTTGTTCAGCAAAATGTTCTTTTACAACAAAATATAGAAAGGAAGAGGATAGTTCTAAGTTTTAACGTCTCAAATTAATTAATGTTAGAAAAGGAATTAGTCATGAAAAAGTCGATAGTTGTTTCGTATCTCTTACTTGCATCGCTCTATAGTCTTGGAATGAGCTTCATCGCAGGGACATATTCAAACTTTCTGCGTGCGGCTGGTCTTGATGAACTGCAGGTGAACTTGGTAAACGTAGCATATTTCTTAGTCCTCACTCTCTTTGAAATTCCGACTGGTATTTTTGCCGATGTGTTCGGAAGGAAAAAATCGTTTCTCATCTCTTGTTTTCTTCTGAGTATTTCTGAGTTCGTTTATGCCGGATCATCGTTTTTCTTTGGGTTTGTGCTCGCCGAAACACTTGCCGCTATCGCTCATACATTTGCAAGTGGTGCATTTCAAGCTTGGTTCGTAGACAGGCTAAAGCACTTTGGTTATGCAGAAAACCTAACGAAAATATTTGGATGGGAAAAAGCGCTCAGAAGTGTTGTCTGTATCGTGGGGGCTTTGATCGGTGGTTATGTTGCAGACACATCAATAAGATTGCCATGGATATTGGGTGGAATTGTATTCTTAATTGTCGGCATTCTGTCTTCGATTTATATGAAAGAAGAATATTTTTCAAAGAATATTTTCTCTTTAAAGAAATCGTGGACATTGATGAAAAAGACAGCAAAAGATAGTTTTGTTTTTGCAAAGAATAATACAAACTTTAGGTTTATTATTTTTGCGGGAATGATCCAAATGTTTGCCGTTATGTGTGCAAATATGGAGTGGCAGAAATTGTTTAGTGAACACCTAAAGAAAAATGTAGCCGTTGCAGGAATGATGGCTCCTATTCAGATATCAGTTCTTATCGGCGGTCTGTTTTTCTCTAGATGGTTATTAAGAAAAACAAAGGATGAAAAACTTGCAATCTTAATATCACAAATTGTTATTGGTCTTGGAATTATTCTTACTATGTCTTTCACTTCCCTACCGCTTATTATAACCTTCTTCTTGGTTCACGAGGTTGGTAGAGGAATGTTTGGTCCGATTAAAGATGCCTACTTGCACGATAATATACCTTCGGTAGACAGAGCAACGCTTGTCTCTTTTGAAAGTATGTATCAGCATGCCGGAGGAGCTCTGGGACTCTTTGTGTCTGGATGTATTGCCAAATACTTTGGCATTGGTCCTGCATGGATAGTTTCTGGAACTCTTCTCGTGGTCCTTTCTCTGTTGTTGTATAAGAAAAAGTTGTAGTTCTTTCGGTTAGATAAATCGCACGTCACTTTAAAAAAGTGACGTGCGATTTTTTCTTCCTTATACCTGCCTGCGCAGGCAGGCTTATACTTACCCCTTATCCTACCTAATAGTTTTGAAGCCTATTAATTTTCTCATGCTGTCTTATTTTCTCATGAGCCTTTGCCTCAATCTGTCTGATACGTTCTCTTGTAACTCCGAACTCTTTACCCACCTCTTCAAGTGTGTGTGTTATACCATCTGTAAGTCCATGTCTCATTTCTAATATTTTTCTTTCTTTGAGTGAAAGATCTGAAAGTATTTCTTTAACCTGGTCAGACAAAATTCTTCTCGAAGATTCTTGATCTGGCGAAAGTATTTTATCATCAGCAACAAAGTCCCCAAGTGTTGATTTACCATCCTCTCCCTCATCACCTACAGGTGTCTCAAGAGAAACTGTGTCTTGATCAATTTTTTCTATTATATAAACTTTCTCAACTTCAATACCCATCTCTGTTGCTATTTCATCTGGCAAAGGATCCCTACCCAAGTCCTGTGAAAGTCTTCTGTAAACTTGCTTATATTTAGCAATCGTCTCCACCATGTGTACTGGGACACGAATAGTTCTTGACTGATCTGCAAGAGCACGTGTTATAGCTTGTCTAATCCACCAAGTTGCATAAGTTGAAAACTTATAACCTTTTGTCCAATCAAATTTGTCTACAGCTTTAAACAAACCCAAGTTTCCTTCCTGAATAAGATCAAGGAGAGTAAGGTCTGCACTTCTTCCAACATATTTTTTAGCAATAGAGACAACAAGTCTTAAGTTTGCTCTTGCGAGTAAATTTTTTGCCTCTTCATCTCCAGCTTGAATTTTTCTTGCTAAATCTTTCTCCATTGAAGCAGTAATCAGAGGATACTGACCTATTTCTTTAAGATAAATTTGTATAGAGTCGTAATTTGAATCACCCATCTTTCCACCATATGTATATTTCTTTACGGCATCTTCATTAAAATCAAGCATACCACCACCCTCGAGAACATCAATTCCCGCAGCTACAAGCTTGCTATAAAACTCATCCAAAAAGACAACATCCTCCTCAATCTTAGGAAATTCCTTTAGAATTTCATCGTATGTGACAAAACCTCTTTCTCTACCTTTCGCAATAAGCTTGTCTGATTTAACATCAAACTCTTTCTGCTTTGCTGTAACCTTAACTTCTTTTTTTACAATAGGCTTAGGTGCAACTTTAACCTTAGATTTCTTGATCACTTTGACAACCTTATGTCTCTTTTTGGCGACTACTTTTTTTGCTATTTTTTTCTTCATAATAAATGAGTTTTACCCTGTTAAATAAGATTTAAGTCTTTTTCTAATAAACATCTTCCCATGGTATGTCTTTAAGTATTTCTCTCTATGTGTGGCATCATTTTGGTTGTAACATGCTTCATAATATATAAGTTTTATTGGCAAACGATTCTTTGTTGACTCGACCAAACCTTTTTTGTGCTGCTCAAATCTTAATTTTAAATTTTTTGTAAATCCCGTATAAAACTTCTTATCCTTCAGAGAATATAATATATAGTTATACAACATATATCTGAAATTTAAAATTATTTAACAGGGTGAACTAATAAATTATTTAAATTTTTTACTTTTTATATCGTTTAATTTTTTTGAAATATCATTAAATCTTTTAGCTAACGCACTCTTCTTTTCTTCATTCTTATCTTTCTCGGCTTTTTTTAATTCTAGAATTAAATTCCCCTGCTCTCCTCTATATTTCTCTAAAAGATATTCTCTGACTAGTTCGTCTTTTATTCTCAGTATTTCTTCTCCACTTAAACCAGAACAGTAGCTTTCCGCTTCAAAAATAATTTCATTTTTCTTCTCTTCAGAAAGTCTTGATAGCCTTGTTATAAAATCATCATCAAGTTTATCACCAAGTTCGTTTATCAGATCTGAGACTGCAACACTCGGCTCCTTAAGTGATTTCTGCCAACAAATAATACCACATATTCTTCTTTCTATTGAGTCTTGTCTAGGTAATGATCCACCTACTCTTGAACTTAAATCTTTCTTTTCTTCGAAGGACTCTATATTGATTTTTATTTTCTTTAGATCTTCCCATACGGCCTCTTCTTTGATACCGGTACGATCAGCTATTTTTGACACATACTGAGATTTCTCTATATCACTATCAACAAGAGATATGTAAGGCAGTATTTTTTCTTTTACAGCTATGCCGATTTGCCTCGTATCTAATTTTAGAGCAAGAACGTTTTCTAGAAGGAAATCAACAATATGAACAGAATTCTTTAAGACTTTTTTCCATTCATCTTTATCATGCAAGATAAGTTCTGCTGGATCACTTTTCTCACCATTTGGACCTGCTTTTATTGAAGCGACCTTAACCTCCATCCCTTCAGCGATTGCTAACATCCAAGCTCGCTCAACAGCTTTTTGCCCTGCCTTATCTGCATCAAAAGCCATTATAACTCTGTTTGAAATCCTCTTAATAAGTTTTAAGTGCTCAGTCGTAAGTGCCGTACCAGACGAAGCGACAGTGTTTGCAAAACCTGCTTGATGACACATAAGCAAATCCATTTGACCCTCAACTAAGACACTGTAATCAAATTTACGTATTATTTGTTTCGCTCGATCAAACCCATAAAGTATTTTAGACTTTGTGAACAATTCTGTTTCTGGACTATTCAAATATTTTGCTGATTTACCATCATCCACCAAAATTCTTCCCGAATACGCAACCACCCTTCCAGCACTATCAAATATTGGAAACATTATTCTTCCACGGAATCTGTCATATACGTTTTTTCCATCTTCACTTTTTTTAGTAAGTCCTGCTCTTTCCAATTCTTTTTCGGTAAATCCTTTTTTTTGCAACAATTCTGACACTACCCTCCATTCATCACGAACGTAACCTATTCGCCAATCTTTAATTGTCTTTTCTGTAAGTCCTCTTTTCAATAAGTAATTCAGTGCAGTCTTTTCATTCTGAAGATTTTTTTCAAAATATTTTGTAGCTTCTTCAAGAAGCAAAAATATTCTACTTTTATTATCTTCAGCTCCACCAGAGAATACTTCAAGTTCTACTCCAGCTCTATCAGCAAGTAGTTTAAGTGCCCCTCTAAAGTCCAACCCTTCCATTTGTTCTACAAAGGAAAAAATATCACCTTTCACCCCGCACCCAAAACAATAGTAGCTTTCCCTTTCAGGAGACACAAAAAAAGAAGGTGTTTTTTCATTATGAAAAGGACACTTTGCTTTTAGACTATTGCCGGATTTTTCTAACTTAATGTAAGATCCGACAACATCTACTATATTTAGCCTGTCTTTTATTTTTTCTACTGATGTGGACATTTTTTCTATTGAACCGCTATGGATATTTCGCTTGCTACTATCGAGCCATCATTTTGCATAACCCCCTTAACAGTGAACCACCATTCTGGACCAACCCAATTTTTGAGCATTGTATACATATCCTGGAAACTACTCATAGAAGTCTGTGTGTCTTTGCTAGAAAATTTGGTTGAACTGTTAATATAAACTTTTATATTATTAACTGTCTGGGCGTCCTTGCCAATACCCTTTGCTTCAAAAATATTATTAACTAAATCAAAACTGTTCACATTCGGCCATAAAGATAGAGTTTGATTGGTTGTATTTTCAACAACAAAGATGTCACTTATACCACACTCATTTGTTTCTGATTTACAAATTTTAAGCTTATAGCTTCCTGGAATGGTAGAACCAGAAACTTTCCACTGATATCCAAACGTGCCATCAATACCAGATGAACGTGAAAAACTATTTGTGAGAATAGCATTACTCTCTACTGTCGAACTAATCAAATATATAGTTGTATTACCTGCATCCCTGTCATCCCACCA
>CAYQFQ010000041.1:0-5581 GCA_964416925.1 uncultured Candidatus Saccharibacteria bacterium
TTGTTCCTATTGGTATTGTCGCTGCAATATTCCTTATCCTCTCCTTAATCTTTATTAAGAAGAACAAAAGTCTTTCCTTAATATTACTTGCTGTGGCGGTGATATTTGCGGTGGTAGGAATCGCACTCTCTTATTCAAATAGGGCTTTTGCTGAGGATTATACATCTGATGGTCAACTTAAGACAAAAGGATTAACTGTCGATGGTGGCGATTATTTGTGGCAAACATATAGTGAACCAATAAGGAAGGGTTCTCAAGGAACAATAAGCTTAACCCATAGTATTACTTTAAACGGTGACTCTGTTGTTGACCCTGGCGATTCAATATCATTTACAAGAACAAGTCAGTGTACTTTTAACAAAAGTGGTGGTGCTTGGGACACTCCATATTGTGGAGACTTAACCAGAACTCTCAATGACGCGTTAAGTGAGCACACCGGTTATTTATCTTTCTATTATAATGATTATACTTCTGAAGCTGAATCTATGAATCCATCTGTTGTAAGTTGCTCCGGTATGTCGTGCACTGCGCTCTCAGCAGGGACAGCCTTAGTTAAAGTCAAAGTTCCTGAAGTAGCCATGTATGCTACAGGTTGTTTAATTTACGATAATGGAAAGGTCTGTCATAACGGAAGTTATTATTTAGATGGTTCATACAAAAATGATTATCACATGTCCTTGTTTAACGGTACTTCAAATATAGACTACGCACTGCTTGAAGACTATAAAGCAAATTGGACGATAACAGTTTCTCCTTCCGCCTGTTCATCTTTTACTTATGGAACATGGTCATCTTGTGTAGATGGGACACAGACGAGAACCGTGGTTGGTTCACCTTCAGGGTGTACAGGGGGAAGTCCTGAACCTTCAAGTAAGAGTTGTACTCCATCATGTACTTCTTATACTACTGGTAGCTGGACTCCAACATCTTGTCCAGTAAGTGGAATACAGACTAGAACTGTTACAGGAGTACCCACAGGTTGTTCTGGTGGCGTAACTCCTCCATCTTCGAGTCAGAGTTGTTTGATTGCTAATTGTACTTCCGCTTCAACAGTATTGATCGGTAGTCCTATATTGAGAACCGCTTCTGTTTCTGGTAGTACCGAAGATAATATTTATACTTGGACCGGAACAGCACCTTTAGTTAGTACAAATTCACTTTTAAACTCTACAATATATTCATCAACTACCACTAATCCAAAGATTGCATCAGTTAGCGTTACTTCTGGAACACAGACCGCGAATGCTTCTTGTCCTAATGTTACCGTATACTCACCAAATGAAGTTTTGACTTGTTCAATTACTCAGGATGGCTTAGAGAGCACGAGTACTGTAAAAATTAATAAAGCTTTTTCTTTTAATTCTAGTTTTGATACTAGTTTTTGGGGGTCAGGTTATTCTTATGCATGGTATGACGATTATGATAGACCAAGAGGACCACTCAGTACCTCATCGACTTTCAACGCTATATTAACTACGATAGGGAAGAAGAGAGTAGTCTTAGAAGTGACGAAGGATAGTCAAATGGTCGCTTGTAGTCTAGATTTGAATGCAATACTTGGAAATACGAACGTCGGTGAAAATTAATTATTTAAAAAACCAGTCCGATTTAGTCGGGCTGGTTTTTTTGTTTGTATATCTTTTTTTATTCTACCTTTGCCTTTCCTTTTATTCTAAAGAAAATTAGGTAAACGATTTCTAAAAGCCCAAAAGTATTTAAGATACCAAGAGCAATAAACCATCCCATCTGATTTCTTCGTGCGGCTTTCCAGAGACAGACAAGTTTAAGTCCTAAAACTATAACCAATACTGGCACGAGCCAAATTAATATTGTTGGCTCCCTCATTGATTCCGATACCCTAAGTTGATTATATAATATTTCTTTCATCGCAAAATTGTATCATAGAAGGTTTAAAAAAACATTAAAGTGTTGTAGAATGAAAAATATATGAAATACATAGGTATAGATTTTGGATCGAAAAGGATTGGTGTGGCTCTTTCTGATATAGATGGCAAAGTAGCTTTTCCAAAGGAAGTTATTCAAAATAACGAAGAAACACTGGCTAAAATACTGGCTTCTTCTAAGTCGGAAAATGTAACTACTATTATCTTGGGGGAGTCAAAAAACTTCAAGGGGGAAGATAATAAGATTTCAGGTGAGATTGAAAAGTTTAAGAAGGTTTTGGAAGAAAATAACTTAAAGGTTGTTTTAGAGCCAGAGTTTATGACGTCACAGCAGGTAGAAAAGAACTTTGGGAAAACTGATATGCTCGACGCTTCATCCGCAGCAATAATCTTGCAGTCATTTCTTGATAGACAGAAAAATTCTCCTATAGTTTCCGAGAAGAAAGATATTTCTGTAAATCCAAAGATAAATTATGACGATTTTTCTAAAGTAGAAATGAGGGTAGGTAAAATATTATCAGCTGAGCCAGTAGAAAAATCAGAGAAACTATTAAAATTGTCTGTGGATTTTGGACTGTTTCTTCAAGATAGTCCGGAAAGCAGAGAAATTAGACAGATAGTATCTGGCATTGCGACATATTTTCCTGATGTAAATGTTCTTGTTGGTAAAAAAGTTGCTTTTGTTACAAACTTAGAACCAAGAAAACTCATGGGACTCGAAAGTAATGGAATGATACTAGCCGCTAAATCTGGAGATAAACTTTCCTTAATGGAAGTGCCTGAGTATATTGCTGAGGGATCAAAACTAAACTAGTTTTTGTTTTGTTTTTAACATTGCTTGTTATATAATAGTGATAGCCATGGCTATTAACTTTTCAAGTCTATTAAATCCTCCTGAGTTTCTTGAAATTCCTTCCATTGGTATTGATATAGGAGATAGTTGTATTAGATTTGTTGGAACTAGAAAGACTGGTGGTAAAACAATCTTGGATAGATATGGAGAAATATCTATACCAGAAGGTACTTTTAAGGGCGGTGTGATTTTAAATCAAGATGCTCTCGTCTCAACATTGTTAACTTTGAAAGAAAAATATATGATTTATTTTGTTAAGGTCTCAATTCCGGAAGAAAATTCTTATATATTTAATACTGAGGTTCCAAACGTGGAGATAGAAGAAATGAGGTCTGTTGTTGAATTTAGTTTAGAAGAGTTTGTTCCTCTCAAAGTAGATGAGGCTTCTTTTGAATTTGTCCCTATTAGAAGGTTGCCAAACGGAAATATGGAAGTTGGTGTTTCTGTTGTGCCTAAACAAATAATCAATTCTTACATAGAAGCATTCAAAAAAGCAGGACTTGAGATCGTTTCTTTTTGTAATGAATCAAGAAAAGTTGCAAGAGCTGTTATTCCAAATGGAGATACTAATTGCAATATGATTGTTAATATTAAAGATAAAAATACAATACTTTCTATTATTGAAAAAGGTGTTGTTGTCTTTACTTCTACTATTGCTGTCGGTACTGAAGCGCTAGTGGGGAAGATAAAAGGGGCGGGGCTTCCGACGAAAGGTTCTGGTTGTTTTAAGATCCCTGAAACAGCTTTCTCTGAAGATCAGGCAGATTCTACAGAATATTTGTATATCTTAGCGAATATTTTTTCTGTTATAAGGGATGAAATACTACTTTTTTATGATTTCTGGAAGAAAAAAGATATGGCCAAACCCAGCCAACGAAAATTAGATAAAATAATTTTGTGTGGAAGGACATCTCTTGTCCCTGGTTTTTTGAGGTATATTTCAAATTCCACCGATATTGAAGTGCAGATGGCTAATGTGTGGTTAAATATTTTTCCACTAGAGGAGAATGTTCCAAAGATAAGTTTTTCAGACTCACTGGATTTTGGGGCAGCAGTAGGTTTAACTCTTCCTGATGAAATTACGAAAAAATGATAAAATTTTTACCAGAAAAAAATAAAAAAGAAATTAAAATAGAATACTTTTCTAGAGTAGTTGTTTTGGTGCTTATTTTCTTGGTATTTTTGGGAGTGTTTGGAGTGTTTTCTCTTTTTCCTGGGTATATCATTTCATATTACAGAGACATTTCAATTGCAGAACAGTCAAAGTCAGCTCAATTAAATAAGGTTGATGTTTCAGTACAAGAGAAAACAGTAAAAACCACAAACGAACTTATATCATTTCTAACTCAGCTTGAAGACAAAAAGCCCTCAGTTCCAATGTTTAATATTTTGGCTAAGGTCAACTCTTATATAAGAATCACTCAAATTTCTTACACGAAAGATAAAGATGGTTTCAAATTTATTGTAAAAGGTACAGCAAAGACGCGAGAGGGTCTTATAACATTTATCAGAGATCTTAAGGCTGACAAAAATTTAAGTGGCGTGAGCCTCCCAGTGTCTGATTTTGTAAAAAGTTCAGATATCGATTTTTCCTTAAATATTTTAAGTAAATAAAATGCCAACCAGAGCAACAAAAATTCAAATAATAGGTTTACTGATTCTAAACATAATTGTCTGGGGATTTTATTCTTACAGTTATCTTCATATTGGTGAGGGTGAAATAAAGATGGCACTTCTTGAAGAGACAATGAAAGATAATTTGAAGAAAGAAGAAATAATGATGGTGCTTTCAAAGAACTTGGGGGAGACGGCGGTTAACAGAAATAAGATTTCAGAATTAGTCATACAAAAAGACGGAGAGGTTGATTTTATTAAATCACTTGAAGATTTGGTAGCTAAACATAATTTGAAGTCAGAAATAAAATCAGTAAAAGTAGAAGTCATTGCAAACTCGAATAGCCTTGAAAATTTAGTCGTAAAGATTGATGTTATTGGAGAATGGTCAGATATAAATGCTTTTGAAAAAAGTTTGGAGGAAATACCACTGTCGTTGTCTCTCGAGGGCTTTACCTTAGGTAAGTTTGATTCTTATGTCGTGAAAGGCAAGCAGTCGTCACAGTGGATAGGTGGTTTTGATTTTAAAGTAGCAAAGATAAAAGAATAAAATGAATTATTTTAACAAGCAAAAAATAATTGATTCTGTAAAGTCTTTTTGGGGTGAGGCAATAAATCCAAGAAGAGACTGGATCATTATAGTTACAGTCTTTATTATTTTAGTAATATCTGTTTGCTTGATTAATTACAAAATATTTTTAGAGACGAATTCAAAGGAGTTATTTATTGATATTTCAAAGGAATCTATAGTGATCAGGAAAGTTAAAGATAAAGATATGCAGGCATTAATAACTCGTTTTGAAGAAAAAAAGTCTCAATTTAATTCGATCAAATTTACTAGACTCATTGACCCATCACTTTAAAACTGTTATATTGTCTTAGCTTTTGAAGTATGCCCCCGTAGTTCAATGGACCCCAGTAGTAAAGAAATAGGAATTTCTTACAACGGGGCGCGAAGTGCCATGGGGATGTAATGTTTTTAGTTGTTGTTTGATTAGTATAATAAATGCCCCCGTAGTTCAATGGATAGAACAGAGCTCTTCTAAGGCTTTGATGTAGGTTCGATTCCTGCCGGGGGCACAAAATAAAATTACCACTATTAAGTGGTAATTTTATTTTGTGCCCCCGAGTAAGCAAAAGATTTTGCTTACATGCAGGAATCGAAACCCTTCTCCCATATTTACGAGTAATTCTGATTATGAGTAAATGG
>CAYQFQ010000042.1:0-5150 GCA_964416925.1 uncultured Candidatus Saccharibacteria bacterium
TTCTAGAATTTACTGCCACCATCCCCGAAAATCAGAAGGTTATTGATAAATATGCACCCAAAACTATTTATAAGTTTGGGTTGAAACAGTTTTTATCTGCTGGGTATACCAAAGAAATTAACCTCGTTTCTTCTACTCTTGAGAAGAAAGAACGTATCTTACAGGTACTTATTTTTAATTGGTATAGACACGCAATTGCAATAAGAAATGATATTACTAATTTTAAACCAGTTATTCTTTTTAGAAGTAAAACAATAGAAGAGTCGAAAAAAGATTTTAAAGAATTTTTAAAACTAATTCAAACTTTGAAAGTTGACGATTTCATTTTTTTAAAAAATATAGAGAATAAATTTAATGAGGGAGAAGAGATTTATGAACAAGGAAAATCTAGAGTTATTGATGTCATTAAATTTATAGAAAAAGAAAAAGTTAAACCAATAGAAATAATAGAATTTATAAAGTATAATTTTGCTGAAAGAAATTGTATTATTACAAATTCTGAAACAGTGGGGTTACCCAAAAAGAAAAAAGATGAAATTCTTGAGGATGAAAATTACTTATTAAATAATCTAGAAGATAAAAATAATCATATTAGAGCAATCTTTACTGTTAATAGATTGACAGAGGGATGGGATGTATTAAATCTTTTTGATATAGTGCGTTTGTATAAAGGAAGAGATGAAGGTAAGGGTACAAATGGAGGAAGAAAAGCTGGAAGTACAACCATATCAGAAATTCAGTTGATAGGAAGAGGGGTTAGGTATTGCCCTTTTAGCTATAGGGATATCCCAAAAAACCAAAGAAAATTTGATGAGGATTTAAAGAATGAGATGCGGGTTTTAGAAGAGTTGTATTATCATAGCGATTCTGACCATAGGTATATTGATGAATTAAAAAGGGAGCTTAAAAATAAAGGAATGATTGATGATGGAAAAATCAAAAAGACCTTTAAACTAAAAAAAAGTTTTATTGAAAGTGATTTCTATAAAACTGTAAACGTTTGGAAAAATGAGCAAATTAGTAATCCAGAAAGAAAAAAAAGGAATCTCGTTGATATAATAAAAGATTTTGAATTTAAATTTGATTTACATAACCTCGGGATTAAAGAACAAGAGCTTGATTTTGTTAATGATGATATAGACAAAGATAGATTGACTATAAACAAAACAGGATTAAAAACTATTACAATTAAGATAAAAGACTTTGAAAAACATATCTTTTATAAAGCATTAAACGATAAAGCCAAAGCAGACAAATCCCTATTAAGGTTTGAATTACTTAAAGAAGAACTTAATATAGAAAGCATTGAGGATTTTAGGAATGATTTTATTGGTAATTTTAAAATACAAATTATAACCAAAGATAAAGATTTTGAAGATATCACAAATAAAGAGAAACTAAATATCCTTTCTAGATTTTTTGATGCGTTTTTATTTGAACTTAAGCTAAACATTAACCCATATAAAGGAACTGAATTTAAAGCAGGTAAATTTAGTGATTTCTTTGCGGAAGTCAAAGAAAAGAGTGTTAAAAAAGATGAGCATAGTCAGAGATTGGAAGACGAATTAAAATATGAGGATTGGTATGCCGTAGATTCATTCTATGGTACTAGTGAAGAAAAAGGGTTAATTGAATTTATAAAAGAAACGATAGGAAACTTACAAAGCAAATATAAAGAAGTCTATCTTCTAAGAAACGAGGAGCAATATAAAATATACGATTTTAAGACGGGGCAAGGTTTTCAACCAGATTTCATCCTCTTCCTAAAGGATGCACAAAAACTTTACTATCAAGTATTTATTGAACCGAAAGGAGATAATCTTCTAGATATGGATAAATGGAAAAATGATTTTCTAAAGGAAATTACAAAAAAATACCCTAAAAATGTATTGAAGTTTGAAACTAAAGACTATGTTTTAATCGGGCTACCACTATTTAATGTAAATAATAATGATGAATTTAAAGGGGAATACTCCAAGATTATAGGACTTGCATAAATTATACCGAAGCGTATAATTTAGGGTATGGGAGAAAAACACGTAAAACAAGACATAATCTACCGAAGCGAGAATTTTTTTCTTGGCCTCGGTGAATTTATGGACACAGAAAATAAGAACCTAGTAGAAATACGTAGCATTTTGAATAAACAAAGATATAGAATTTCTGAAACAGGTGAAAGCTATCGAGTAATAAACAATTGGGATGAAAATGGTCTTTTGCTTGATGACGACGAAAGAGGAAATGGATGGCGAAACTTTAGTATGGTAGAAATACTGTGGATACACATTCTTCGTGAATTAAGGACTCTTGGATTTTCACTAACTAAACTAAAAACTCTTCGAAATGATTTATTTTTATTCCCAAAGAATAATGGGGTTATTTTTAGAACTGACTTTCTAACTTATTTTTTCTATCAAGTAGTTTTAAAGAAGAAAGATTGTTTACTTGTAGTAAATGTAAATGGCAATGGGTCGCTTTGCTCTAAAAATGACTACGAAGCATCTCAATTACTAATGCCCCTCCCAGCTAGCTATGTCTTAATAAACTTAAATAAGCTTATTGCGGAGATACTTAATAAGCCCGAGCTCGGAAATAAAAACGAAGCTTTTTTGAAGGTTGATGAAAAAGAATTGGCAATACTGTATGGTATCTCAGTTGAAGGGGTAAATGAAGTTAGAATTACTACAAAAGACAATAAAATAAACAAGATTGAGATGAAAAAGAATTATAAGAATCCTGAGGATGCGTTTAAAAAGATACGTGAGCTTGCCAAAGATGGCCAACGCAAACGTATCTCTGTCGAAGTACAAGATGGGAAAATTGTTGCGATTGAGGAAACAAAAAAAACATAAAAGCGATTTGGCGGACTGGGAAACAGTAGCCCTTATTTCAAAGAGATAGTGCGGACTCCGAAAGAGTAGTACTCTCACAAACGAAATATGAATGATAACAATAGAAGAATGTCGGGAGCATCTCAAAGACACAAAATTATCAGATGCACGCATAGAACAAACAAGAGATTACCTTTATGCACTGGGTCGAGAAATCATTAGAAAAAATATACAAAGTTATGAACGAAATATCAGAAAATCAAATAAGGGCAAATAGAGAAAACGCTAAACTTGGTGGGGTTAAAACCTCTGAGGGTAAGGCTGTAAGTCGCTACAATGCCCAGAAACACGCCATTCTAAGGGAAACCTCATCAGACTATGAAAAGATAGATGTCGAATCTCTTTACAATGATTTAGCCGAGGATATTAAGCCCGAGGGTAGATTACAGGAGATAATAGTTGAAACTATTGCTTCTAACACTATTAGACTTCAAAGAATATCTAAGGCTGAAGCTGAGGCGATAAAAGAATCTATTTCTGATAGTAAACACGAACTAAAATTTTCGGGAGAAGATTATATTCCTAATTTATCACCATTAACAGTTAGAAAATTAGATTTATATTCAAGATACCAAACCGCTACAGAGAATCGTATTTACAGAGCTTTGTTTGTTTTAAGACAATTAAAATCCTATGTCTAAAAATAAAAATCAAATTAAAATGGGTTCGTTTGGAAAAAAAACAGTAGAAAACCTAACTGGCAGACTTGGACTTATTTATCCACGGGTATCAAGCAAAAGACAGGAAATAGAAGGTACTGGATTACAAAGCCAAGAGGGACGATGTAAAAAGCTTTTGGATGATTTAGCAATACCTTATGAAAAGACCTTCCCCGATAGTTTTAGTGGTGGAGGAGATTTTATGAGACGTCCAGCGATGAGAGAAATGCTTGAATACATTGATGAACATCCTCATAAAAAATACGTTGTTGTTTTTGATGACCTAAAGAGATTTGCTAGAGATGTAGAATTTCACATTAAATTAAAGTATGCATTTAAAAGTAGAGATGTAATTTTAAAATGTGCAAACCATAACTTTGATGAAAGCCCTGAAGGAGAAGCTCTGGAAATGGTTTCTGCAATCTTTAATGAACTTGAAAGAAAGCAAAACACTAGACAAGTTATACAAAAACAAATGGCACGTCTTTGGGATGGCTATAGGGCGTTCCCTGCAGTTAAAGGTTATACAAGGGTAAAAGATGCCATTCACAAAAAGATTGATGTTCAAAATAATTATGCTCCAATAGTCAAAGAAGCTCTTGAGGGGTTTAGCACAAAAAGATTTATTCATAAAATTGATGCGGTAAAATTCTTACAAGAAAATGGAGTTATAAGTAAAAATCAGAATGCGGATAAGGCTATCACCACTTATGACAAAATGCTTAAAGAAGTATTTTATGCTGGTTATATCGAATATGCTCCGTGGGAAGTTTCTAGAAGGATTGGGCGTCACGAGGCTCTTATTAGTTTATCGACGTTTGAGAAAAATCAAAAACGTTTAGAATCTAGAGTATCCACTTTTGTTCGTCAGGATATAAGAGAAGGATTTGAGCTAAGAGGTCTAGTTAATTGTTCTGATTGTGGGATAAAACTTACTGGTGCTCCTTCTACAAGTAAGACAGGTAAAAAGCACGACTATTATAAATGCCGAAACAAACCCTGTCCTTCATACGGGAAGAGTATTAGAACCGCTGAACTACATTCACGATTTGATAATCTTCTTGAAGAAATAAAACCATTAGATGAAGTTGTAAAACTAACATTCAAAGTATTTGATGATATTTGGAAAGAAGAATTACAAAACAAAGATAGAAATAATAAAAATTTAATCTCTAAAAAACTTGAGCTGGAAGAAGAAATCAATAAATTAGCAAGACTTGCATCAAATACAAGCAGTGAGATTATTATCAAACAATATGAAAGACAAATTGAAAACCTTGGAAATGAACTCGAAGAAATAGAGAATACGCTTTCTCTTAATTTAGACTACACCATTCCTTGTCGAACTTCACTTGATGAGATAAGGGAAGCAATCAAAAGTCCTTATTCTGTATGGAAAAACTACGATGTATATCAAAAACAAAGGTTCTTTTCTTTTATCTTTGAAGGCAATTTAGCATATAGCAAAAATCAGGGCTTTCGAACCCCGAATTATGCTTTACCTATAAGGTTATTTGAGGAAATTAGTACCTCAATACCTGCTGATGTGGAGATGGCGGGAATCGAACCCGCGTGCAAAGAGAACTCTTAGATAATTCTA
>CAYQFQ010000043.1:0-4866 GCA_964416925.1 uncultured Candidatus Saccharibacteria bacterium
TCAGGAAGAATCGTTATCTCCCCTTCTGTTGTTGGGATTGTAACTGAATCAACTAACTCTTCTAGAATAAGTTTTTCAGGTGTGACAATTTTAAGTTGTAATTTTTTTGACATATATTTTTATATTTATTTAAAATTATATAAATAGCTCTTCTCGAAATGCACACATAAAATTCTGCTGAATTTTTGCTCTGCTCGGCTCGACAGCCTGCGCAAGGCATTTCTCTAAGACTATTTTTATAATTTTAAATAGCTCCCTTCATATAGAAATCATTTTCAGGAAGAGCATCATGCTTACCTTCTAATATTTCTTTAAATGAACGGATTGTTTCTGCTAGTGGAACATATTCCCCCTTTCTTCCTGTAAATTGTTCTGCGACGAAGAATGGTTGAGATAGGAATTTTTGAATCTTTCTAGCGCGTGATACTAATTCTTTATCAGAATCTGAAAGTTCTTCCATTCCTAAAATTGCAATAATATCTTGTAAATCTTTATAGCGTTGTAAAACTCTTTGAACTTCACGAGCAACTTCATAGTGATCTTTTCCTACAATGTTTGGATCGAGAATTGTTGAAGATGAGTCAAGTGGGTCAACCGCTGGATAAATACCAAGTTCTGAAAGTGAACGGTTTAGAACAACGGTAGAGTCAAGGTGTGAGAATGTTGTAGCTGGTGCTGGGTCGGTAAGGTCATCGGCTGGCACATAGACTGCTTGGACTGATGTCACGGAACCTTTATCTGTTGAAGTAATACGCTCTTGCAAGTTTCCCATTTCTGTAGCTAGGGTTGGTTGATAACCAACAGCCGATGGGATACGACCCAAAAGAGCTGACACCTCACTTCCAGCTTGAGTGAAGCGGAAAATATTATCTATGAAAAATAGCACATCTTTATTTTCTTGATCGCGGAAGTATTCAGCCATTGTAAGACCAGAGAGAGCCACACGAAGACGAGCTCCAGGTGGTTCATTCATTTGTCCGAAGACCATGGCCACTTTTGGAAGCACACCAGAATCTTTCATTTCATGATATAGGTCATTACCTTCACGTGTACGTTCTCCAACACCTGCAAACACAGAGTAGCCTCCATGGTTTGAGGCGATATTGTGAATCAATTCTTGAATAACAACAGTTTTACCAACCCCAGCTCCACCGAAAAGTCCAACCTTACCTCCTTTTAGAACAGGACATATTAGATCGATAACTTTGATACCAGTTTCAAGGATTTCAACTTTTGTCGCTTGAGAAACATATTCTGGAGCTTTACGATGAATTGGTAGACTTTTATTACTATCCTTTAATTCTTTTCCATCGATTGGCTCACCCAAAACGTTAAACATTCTTCCCAACGTAACAGCACCAACTGGAACTGAAATTGGAAGACCAGTATTTGTAACTTCCATTCCACGAGAAAGTCCATCTGTTGAATCCATGGCCACAGCTCGAACCGTATTTTCACCAATGTGTTGCTCAACTTCCAAAACTATACTTTTTCCATTGTTATTAACAGAAAGAGCACTATAAATATCTGGCACATCATTTTCAAAAATGACGTCGACGACTGGACCGATTATTCTCTTGATCACCCCTGTTTTTGTTTGCATAAATATTTTTATTTAAATATTGTTAATAATGTTAATGATAAATTTGTAAGTTATAAAGTTTATAAAGTTGAAAGTATTTTTTCTTTATAACTTTATAAACCTTCTACTTTCTACTTAATTTACGCTCGCCATCCCCGCACTTATTTCTGATATCTCTCTAGTAATGTTTGCTTGTCTTGCTTTATTGAATACTAAAGTCAAATCATCAATCATTTCACCGGCGGCTTCATTGGCATTTTTCATGGCAACCATTCGGGAGGACTGTTCGGAGGCATTTGATTCGAGCATCATCTGGTATATTTGCATTCGTATTAATTTCTCTGCTAATGTACTAAGTAATTTTTCTATGTCTTCTTCTACTAAATATGGGATTTCTGTATGGTGTTCTCTTTTTTCATTTAAATTTATTTCTATCGTTTCTTTCAATTCTTCTTTTGATATTGGTAGTAGTTTTCTGATTACTGGTTTTTGGTTTAAGGCCGAAATAAAGTCGGTATAAGCTATATAAACACTACCGTATTTCTCTTCTTTAAATCCGCTGGTGAGATAAGTAGAAAGCGGAATAATATCTCGCATACTTACTGTATCTGGTATTTCTGTAAAAGTTGCAGTTATATTCTGCCCTATTCTACGCATCGCCCCATCTCCTTTCTTGCCGATTGTAATAATATCTATATTTTTACTATCAACTTGATTTTTTATCATTCCGATAGTTTTCTTTATTACTTGAGAATTATATCCTCCGCAAAGTCCACGATTAGAAGTAATGAGAACGATCAAAGTTTTCTCATTTTTGTTTTCCGTAAAAAATGGATGAGTGACATTTTCCAATCTCTCTGAAAGTGAAGTAAGAATATCCCAAGAAAAAGAAGAATAAATACGAGAAGAAAGTGTTTGAGAGACTGCTCTTTTCATTTTAGACGCAGCCACAAGCTCCATCGCTTTCGTGATTTTCTTTGTACTCTTCACACTCTTTATTCTTCTTTTAATCTCTTTTGTTGATGCCATAATAATTAGGTTCTAGTTTAGTGATTATTTCGATGCAAATGATTGTTTAAATTCACTTATTACTTTTACTAATTCCTGTTCACCAGCGTCAGTCCAAATTTTAGTCTCAATTACTTCTTTGTAAAATACTTTTGCATTTCGGCGAGCATATTCTGTTAAACCTTCTTCGAATGATTTAATCTGGTCGATAGCAATATCATCCATATAACCCTTTGTTAAAGCATATAGAATTACAACTTGGTCTTCTGTTTTAACTGGAGCATACTGAGGTTGCTTTAATACTTCCACAGCTCGTTTACCACGCTCTAATTGATTCTTTGTACCCTCGTCGAGGTCAGAGCCAAATTGTGAAAAGGCTTCAAGTTCACGGAATTGGGCAAGATCGAGCTTAAGAGTTCCAGAAACTTTTTTCATAGCTTTAATTTGGGCTGATGATCCAACACGAGAAACCGAGAATCCAACGTTAACCGCTGGGCGAATTCCTTTATAGAATAAATCAGTTTCTAGGAATATTTGTCCATCAGTAATAGAAATTACGTTTGTTGGAATGTACGCAGATAAGTCACCTGATTGAGTTTCAATAATCGGCAAGGCCGTGATTGAGCCGCCACCGTGTTCTTTATTTCGTCGGCAAGCCCGTTCAAGTAATCGAGAGTGCAAATAGAAAACGTCTCCTGGAAAGGCTTCACGTCCTGGTGGGCGACGAAGTAGAAGTGAGATTTCACGATAAGCCACAGCATGCTTGGAAAGATCATCATAAATAATTAAAACATCTTTTCCTTGATCCATAAAGAATTCAGCAATCGAGACTCCGGTATAAGGAGCAATGTATGAAAGAGCCGCGGATTCCGATGAACCAGCTGAAACGATAATTGTATATTCCATCGCTCCTCCTTCTTCTAGTCTGGTTTGTAATTTACGAAGTTTTGAATCTTTTTGACCAATGGAAACATAAACACAAATCATATCTTGGCCTTTTTGGTTTAAAATTGTATCGATAGCAATGGCAGTTTTACCTGTTTGACGATCCCCAATGATCAGTTCACGTTGACCACGGCCGATTGGAATAAGAGCATCAATGGCTTTGATTCCTGTTTGAACAGCTTGACTCACTGATTGGCGAGTAATAACACCAGGAGCAACTTTCTCAATAGGATTTGATATATCTGTTTTAATAACGCCTTTTCCGTCGATAGGATTTCCGAGAGCGTTTAAAACTCTTCCGATTTGAAGTTCTGAAACTGGTACGGAAAGAATTTGGCCCGTGGCTTTAACTTCATCCCCTTCACGAATCTTTGAGAAGTCACCAAGAATAATTACTCCGACTGAATCTTCTTCTAAGTTAAGAGCAACTCCACGCTCACCATTTGGAAATGAGACCATTTCTGAGGCTTTAATATCAGAAAGGCCAGAAATTTTTGCGATACCATCAAAAACCTCAATAACGTGCCCGACTTTTTCAAGACGTGCCTCGTCCTTAAAATTTTCTATTTGTTTTTTTAAATTTTCTACAATGTAATTTTTTGTCATATATTTTCTGTTATTGTTTATTGGGTAATAAGATAATTTTGTAATTTTTTGATTTTGTTTTTTAATGTCGTGTCTATTATCTCATCACCGACTTCGATTTTTATTCCACCTAATAGTTTTTCGTCAATTATAAATTCTAGAACTGTATTTTTGGCTTTGTATCTTTTCTTGATAAAATCGTCAATCTCATCAGTTATTTTTTTATTAAGTTTTATTTTAGAACTTATTTTTGCCCTGATTACTTCTTCGTGTTTATCTACAATTTTTTCAAGTTCTGTTAATATTTCTTTTGATTTACTCATTAAGTGTTTTTTTGAAATTAAATCTATCGCTTTTTTGGTGACAACATCAAGTTCTGCCCCATCTTTTCCAAGAGATGATTCGTATATTGCACGAGCTATATTGTTAATTGATATTGTTGCCATAAAATTATATTTTCTTTATTTCATTCATCGAATTACTATCAAATTTTTCGTCTGTTTTTGACTCAAGTAATTTTTCTGTTGCTTTGACTACTAATCCGACTATTTCAGTCTTTGCTTCCTCTAGTATTTTGGCTTTTTCGGATTCAAGAACTTTTTTACCATTAGAAATCATTGTATCTACTTCTTTTTTGGCATTTTCTATCATTTCAGCTTTTTTTATTTCTGCTTCCTTTTTGCCTTCTTGAAAAATAGTATGAGCTTCAGTTCGAGCGCCAGCTACGATAGCATCGTATTCTTTTT
>CAYQFQ010000044.1:0-4101 GCA_964416925.1 uncultured Candidatus Saccharibacteria bacterium
GTAAGTATCGTTACACCACTGCTACATCAAGCACTGCATCTGCGAATTTTTCTGTCATTCCAACTGGAGGGTTTGCGACATATGGCGCTTCCACTACTCGTCCTGAATATCTAGATGTTTCAAATATTACTTGGAACACTTCAGGTACATATTCTAAACAATGGACTGCCTCAAGTTCTATTGCTACGACTACTATTTATACAATAGGAGATTTACAACCTAGTACTTATTATACAATTGCTGTGGATGGACTTGCTTCTACCACACAACAATCAAATGGCAGTGGAGTAATTATATATACCTATTCAGGGGGATACTCCACTCACACCTTCGATGTAACTCCAACATATGAATTGCTTGGCACTCCTACCAATCTCTTGGCCTCATCAGATAGGACAAGCGTCTCATTAACAGTGGATGGTTTTATAAATGACACAGCTACTTCTTCGGGGTATTATTTCTCTCGCACTAATGCTAATTCTGGCTGGGTACAGATAAATTCTTGGATAGATACTGGATTGACTTGTAACACTTTGTATACATATTCCTTAAAATACCGAAATGGTGATGGTATAGAAACGGACCCAGTATCTATTACCAAATCCACCACTGGATGTGCACACAGAAGAAGGATTGTAGATACTTCTACAACAACTGTGTTGGATACTAGTGTTATTGAAATAATTCCTCTAGTTGAAACTTCAACAACTACAACCCTAGTAGTTGAAAATTCAAAAATTTTTACTACGGAGCAGGCCTCCTCTTCTCCTTCTATTGTTCTTAAGCAGACGGAAAACCAAAATTCTTTATCCAACAGCGAACTCTCTAATTTAATTGATTTACTAATTTCCCTAGGAATTATAGATGAATCAAAAGTAGGGCTTGTAAGAACATTAGTGGAATCGAAGAATTTATCTTCTGATATTTTTACAACTAATCTTCACGAAGGAATGCAATCTGAAGATGTCCGTAGATTACAGAAATTACTCGCGACTAAGCTAGAAATTTATCCTGAAGGCCTAATCACCGGTTACTTTGGACAACTTACGAAAAAAGCAGTACAAACATTTCAGTCTAAATATAGTGTAGTAAGATCAACCTCTGATGCGGGTTTTGGTATTGTTGGACCAAAAACGAGGGTCAAATTGCAAGAAGTCTTTGGAAACAATATTTGAAATAAGCTTTTTTTTCTGTATAATCTAATACATGGAAGAAAAAACTAGTTACAAGATAATTAATCCAATTACAGACGTCATATTGAGGATGACTAAGATTTTTACGGAGCTTGGTTTTTCTATTGTTGAGGGTCCAGAACTTGAGCTTGAGAAATATAATTTTGATATGCTTAATGTTCCGAAAGATCACCCCGCAAGAGATATGCAAGATACTTTTTGGTTAAAGCCCTTTTCCTTCAAGGAAAAGGGCTCACCCGAGCAGGATGCTTTAGGGCTAAAAGGAGCTTCCAAAGAAGGGTCTCCACTTCTGATGAGAACACAGACGAGTGCTATACAGGCAAGGTTTATGGAAAAAAATAAACCTCCTTTTAAGATCGTCTGTCCGGGTAAGACTTATAGAAAAGAAGCAACCGATGCAGGACATGAACTTATGTTCCAACAGATAGAAGGTCTTTATGTTGATAAAGAAGTTTCTCTTGCAACACTAAAGACTGTTTTAAATAAATTCTTTGATAAATTTTTTGAAAAAAACGTGGATGTTAGATTCCGTTCAAGTTATTTTCCTTTTGTTGAGCCGGGAGCAGAAATAGATATTTCTTGCTTTAAATGCGATGGCGGGAAGAACTTACCGAAGGAAGGTAATTGTCCTGTATGTAAAGGCTCTGGATGGGTGGAAGTAATGGGTGCGGGCGTTGTTCATCCTAAAGTATTAGATGATGCTGGTATTGATTCAAAAGAGTGGAAAGGTTTTGCTTTTGGTGGAGGGATAGAAAGAATGGCTATGCTTAAATATGGAATTGATGATATTAGGCTTTTCTATTCTGGAGACTTAAGGTTAATTAATCAATTTAGGACAAAAAACAATGAACTTTAAAGCATCATATAATTGGCTAAATAATTATTATGACGGAAAGTTGCCAAAACTTGATGATTTTTCTCGTATTCTAACAATGAATTCTTCTGAAGTTGATGGAGTAGAAGAAAATGGAGACGATTTTTTGCTTGATATAAAAGTCTTACCAAGTCTTGCTCACAGTTGTTTGTGCCATAGAGGAATCGCTCGTGAATATGGTGCATTGTCAGGAAACAAACCAAAAAAATATTCAAGAGATTTTTCTGACTACAAAGTTTCTGATACAAAAGGAAAATTAATTATAAAAATTAGTGAAGATAAACTGTGCAGGAGATATATTGGAAGACTTGTTGAAAATATTAAAGTTGGTCCGTCACCGCTCTGGCTTAAAGAAAAAATAGAGTCAGTAGGGCAGAGATCCATCAGTAATGTTGTAGATGCAACAAATTTTGTAATGCTTGAACTTGGTCAGCCGATGCATGCTTTTGATGCAGATAAATTAAAAGGCCTTTCAATAGATGTAAAAAAAGCTGTTAAGGGAGATTATCTAAAAACTCTTGATGGTAAAGATGTAGAATTAGATACTGATACACTACTTATTACAAATGATAATATTCCTTTAGCTATTGCTGGTATCAAAGGTGGCGTTCATGCTGAAGTGGATGAGAATACAAAAAATATAATTTTAGAATCTGCAAATTTTGATCCAGTAAATATTAGAAAGACAGCACAAAGAATAAATATAAAAACAGATGCGTCAAAGAGATACGAAAATGAAATTTCTCCGGAGATTGCATTTGAAGCGATGGATATTTTGACTAAGATTATAAATGAAGTTGCAAATACTCAAGATACTAAGATTGCAGAAATTGTTGATATTTATCCTGGAAAAGTCGATAAATATAAAGTTAGTATAACTACGAAAGAAGCGTCTTCAATAATCGGCATTGATTTTAATGACAAAGATTTAGAAAATGTTTTTGAAAAGTTTGATTTTGAATACAATAAAAATTCTCAAGACGGAAAGTATGTTGTAACAATTCCTGATGAAAGATTGGATATTAGAATCAAAGAAGACTTAGCTGAAGAAATTGGTAGGATATATGGTTATGATAAATTGAAAGATATTGAATTACCCAAAACCGATATACCGGTAAAATTAAATAAAAACTTTTATTACGCAAATAAGATAAGAGAAATAATGGGGGAGTCGGGCTTTTCTGAAGTAAATACATACACCTTTGTAGAAAAAGGTGATCTTGAACTTGAGAATCCAATGTCTCCAGATAAGAAATATTTAAGAACGAACCTTTCTGATAGTATTAAAAATGCTCTTGAGCTAAATGCTAGATATAGTGAACTTATAGGGATGCCACAGATAAAAATATATGAATTGAGTCATGTGTTTGATAAAATTGGAGAACATTCTAGATTTGTTATCGGAGTAAAAACTCCAGTTGGAGTAAGAGGGTTACCAAAAGATATGCAAATACTAAATGACGTTCTAGAAAAATTAAAAGGAAAAATAAATTTTAATTTAGAAAAAATTAATTCCGAAGAGAATGTCGCAGAATTTGATTTTGAAAAAATGATAGCAAATTTGTCTGAACCATCTTCTTATGATTACAAAATAACTTTGGCGGATGATAACTTGAGATTCAAGAAGATTTCTAACTATCCTTTTATGATAAGGGATGTTGCTGTGTTCGTTCCTGAAGGAATTGAACAAGAAGAAGTATTTGATTTAATTTTAAAAGAGGCGGGACCACTTGTAGTGAAGAGTAGAATATTTGATGTTTTTACCAAAAAACTTCCTGATGGCAGTTCAAAAACATCCTATGCATTTCGTCTTATATTTCAATCGTATGAGAAGACTCTGTCCGATGTGGAGGTGAATGAAATAATGTCTCGTGTGACTGATATGTTAAATTCTAATACGGGTTGGCAGGTACGATGATGAAAATATAAATAAAAGCAATTTTTTTGTTGTCTAAAAAGTATTTTTTGGTTATAATAATCCCAATGAACTCATTTTCTCGTAAACTCATCTTCACACTCTCTCTTCTTACTGTT
>CAYQFQ010000045.1:0-3469 GCA_964416925.1 uncultured Candidatus Saccharibacteria bacterium
GCATGATTGACGGTTCTTCTAAGTGTTGGTTTGCGTAAATATTTGAGCAAATATGCACTTCGAACAACTTTTCCCAGCTCTCTAAAGGCATAAAAAAGCTTATTTTTCCGAGTCCCACTACTCAACCTTCGGAGAATAAACGAAGGGGAAATTCGACCTTCAATGATGGAAATGGCAACTTGAAGCATGTCTATCAGGTGTTTTTTGATCAGGTCAAAATCGATTTGATCATCAGTAAACATTGCATCAATGTGCGGATAGGATTCTTCGCTTAATTTATAAATTTTTAGATCTTTCAACCTGGCTATTCTCGGCATGAGTTGAATGCCTAAAAGATACGCCAAACCGAATACAGTTAGACTCTGGGCGTGAGTGTCACCATATATCGTGTTCGGTTTAATATCTGATTTGTTTGGAAAAAAAGGATCTAAGATAAAAGTAGCCTCATATACACCACAAGGAACAAACCTGGAAAAAAGAGCAATGTACTTGTCTGATACATGGTAATACCCAATACCTCCGTAAGAGCCATATCGGACATGAAATTCTGATATCAAATTGTTCTCATAGACATCCCATCGAGTCCCATCGGCGGATGCAGTCTCACCGGTACCCCAGTATGAAGGAAGTAAAAACTGATTATAGGCATTGATAATGATACTGATCGCTTTTTCCAGCTTATCTTCAGTGATATGGTGCCGGTTGATCCATTCAAGGTGCTTTCGATTCAATACTGGTAGAGATCGTTCGGTTTGCGTGGGACCAAGATTACAACCATAGCAAAACGTGGTTACAGCATAAGACATGAGTGGATCTTTGATCTTGGATTCGAGTCCAGTGATTGGGCCAAAGGGCTTACACCAATTGATCGTTTTCACTGTATCAACAATGATATCAAGGATGTTACGATGAGGCATTCGACATCTGATCATTTCTGTGAGCTCATCAACCCCTGAAACCTTTTGTTTAGCCTTTAGTTTGGAGAACCATAAATCCCCGTTGGAATCGACACGGAAGTCATTGTTATCAGGATAGGTGCTATTAAGTTTTTGAGCCTGCACCCCAATATGATCTTTGATTTTTTTAATGAATCCTTCAGTGTCAGTCGGCAATCCAACAATGTTTTCATATTCAGGAAGTTTATCCAAAACTTCTTTCATTTCAATAAATTGACTTCGAGGATCGCCAAAGTCTTCACTTCCGACAACACACATGTCAGCACTATTGAGTTCCTTTGCGAGTTCAGAAAAGAGACAAAGTTCAAACTGACGCCGGTCGATGTTATCTGGGACACTTTGCCTTCGTTTTTTACCGGTGACCAGGTACCACCAATTGTCGGGTATCCATGAAAGATCATTCATCAGAATTGAATCTCCGGTTTCTGGATCGATTGCTTCCTTTGCAACCCATTGCCTATGTGATTTATGATGGATTCGGGCGAAAGCGATTGCCAGAGATAGAGATTGATCCGAGCTTGATGAGACGAATTCTAACTGAGTTAATGCCTTGAATAAAGCTGCACGTGAGGGCATGAATAAAGGCAACAGGAAACGATAGTAATTTTTGCTCCCGTATACGGCATGTTGGGTGGAAAACTCTACGAGCTCAGGATTGTTATCGAAAATCATCTGAATGGCAGCGAGTTTCTTCTTCGGATCATTTTCGGCGTCATCATAGGCATAATCATGAATATCTTTGTAATTATTCACAATTTTGTCGGTATTGTTCTTGTTTTTTTCAAGATATTCCTCAAGTCTGGCTTTTCCTGAGTAATGAATTTTTCTCATTTTTTTGGTCATCATAATGACGATGTCATCAGTGATTCGAGCCAAGGCTGATTTAACCATGGCGGCTAACAACACAGTTTTTTTCGGTAGGGAGATTGAGTCTATTCGATTGGCATTAAGACTTTTAGCCTCCATGGCAAAGTGGCGGAATTTGACATAAGGAATAGAGGCAAACGGATCGGAAGGAAAGTCCAAAGACCGAATCCACTGTAGCCGCCAAGGGCTGCATCAATTTCTTTGATTGTAATTTTTCCTGGGTCTTGCCTCAGCTGATTCCATGGTGATCTTTTGGTTTCGGGATCTGATTTGAGCAGTTTTTCCAGCTGCTCTTGTGTATCTTTGGGTATAATTTTAGACACGGTGTCGTATATGTCGAGGTTGGTTTTTGCCCGAGATTTGTAGGCTATACGCAACAAAGTATCAAATGTGGGAAGCTCATATCTCAGGCGAATAAGTTCTTCAACACCCACATTAAAAATATCCACAATATCTTCCTTAGTGAATGCAGCTTTTTCCATGGCTCTCCGAACTTCGGAGCGGGCTGTTTCATCAGCTGGTTTGATTTTCAGATAAGACCTGATTTGCTTGATATGCTCTGTTCTGCTACGTGAATTGTCATATTTTTCAAGCATTTCTGCAGTGTAAGAACAATCAATATATTCAGTGATATATTCAGGAATGGCACTGGGGACTCTACTGAGGAAGACGAAATACCCCAATTTCTGGGTACATTTTAACAGGGTGATCATGCAAGCTCGATATTGTGGTATGCGGGACTCTCTCTCTACAAAAGCTATTTCCAACCTACTGGGTGAGTAGATTTGCTCTAAAGTGTGTCTGGAAATTTGTTTTTTCAGCGTTGGGTAAGCGGTTTCCTGAGGTGTCGGCATAGAGATTGTTCTCTTTCAAATTCTCAAAAACGCTCGTTTTTGAGAAGGTTGTTTGTTCTTATTGATAGAGACGGAAAAACAGGGACTTCCTATTCTTGAAAACCATTCTTGAAATATCTTTCTCAAAATAATATGTAAAGGATAAGTTTCGATAATATCAAAAAGAGGAATTCCATCTATGCAGATTGGTTATGCCAGGGTCTCAAAATATGATCAAAATCTTGATTTGCAAATAGACGCTTTAAAGCAAGCAGGGTGTGAGAAAGTTTTCCATGATAAGTCCTCTGGAGGGCAAATGGAAAGACAAGGATTATCAGATGCCTTTTCACATCTGCGGGGAGGGGATTCTTTTGTTGTTTGGAAATTGGATCGCCTTGGGCGGAGTGTCAAAGGGGTGGTTGATTTTATCTGCGATATGGAAAAACGAGGGGTTCACTTTAAAAGCTTAACAGATAATATAGACACCAGCACCCCTGGAGGTAGATTCTTTTTTCATATTATGACTTCATTATCCCAGATGGAAAGAGAATTAACTGTTGAGAGAACAAAAGCAGGACTGGAAGCAGCTCGAAAAAAAGGAAGACTCGGTGGCAGAAAACGTTCGATGACGCCGAGTAAAGTTGAATCCGCAAAAAAACTTCTAAAAAATGGAGTTCCACCTCGAGAAGTCGCTGCAAACTTAAGTGTGTCCATTCCTACTCTTTATAGATGGTGTCCGGCATCTGAACGATAACAACATGTTAATGTAACAAAAAATTTTATACTGCGTGATTTCGCACGAATTGGTTCCGT
>CAYQFQ010000046.1:0-3312 GCA_964416925.1 uncultured Candidatus Saccharibacteria bacterium
TACCCTGTCTTCCTTCTCCTCCACCGTATGGGTGGTCTACTGGGTTCATAGCAGAGCCTCTAACTGTTGGTCTGATTCCCTTCCATCTTGATCGTCCCGCTTTACCAATATTTACCAACCAGCTTTCTTCATTTGAAACTTCGCCTACACAAGCCCATGCATTCTCAGGGATCTTTCTGACTTCTGTTGAAGGAAGTTTAAGGTTTACATATCCTCCCTCGAGAGCAATAACCTGTCCGAAGTTCCCTGCTGATCTACAAAGCTTAGCTCCGCCACCAACTTTTATCTCAACGTTGTATACAAAAGTACCAACGGGGATCTTTTTGATAGGGACTCTGTTTCCTGGTTTGAGCTCAGCATTTTCTGATACTATAAAAGTATTACCGGCTTTGAGTGACTTTGGTAATAGAACATATCTCTTTTCTCCATCAGCATAAGATACAAGTCCTATAAATCCTGTTCTGAATGGATCATACTCTACAGACAATACTTTTGCAGGTATATCTTTCTTGTCATACATGAAATCCACCTGTCTGAAAAGCTTTTTGTTTCCAGCACCTTGGTGTCTGACTGTAATTCTTCCTCTATTGTTTCTACCAGCAGAAGATTTTAATCCTTTTGTGAGAGATTTTTCTGGTGTTCCAGTCGTAAGTACTCCCCTGTATGTAACAGTGGACATATTTCTTCTGGATGGTGTTTCTGGTTTATAAAATTTCATAAATGATTATTAATGAACGTAGTGAATATAATAATCTTTACCCTGTTAAATCCCGCTTTGCGGGTTCTGCCCTTGGCAGAAATTTAACAGGGTTTGAAAAATATAATCGCTATGCTCTTTATTTTTTTAAATAAACTCGATTTTTTCTCCCTTTTTAAGATATACGACCGCTTTTTTGACTCCACTCTTCATTCCGCTCTTTCCTCTAGACATTATAGTCTTTGAAGGAAGATTGGTTATGTTAACCTTTATTGGTGTAAATTTGTAGTATTCTTTTACAGCTTTTGCTACATCTGTCTTCGTTACCTCTTTGTTTATTTCAAAGGTGTAAACATTTTGGCTTTCTGCCTTAATCCCAGCCTTCTCTGTGATTCTTGGTCTATTTAAAACCAGAGAATAATCTTTTTTCATTGATTTCATATGGTTTTATTTTTTATTAGACAGCTTGTTAGCAATGGCTTTTAAAGATACTTCTGGATTCTCTATGACAAGGTATTTGTAATTTAGAAGCTCAACTGGATTGATGTTTCTGAATTCATCTACTTTTACGTTACCAACGTTTGAAAAGCTTTTCTCAACAGACTGATTCTTCTCGCTCAAAGCGATTATAGCGCTGTTGTGTTTCTTGGATAGAATATTTTTACAGCTCTCTATTTTTGAAAGTGAACCAAGAGTTTCAATTGCCTGTTTTGTCTTTGGTGCTTCAAAGTTAAACTTATCGACAAAGACTAATTCACCTTCCTTAAATTTCTTTGAAAGGATAGTAAAGAGTGCCTTAGCTTTCATCTTCTTGTTTATCTTCTTTGAATAGTTTCTTAAACCATCTGGACCCTGTGATACACCTCCTCCAACCCAAATAGGTGAACGGGATGATCCGTGTCTAGCTTTACCTAAACCTTTCTGCTTCCAAGGCTTTCTTCCTCCTCCTCTGACTTCTCCTCTGTCTTTGGTGTGAGCAACGATAATTCTAGAGTCTGAGAGCATTGATCTCACAACTTGGTGAACAAGGTCAGCATTCCAATTCAAACCAAAAATATTTTCTGGCAATTTTATGCTTGATACTTCCTTACCCTTCTCGCTGTAGATTTTTGATTCAAGATTCAAAGGAGCCTTTTCTACTGACTTCTTTACTTTCTTTGTTTCAAGAGAAGTTTTACTTGTTGATTTTTTTTCTGTTTTTTTCATATAATTTATCCGCGGACTTCAACAAGAGTACCTCTCCTGCCTGGTATCGCTCCGTTAATCAAAAGCTGGTTGTTCTCCTTATCAACTCCAAGGATTACTAAATTCTTGACAGTTATTCTGTCCCCACCCATTCTGCCTGCCATTCTCATACCTTTTGGAACTCTGTTTCTCAAACCTCCTCCGATAGAACCTGGTGCATTTTCTGAGTGTTTTTGTCCATGACTTCTTGGTTGTCCTTTGAATCCATGTCTCTTGATGACGCTCTGGAAACCTTTTCCTTTTGAAGTTGAAGAAACTTCAACGACGTCTCCTGCAATAAAATCTGATATTTCAACTTTGTCGCCAACTTTGAAAGCTTCTGGAGAATCAGTTCTAAACTCATTCAAAAATCTAAAATTACCCAAACCTTTTAGGTGACCCTTGATTGGTTTATTTATATTCTTTTCTTTCTTTTCTCCGAAACCTACCTGAATGGCGTTGTACCCATCTTTTGCTACAGTCTTTACTTGTACTACAGTAATAGGACCAGCAGTCAAAATTGTTGCTGGATGCACTTTACCTTTGTCATCAAAGACTTGGGTCATATTCTGTTTTGTTCCGAGTGTAAATTTCATTTGATTTTCTGTGAAAGCGAAGCGACAGCTAGAAAATCTAACCCTGTTAAATTTCTACCAGAGGCAGAACCCGCATGCGCGGATTTAACAGGGTGAGAAAATCATAAGTCGTTTCACTTCTTAATTTTCTAGATCATCTTGACATCGATGCTCACACCTGAAGGCAAACTCAAATTGGTAAGGGCTTCTATGACTTTAGCTGATGGGTTGATAATATCTATAACTCTCTTGTGAACTCTCATTTCAAACTGTTCTCTAGCATTTTTATAGACGAAAGATGCTCTGTTTACTGTGTATTTCTTGATTTCTGTTGGCATAGGTACTGGTCCAACAACTTCTACATCGTGTCTAAGAGCTGTCTCGATTATTTGCTTTACTGAAGCATCAAGAATTTTGCTGTCATAAGCTCTAACTCTAATTCGGAGCTTAGACACTCCATCTGTTTTGACATCGCCCTTTAGAGCTTTTGTCTTTTTGGTTGTCTTCGCTATTTTTTTTGTTTTTACTGTTTCAGTCATGTTTGTAATTAAAGTCGGGCTAAAGGCGACCGAAGGTCGCCTTGCCTGCCTTTAGTACTTCTATTATTAAGCTGTAATCTTTGTAACAACTCCGGCACCGACAGTCTTTCCACCTTCTCTAATAGCAAATCTTGTCTTGTCTTCTAGAGCAACTGGAGCGACGAGCTTTACTTTGAAAGTAACTGTGTCTCCTGGCATAACCATCTCAACACCTGCTGGCAAAGTAACATCTCCTGTAACGTCTGTTGTTCTGATGTAGAATTGTGGTTTGTAACCT
>CAYQFQ010000047.1:0-3036 GCA_964416925.1 uncultured Candidatus Saccharibacteria bacterium
AGTGTTTGGCGTAAATTTCCCCGCCGAGCTTTAACAATTGCCCGGGGTTGCGTTTGATGGTTACGGTTCCGCGGTTGACGGGCATAATAATTTATTTAGTTAAATGGTTTTACACTGATAATTAGTGGCTATTTATAATCTTTTTTTCATAACACACAGGAAATCTTCTATAGTTTTCTCGTCCATTTTGCTTAGTGGTTCGGGAAGCAAATTTTTATCAATAAAACGCTTCCCAATAATTTTACAAAGTTTCTTAGCTCCCTTAAGTGAACCCGCTTGAAGATAAACATGTTTTACCGGGATTTTTCTATACTCTGCAATCCTTAGTGCGGAATCATAACAACATAGTTGATTAAAGCCGGGCAACTTGTTTTTATCGATAATTTCATAAATTGCTTCAAATGTCTTAGCTTTAAGAATTTTGGAGGAATCTTTTACTATTCTTTCATAAGTATTATTTAAAACGGCTTCTTTAATTCTTCGTTGATGACCAAATTTTTTATTTTTTTCACCTTTACTAAGAATTGCATGTTCTAGAACTTTATCAAAGTTTAGATGATATCTGAAAAATGATAACTCATTTTCAAATGATTGATGGTGATAAATAAAGTATTCTAAAACTAAATCTTTCATATTCCTCTTTAATTGGGGTAAAACAAACTTCTACGTTTAGATTCTATAAATACTTCTCAATTAAATGAATAGAATAAATTCCTTTGCAAGTCCCATTATTCGCATATTTTAATTTTGTCTATTGATTTATAATTGATAAAATAGTATGATTTAGACTGTCTGTTATATCTTTATAAAAGAACTATTCAAAAGTGGATTTCATATATCTGAATTTTATGCTATTAGCCATGCCCAATATTTACAGAAGTTAAAATTCAAATAAAATCTTAAAATGGCATATTAAGCAGAAATAGTTCAAAGAATACATTTTCGATAATCTGATAAGCCACCACAACGATTACTATTAGAACAACAAATAGAATAATTCCTACTGTGAAATTATCTTCTGCCGAGCGGAATATGGTTGTGGCCATTAAAGGAATCACCACTATTATTACAATCAAGGCAATAATACTTGCAACCAATAAGCCCATTTTGCCAAATAAGCCCAAATTAAAGAATGAAATTTCCTCAACTTCTGTCAGGCTTGAGGAGACATATCCCGACTTTGTGTTTCCATTTTCATCAAATGTGAAACATTTCAACCAATTTTTATTTTCTGAACTTTGGTCAATCAATACTTTGTCATTCATTTTGAGTTGACTTACTACTCCAAAGTTTTTTCCAGGTCCGGATCGTATATTTAATACTTCTGCTTTAACGCTTGCAAGTTTAAGATCATTGGAAATCAGCGTCGTATCCCATTTCCATGGGAATGATAATACCCTGGATTCATTAACTGTTTTTATCCAAATAGTGTCAATAACAATATCACCCTTCATTATTCCTCTCTGAGTAAAATACTTTTTAAGATTATCAGAGCAGTTTTTGCATTTTAAATTCATTGCAACAAAAGGCTCATTATTCTTGTCTCCTGATTCCAAATCATTTATCTCAAAAGTAACTACTTCGTCATTTTGTAAGAACTGATGATTAAAAACAAAAAGATAAGCCTGGTCTTTAGGAAAGATATAAGAAGAGGCTTTGTCGGCTTCCCTTGCATTGATACGCTTTATGAATTTTTTCACCATTCGTTCATCTCTGCTGCATCCTGCAAATGTGATTGAAACAAGAATAAGGATTGCAAACCTTGTTACAAAAAGTCTTCCTTTGTTATTTTTCCTAATATCTGTTAGCATACCTATATTTTTTTGAGTTTAATTTGGTTCAATATTTAGTAAAAGTTCTAATCCCATCAAAGGTGAAAGTACCTAAAAATGTCATTCTAATCCTTAATACATCGAACACTCAGACCAGAATCCTTAATGGCAAAAGAGTACATTTCTTCTGTATCATTTTTCAATTCTATACTATATGCACTGTATTTAGCCTCGGAACTGGAACTATGAGCCGTTAAATCTTCACTTGTCCAAAAGAAAGCTATACGTCCTTCAAAGTCAGAAAAAGTGTTTGCACCATAATCACACCCACCTGGTAAGGCTGTAAATCCACTTTGGTTAGTTGCGCCTTTATTGGGTGCCTTCCAGTACAATGTAACAGCTTCTTTCATTTTCCCTGCAGCTTTTTCTTCTCCAAGGTATTCAATCAATTCGCTCCATTCTAGTAAGCTTGGTAAATGCCATCCTGCGGGACATACTTTTTTCGCTGTTTCCCAGCTATACAAACGACCATATGTTTCTGCAAAAAATGGGTTATTATCATAGATCCTGCTTTCTGGATCATTGAATTTTAGATTTTCAGCCATCCAAGTTTGGTTGCCGATCTTAATAGTTCTGTAAACTTTTCCATCACGTTTATCGGTAAATGAACCATATTCAAGGTTGTTGTCATTTATTTCTTTTAGAGTTTTGTCATCCAGAGTTTTATCATTTATACAACGCACGGATACCCCTACAGATGAACTTCTTTCTGGACCAGCACCCACTATCGCTATCTCCTCACTATCAGAGCCTATAATAATTCCTGATACAGCATCATTATTATCACTATACCAATATGCTGTAGTCTCCCTATTAGCCTCAAAATTATTGTCTGCAAATAAACCTCCGGGTAAGGCTGAAAAACCACTTATATTTGTCGCACCTGTATTAGGATATTTCCAATATATCGTGTCTGTTTCTTTCATTTTACCACCCGCTAATTCAGTGCCACCAAGGTATCCGATTAAAGCTGCCATTTCTGTATAGCTCGGCAAATGCCAATCAGTAGGGCAGACTTTTTTCGATATTTTATAGCTATATAAACGTCCATAGGTATTTGCATTAGAAGGATCATTATCATAGATCCAGCTTCCTAATCCGGCATCATAGTTGAGGTTTTCAGCCATCCAAAGTTGATTTCCAATCTGCACGGTTTTATATACTTTCCCGTCCCGGGGATCTTTAAAATCACTTTTTTGTGCGT
>CAYQFQ010000048.1:0-2958 GCA_964416925.1 uncultured Candidatus Saccharibacteria bacterium
CAGAGATTATTCTTGCTTGATTAATAAAGATAAATTTTATGAACTATTCGACACAAATAAAAAACAATACGAAAAAGAATTAATAGACTTAATAAAAAATCCTATTAAAAAACTTAAAGACTAACTAAAAAGTGGTCAACGTGCCACGTTGACCGGTTTTCTAGATTTCGATTTCCCTTTCAGTTTCAGAAATAAACTTAAACATTATTTTTGCGTGATTTTCTGGCAGAATATCTACTACCCTCTCTGGCCATTCTATAAGAATAAGGTTTTTGGGATTGGAAACCTGTTCCTGCCAAGAAAGAACAGAAAGTTCTTTTGAATTTTCAAGCCTATACGCATCTATATGAATAAGATTTTCAAATGGACTATTTTCAGTCTTATATATTTTCTCTATAACAAAAGTTGGACTCGTAATATTGTTTTTCACACCCAAGTGCCGAGCAAGAGCTTGAGTAAAAGTCGTCTTTCCAGAACCCAAATCACCATAAAGCCCCACAACAAGAGCCCCCGTATATACACCGTGAGTTACTTTTTGTAAAAACTCTCTGGCTATCTCCCCTGTTTGTTCAACACTTTTGCTTGTAATTATCATTACATGTATACTAACAAAAAAAAGCCCGAGGAGGAAACTTGCGTTCCACCCCGGACTTTTGTGCGACAAAGATTTTAATACCGCGACTTATGCACTTCAGCTCTCGCACCATCGAAAGCAGTGAAGTTTGAGTAATAATCGAAGCGGTCAAAATATTCAAAAGCAACAATATTATACTCAGGGAAACCAATTTGTACTTTCAAGTGTTCCTTTCCGACGAGATATCCATAAACACTACAACTTTCCCCTGGATATAAGTAGGCGTACACCGCGTCACCTTTGTACACAATCACCTGGCGTGGAGATTGATTCTCAACGTAAACGGTGATACTAGCTGTGTCATTGGCTCCATGGTAGCTGTTTACATCGTCGTAAGTTCCGCTGTTATCCTTCTCACAACCACAGAAGACAAACCCACAAATCGAAAACAAAAACACACCAATCAAACTCTTCATGCGCATCTCCTTCTTTGAAGTTTTATAAGATTTAGTAGCTCTTTAAAACAGACAAAACAAAAACATAAGCCTTTGTAATCTTTTTATATTATACCATACCTAATAACAAATCTCAAGTTCAACAAAAAACACTTTGCGAGCAAGCTTTTTGCTGATACAATATGCACAGCATGGTTCAATTTGATGAAGAAAAACAAAAAGCTCGCTTGGCAGAACTTCGAGCAAAGGAGGAAGAAGAAGTTGCAAAGATTCTCGCTGTTAGATATGGCCTAAACTACCTCGATCTTGGTCCAATGGCCATTAACTCTGAAGCTCTCAAAATATTACCTGAAGAAACAGCAAGAGACACAAAAGTTGCTATCTTTGATATAACAGACAGAAGAATACAGGTTGCAGTACTCGCACCTGGTGCCGATAAAACTGCTGCTGTTATCAAGAAGCTTGAAGAAGAAAACTACTTCCCCACTGTTAGTGTCACCTCCACCGCAAGTCTTGAAAAAGCTTGGGGTAGATACAAGGACATTTCTGGTTCCTCAGCTAGCAGAACAGGAACTTTTGACATTGCAAACGAGAGCGTCACAGCCCTTATCAATGAAATTAAGACAATAAAAGACGTTATAGCAAAAATTGAAGGACTTATGGGTATTAAGCAGACCTATAGGATATCGAAGATTATGGAAATCATGCTCGCTGGTGCACTTGCACTTAAGGCTTCGGATATTCATATTGAACCTGAACAGGAGTATATAAGAATGAGATACAGACTTGATGGTGTCCTCGTCGATATCTATCATTTTGATGCTCCAACATACAAACTTATTCTCTCGAGACTCAAACTTTTGTCCGGGTTGAAATTAAACGTCACAACTGAATCACAAGACGGAAGATTCAGCGTGGAGATACAAGAAAATGATATTCAGATAAGAACATCCATTTTGCCTGGTGCATACAATGAATCAGTAGTTATGAGAATCCTGAATCCAAAGTCTATCGCTGTGCCACTAGAAGAACTTGGTATAGAAAAAAGAACTCTCGATGTATTACTTGAACAGATCAGTAAACCAAACGGGATGCTTCTCATTACAGGACCTACAGGAAGTGGTAAGACCACAACCCTTTATGCGTTCTTAAAAAAAATATTCTCTTCAGAAATAAAAATTATTACCATTGAGGACCCCATCGAATATCATTTACCCGGAATCGTACAAACACAAGTTGAAGAAGATAAGGGTTATACCTTTCTCTCAGGACTTCGTGCTGCCCTACGACAAGACCCAGATGTCATCATGGTGGGGGAAATCCGAGATAATGAAACCGCAACGATCGCTATCAATTCTGCTTTGACAGGTCACCTTGTCTTCTCTACCCTTCACACAAATAGTGCTGCGGGGGCCTTCCCTCGTCTCATTGACCTAGGGATTAATCCAAAAATTATTTCCTCTGCGGTAAATGTAACTATGGCGCAAAGACTTATTAGAAAGCTTTGTACATTCTGTAAAACAGAAAGAGTTCTTGATGATAAAGAAAAAGAGTTAGTAAAAAGAATAACTGAAAGCATAACAGACAAAACATATCTTAAGGGGGTCCAAATAGAGAAAATCTGGCAAGCAAATGGTTGCGAGAAGTGTCACGGTATTGGATATAAGGGGCGTGTGGCTATATGTGAAGCGATACTTACTACAAAAGAAGTTACAGAAGCTATTGTTTCAAACCCAAGCGACAGAGACATAAAACTTGCTGCCCTCTCCCAAAATATTTTAGACATGAAACAAGATGGAACATTAAAAGTCTTGAAAGGTATCAGCACATTCGAAGAACTCTCCCGTGTCATAGACCTTGAAGCAGAAGATTAACTGTGTCTTAAAAGTTCTCAACAGTTGCAAAAGTTTTTTGTCAGAATAATATAAA
>CAYQFQ010000049.1:0-2741 GCA_964416925.1 uncultured Candidatus Saccharibacteria bacterium
CAATCTCGCGTCCGCCAACACCAATATCTCCTGCAGGAACGTCTGTTTCGGGGCCGATGTATTTCCATAATTCCAGCATGAACGACTGGCAGAAGCGCATGACCTCAGCATTTGATTTGCCTTTTGGATCAAAATCGGAACCGCCTTTGCCGCCACCCATCGGAAGGGTTGTAAGAGCGTTCTTGAATATCTGCTCGAATCCGAGGAATTTGAGTATCGAGAGGTTAACACTCGGGTGGAAACGAAGACCGCCCTTGTATGGACCAATTGCATTATTGTACTGAACACGGTATCCAAGGTTGACTTTTACATTTCCTTCGTCGTCGACCCATGGAATCTTGAATGTTATTACCCTGTCGGGTTCAATGATCCTGTCAATGATATTTGCCGACTCAAACTGCGGATTTTCGTTATATACCTCTTCGATAGATTCCAGAACTTCCCTTACTGCCTGTAAATACTCAACCTCTCCGGGATGCTTCTTCTCGAGGTTGTTCATGATTTTGTCAACGTTCATATCCAGATATTTTTTTGGTTATTCCTGATTAATAATTTCTATTCAAATTTGAAATTGTTTGGAAAGATTAAAAATGATAAAACTCATGTTATCAGATGACAACCTTCACACCTTCCCTGAAAGAATATTAAGCGACCGGAAGATCTTATCCCTCTCAATACGTGTAAGCGAACTTATATAAACAGGAGGATACTTCGCCACCCCCTCCTTAAATCTCTGAAAAAGGATTATGCTGATAATCAGGCCAAAAAACTTTTTTTCAACCTCATATCCTGAAAATGAATGCTTACTTATTTCAACTGAATTTTTCTTTCCTCCAACCATCCCGGCAGAGAAATACCTGAAAATAATTTTTTCGCCTGCATCGGAATAGCTGATATACTGATAGCTGAGAAACATGGGAAGAAATGCAACCACGAACCAGGCAGCAACGAGAATAAGAGTCCAGAATATGTCATCCATGCCAAGGAAAGGAAATTTAATGACCTTTCCCACGTAGGCCAGGGCAAGCCATCCAAGAACGAGAACCGTCACGGCGAAAAGTTTTAATCGCAGGCTAATGATCGTTTTGCTGTTGTCGAGTGTCATAACGTACAATTTATGTAAAAATAAGTAATTTTATGTTTAAACACGAAGGACACCAAGGGTTTTATTAAGGGGCCAAAGGACTGGAGAAAGACTTTTACGACTGTCCTTTTGGATGAAGAATAAAATTAGGGATGATAATTCAATGTCGTTGACTTAAGGACTGAAGATAAAAATTGTTCTTTGAAATAGTAGAGTATAGAGTATGTTTATTATATTAGGGGTATAATATAGGCCTCAGAGAGAAAGTCTATGAAAACAATGAATTTCGTGAAGAAGCAATTACAAACGTAACCCAATTAATTGAAGATGAAGAATATCACTGCCGTTCAAGCAACGGCTTTCCAGGGGTATTCACCCGTGATAGGAAGTTAACCTTCAAAAGATTAGTTGTGTTTATAAGCAGAGGCGTAAAAAGTTCCCTACAGCGCGAACTTGATTCATTTTACAAAGAGGCCACGGGAAACGAATTCAATATTCGGGCGGTTACCAAAAGTGCCTTTACAAAATCCCGGGCAAAACTCAGACATGAAGCTTTTATAGAGTTAAATGACAATGTAAACCAGACCTTTTACAATAGGGCACCCTATTTGGTTTGGAACCAAATGCGACTGCTCTCGGTTGATGGCACCCGATTGGTGCTTCCAAACCATAAGAGCGTAATAGAAGAATTTGGGGAACATAGTTTTGGGCCCAAAGCAGACAGTAAACGCTCATTGGCTTTGGCATCATTTTTATACGATTCATTAAATCTTATTACCCTTGATGCCCGGATAGCTCCTTATTCATCTAGCGAGAGGAACCTATTATATCAGCATCTTGCAAAAGTAAAGTCAGGTGATTTACTATTGACCGACAGAGGCTATCCCAGTATAGCCCTTTTGTTCCTTCTGAAAGCCAAAGGAATTGAGTTTTGTATAAGAATGAAAGAAGACTGGTGGCTCTCGGTAAAAGAGTTTATGGAGAGTGGCGAAAAAGAACGGATAGTGAGTTACAAACTGCCCAAAAAAGACAGGGAACTACTTAAGGACTACCCTGAATTGATTGATAAAGAAATCAAGTGTCGACTGGTATGTGTAGAGCTGGAAAACGGAGAAAAAGAAGTATTGTGTACTTCACTAACAGACATTGAGAAGTATCCACATGAAGACTTTTGTGAACTATACCACTTCCGCTGGGGCATAGAAGAAAATTACAAACTATTCAAGGCAAGGGCGGAAGTAGAGAGATTTTCCGGAAAAACAGCTTTGGCCGTAAAACAAGATTTTTTCGCAAAAGTGTTTATGATGAGTTTGAGTGCTATATTAGCTTTCCCGATAGAAGAAAAAGTGAAAAAGGAATATCAGGAAGCAAGCACAAAACATCCGCAAAAAATCAACCGGACCAGTGCCTTGTCAATGTTAATGAGCATCAGCGTTGGTCTGTTTTTGAAAAAGCTTGTAAAAAAAGCTATTGCGGCGTTTGATTCCATTGTGAGCCAAACAAGGGAAATCATCCGTACTGGCAGAAAGAATGAAAGAAAAAAACGACCTAAGAAACTCTACTACATGAATTACAAACCATTATAGCTTAAGTCAACGACATTGAAACAAGATGATGAAATTACTGTTTATCAGTCTTTAACCAGTGACGGGAATTT
>CAYQFQ010000050.1:0-2324 GCA_964416925.1 uncultured Candidatus Saccharibacteria bacterium
CAGCAAAATAAAAGGAGACAATTTTCATTATCTCCTTATTTTGCTCCCCAGGTAATCCCGAGTACTCGGGACGAACTTACGACCCACGGATTAATCCCGAGGCCTCGGGATTGCTCTAACCAACTATCGCTTTTTTAATACATTTTCAACAAGTGATTTGAAATAAGTCGGATTATCCTGTTCCGAAATTAATTTTTCCAAAAACGCTCTGCTCTTCTGATTCTTCAAAAACCTTTCCACAATCAGAGCCTCCCCTCTAATTTCAGACACTTCGAAAAACAGTTTCAGTTCCCAGGGAAGATGCTTAACAGTGTACTTATTTTCTCTGGAAGGATCATTGTGCTCCCCAATACGCCTGACTACATCGGAAGTCATCCCAGTGTAGTACTTATCTGACTTTGTGCTGTATATGATATAGATATAAAACATTGCAGCAAAATAAAAGGAGACAATTTTCATTATCTCCTTATTTTGCTCCCCAGGTAAGACTCGAACTTACGACCCACGGATTAACAGTCCGTTGCTCTAACCAACTGAGCTACTGAGGAATTTAAATTTCAAAAGAACATCTCCTTTTTCGCTGGGCAAAACTAAGCTCTTTTGCTGAATTAAACAATATCTTTGGCAAAATATTTTAAAATGAAAAAAATTCTCGGAATTGGCAATGCCCTGGTCGATGTAATGACGATAATAAACGATGATAAGATACTCGATTCGTTCAGTTTACCAAAAGGCAGCATGCAGCTTGTCGACAGAACTCAATCGGAAAATATAAAGAATGGAACATCTGATTGCAAAAAAAGTCTCAGTTCGGGAGGTTCTGCGGCAAATACTATTCATGGTCTCGCCAAACTTGGAAATGATTCAGGCTTTATAGGCTCGGTTGGGAAAGACGAAACCGGTGACTTTTTCGAAAATGACATGTTATCTGCAGGAGTGAAAACGTTTATGACAAGGAGAAATTCAATTACCGGTACTTCGGTGGCAATTGTTTCCCCCGATTCCGAACGCACAATGGCAACTCACCTCGGTGCCGCAGTTGAACTCGATTCATCCGATCTTAATCCTGAATTTTTTAAATCCTATAACATTCTTTACCTCGAGGGATACCTTATCCTGAATAAACCTTTGGTCATCAAAGCCTGTGAGCTGGCTAAAGCGAACAATATGAAAGTCGCAATTGACCTGGCAAGCTATAATGTCGTCGAGGCTAATCTTGGAGATTTTAAAGAGATAATTGAAAAATATGTCGACATAGTTTTTGCAAACGAAGAGGAAGCCAAATCATTTACCGGATGTTCTCCTCTTGAGGCGCTGAATATTATTTCGGGCATGTGTGAGGTGGCCGTTGTTAAGGTAGGAAAGGAAGGTTCGCTAATCAAACGGGGAGAAGAAATTATTAAAGTCGGAACAATTAATGTTAAAAGTGTGGATACTACAGGAGCAGGCGACCTTTATGCTTCAGGTTTCCTGTATGGATACGCGGGTGGTTTCTCTCTTGAGAATTGCGGACAATTTGGATCTGTCCTTGCAGGTAACGTAATCGAAGTCATTGGCGCCAAGATGGATGAAACACGCTGGAGCAAAATCATTGATTCGCTGCAGAAGGATTTTAACGAGGATTAGAAGATTATGTCTTCTTCTTTCCGGAAATAAAAGGAAGATTCCCACGGCAGAAAATATCTCTTATAATAATAACAACCTGTCGGGGAACTTTCGCCCTGCTTGAATGTGCAAATTTTTATTCGTAATTTTCCATCAGCATTCACAATTTAAACCTGTGCTATGAAATATGATTGGAAAAAAGATGATAAACAGTATTATCTTCCCAAAAGAGACCCGGAAACGATAGTAATTCCTGAATTCAATTTTTTTTCAATTGAAGGAAAAGGAAATCCGAATGATGACTTCTTTGCAGAATATATAGGAGTATTGTATTCATTGTCGTATGCTGTTAAAATGAGTCCAAAACAGGGATTCGCCCCAAAAGACTATTTTGAGTATTCAGTCTTCCCTCTCGAAGGTGTCTGGGATATTGATGAAGAAGCAAAAAACAATTTCACCGGAACAATTGATAAGAACTCCCTGATCTTTAACCTTATGATCAGACAACCCGGTTTTGTAACGAATGATTATGCCTTTGAAACTATCGAAAGGACGAAAAAGAAGAAACCTCATGTTCTGTTAAACAAGGTGAAATTTGAAGCTTTTGAAGAGGGACCATGTGTTCAAATGCTCCATTCAGGAAGCTACGACAGTGAACCGGGAAGTTTTAAATTGATGGAGGAGTTCACGACCCTGGAGAATTTGAAAAGAATCAGCCA
>CAYQFQ010000051.1:0-2190 GCA_964416925.1 uncultured Candidatus Saccharibacteria bacterium
ACTAATGTTTCGCAGTTGATGAAGCCGGTTCAATTTGAGGTTATTAAGTTAATGTTCATTTTTGATAGGTGTTGATTAATAATGGATTAAGTGCATCCAATGTTTTTATGCAACATTCGTTAAAGGTGGCAGTATGGATACCATCCTTTCATAAGCCCTATCGTCGTTTAGAATTTTTTTCATCAGCATGTCATCTTCTATTTCGAAGAATTCCTCAACAACCTTTATAATTTCCAGAAGCAAGCCCCACAACCGCTCATTAAGCGTTGATATTACTGCCTGTTGGTGTAGTTCTTTAAAGATCGCCCCTTTGGATTCATATACCTCAAATCTATGTTTTAGGCTCAGCATAATATATTGGATAAGGCTAATTGTAGTTTCCGCTATTTGTGCGTCAAGGTTGCTTGATTGGCATTTGCCAAGTTTTAGCAACTGTTTACATTCCTTAAACAAAACTTCAATGGTCCAGCGGGTTTGGTATAGTTCTATCATTTTTGAGAACGATAGGCTTGTATCTGTTGACAGTATGGTTTTCCATTTCCCATTTTTCCCTTGTCGGCTAAAGTATAGTTTCAACGGGATTGCACCAAGTGTAACCTGAGCATCCAGATATTGATAGTTGGCTTTGCGATAGCGTTTTGGCTTTCCAAGAAGAATCCTTATTTGGCTAATGTTCATCAGTCTTGAATTGTAACCAAATTTTGTTGAAGCTATTTTATACATCCCTATCAAATGTACGGTGTGCTTTTTTATAGCTTTGACTGCCTTTATTATTTCTTCGCATGTAAACCAACTGTCAACCAATACATAATCTGGTATAAAGTTATTACGCAAAGCATCCTTGAGCATCCTCAACAAACTGGATATCTTACTTATATCAAGTTCGTCAAACCGCATATGGCCCATTGATTCCGTATTTCTTGCTTTTTTTTGTTGCTTTCGGGCATCTTTCTTTTTTAACCCAAATGGTTTCTGTGGATTCCTGCCCCTTTCACGATGGAAACTAAAATCAAGGGGGATGAGAGATACCCCATCCCAGAAAGCCATTACCAACATTTTATACCCCAAAGGATATTGTTGGCAAACATGATCAAAAACCCTACTGACCCCTTCGGTCTTTACGCCTGTTTTCTCGATTAAAGTATCGTCGAATATAAGACACGTAGGGCGTTTTTCAAATCCGGTGTTCTGACAGGTGACCCTTTTAAACCCTTTGGCAAAGCTCATAAGTATTATCCGCCAGTTTATGCTTTCGTTGTTCTTCAGCCTGTAGAACACATCTTTATGAGCATCAATGAATTTGCCCCATTGGCTTTTGAGTAAGCTGTGGATTGTGTTTTCACCAACAAGTACCATTGACAGAAGTATCACAAAAACTACCTCGAAACTATACCCCTTAGCCTTGAGGTGTTTATGGCCGCTCAATATTTTTTTTAGCGGCATGGCTTTAAACTGGCCATAAAAATATCCAGGATCAGACCAATTGGAAGTAAAACTATTTGCTAATTCACTTATCCTTTTTGTATATTTGTCGTGCAGCATGTTTTATGAATTGGAAGTTCATTGCTAAATTAAGCATAATCAGCTTTTTAGCTTTAAAAACATGCTGTTTTTTATTAACATAAATATATTAGTTTTCAACAGATTAACAACTGCGAAACGTTAGTAAATATACCCATAATTGGATGATAGCCAAGATGAGGAAGTACTAAGCGTAAAATTAAAGCTTCTAGTATTCCCTAATTGTAAAGTTAGGGTAGTCAATGTTCCATATGCGGAATTTGAATAACTATAACCTCCAAAAAACAGTCCTGCCGTGGTTCCTACACTCCAACCTTTTAGATTGTCAATGGGCCCAATTATGCATCCACTGGTTATACTAACGGAGAAAAGTTCGGTTATAGATGGTCCACTTAGGGATAAATCTCGACCAGCAGATGTATATAAACCTTTGTTGGTAACTGTTACAGATCCCCAGCCACTAGTTCCTACACCCATTTCATTGCCAACAGAACCGGAAATAAACGGAGTAACTTCAGGCGTAGATAATTTTGTTTCAACATCTTTTTTTATCCATTGACCAAGTTTTAACTTATTATCAGCAATATATTTTTGATAATATCTATCATCTTCTTTTACAATTTCGGCGTCTTGAGCTCTACACATTCTTCTGTAAATGTAGTATTGTAA
>CAYQFQ010000052.1:0-2090 GCA_964416925.1 uncultured Candidatus Saccharibacteria bacterium
TGTTGTTCCTAAGTCTATACCTAATATTTTACTCATAAGTTTTTTAAATTAGTTTAAATTAATAATTTTTCTTTTTATTTACAATTTGTGTCTTTGCGAAGGTGTACTCATCTGTGGCAATCCAGGTGATTCTGCAAAAGAATGTGATTCTGCAGAATCATGTCGCGTAGTGTCCATTGAAACGCGACGCAAACTAATATACAATTCCATATATATCTAATTAATTCTGGATTGCTTCGTTATCACTCGCAAAGACCTACAAAATCAAAAACAAAACAACACATCAATATAAGAAAGTGTGTATGGTTCATGAATCTTACCTGCCCGAATGAATTAGTCGTTCAGGCGGGAATCATGAATCTTAACTCTAATTAAAGTTAGGAGCTCGAGCTGGTTGGCTTACTACAAATGATAAATCTTTTAAAATAGTTTCTATTTCAGCAAAAAATGGACTTACAACTGGCTCAATAGCTTGTCTGTCAAAATATACAGGAAGCGCAAGAATTTCTTCTTTTTCTAAGGTAACTGTCTTTTCTATAATTCTTCCACTAACAGCTTTTGCAATAGTTTTTCCGTTTACTTCAACTAATTCAAAAACAACCAAAACCCACTTACCGTTTGGTAATTGCATTTCCTTTTCTATGTATTTAGGCTGTGTCTGAATTGATAACATACCTATATTATACTGATTTTAAAAAGTTTGTTAATTGACAGAATAGATTATAAGGTGTATAATTAGATATAGAAAGTTATCACCCCAGTAAGGTGATCTCAAAAGGAGGAGGGTTATATGTTTAACAAGTCAAATATTATTATTGCATCTATTTCTTTATTTATTTTTACTTCATTTTGTTTACTTAGCTATTTTCATGTCAAAAGAGCTCAGAATCAAAAAAAGGAAGAAATCTCTGAAATTTCAGTTTCCAATAACAATGAAAATGTGACACTTGTTTATGTTGAAGATGAGATAAAATCATCTATCGAAAAAACAGTCTCCGACCCTATCATAAATGAGACTAAAAAATCTTTTGATGGAAGAGATTTTGGAAACGGTGTAAGATATTTTCCTTTTACGGGAGCAAGGTTCGGTGAAAAGCTTTCAGAATTTATTGGAAGTAATACCAATCTAGAATTTATTGCTCTTTCAGGAGATGACACTGGTCCTTATGGTACAACAAAAGGTTACTTCGTAACCTTCCGAGAAAAGAAGTAAAACTTCTAGACTCGAACACAAGCACCACACACAGAGTAAATCTGAGTGTGGTGTTTTCATTTTGCAAAATGATGTCGCGCAGTGTCCATTGAAGCGCGACATAAACTAATTCAGACATATCCGTTAGGATATGACACTTAAGGCGCGACGCAAATTAATTTAGACATCTTCTTTAAAAGATGACATTTAATGCATTTACCTGGATTGCGACGCTTCGCTCGCAATGACAATACAAACAAAACAACAAGGATTTTCGCTCTGCGAAAATCCTTGTTGTTTTGTTTCTTTGTATTTACTTTATGAACTTTATAACTTTATAAACTTTCAACTCTTTTATACTCTGCCACCACCACATTCGGTGCAACGACCACCCTATCGTTTAACATATAACCTTTCTTTTTTACAGTTACTATTACTCCATCTTTTTTCTCATCATCAGTTTCTATATGCTCTTCTGCAACATGGAATTTTGGATCAAACTTTTCTCCCAAAGGATTCATTTCTTTCAAACCATTTTCACCAAGAACCTTAAGAAGTTGAGTATGGATATATTCTACTCCAACACGCCAATTTTTATCTACTTTTTCCCAGGCTTCCTTATGTGAAAAAGCCATATCAAAACTATCAAGTACTGGGATAATGTCAGAAACTAAATTTTCATTTGAATATTTTATAACCTCAAGTTTTTCTCCTTCAACTCTCTTTTTGTAATTTACAAAGTCTGCTCTTTCTCTCTGCCAACCATCCATATATTCTGTCTTTTCTGTTTCAAGTTTTTTAATCTTTTCTTTTAACTTTTTAACTAAAGAATTAGATAATTCGCCTTCATCTTCAGATACAATATCAGAATCAAGATTTATATCCCCTTTTGTTTCTT
>CAYQFQ010000053.1:0-2026 GCA_964416925.1 uncultured Candidatus Saccharibacteria bacterium
GACAAACTCTCCCGTAATGTGAAGTATGCACGTCACGAACTTCAAGACCTGCTCTTTCACGAGTCAAACCTCCAGGACCAAGTGCTGAAAGTCTTCGCAAGTGTTCTATTTCTGCCATCACATTTTCTTGGTTCATAAACTGAGAAAGCTGGTTGGCTGTAAAGAATTCCTTAATTCTAGCTTGGAGAGGTCGCTGATTGATTATTGTGATAGGTAAAGTCGTAGATGTATCGATGGTCGACATTCTGTCTTGGACATTTCTCTTTATTTGAGCCATACCAGTACGAACTTTTTGCTGAAGCATTTCACCTACATAACGAACTCGACGCTGACCCAAGTGATCTATATCATCTGCTTTTGCATGAGGATCATTGTTTAATAGAATTATATTTTTTATTATTTCAATAATATCATCAGATGAAATAGTCTTTCTTTCCATTTCTTTTTCATCTAAACTCTTTTCAAATCTCTTATTAAAACGAAATCGTCCCACAGGAGAAAGGTCATAGCGTTCTGCTGAAAGTAATATTTTTATAAACTCACGGGCATTATCAGGAGTAGCTAGGTCTCCATCACGAAGACGCTTGTATATCTCTATATATGAGTCAGAAAGAGTCTTGGCTGGATCTTTTTCTAAACATACTTTCATTGTCTCAACAATTTTTTCATCATTACCAAAAGCATTCAAAATAGATTCATCTGTCTCAAGCCCTAAAACTCGCAAGAGTGAAGCAACGCTAAATTTTCTTTTCTTGTCAATTCTCACATATATAGCTCCATCTGAATCAGATTCTACTTCAATCCAAACTCCACGAGCTGGAATAATTTTTGATCCAAAATATCTTTTGTCTTTTATATCTTGTTCTGTAAAAAAGACACCAAAAGATCTTGTGAGCTGTGGCACTATTACTCTCTCTACTCCATTTATAATGAATGTGCCATGTTTGGTCATTAGTGGCATATCCGCCATAAAAATTTCTTGTTCTTTGGAAGTACCGATGCTTTTATTCAAAAGTTTAACACGGACTTTTAGAGCACCTTCGTATGTCAACTTATTTATTTTTGTATATTCCTCGTCGAATTTTGGCTCACCAAGAACAAAAGATGTTATATCTAATTGAAACTTTTTCTCCGAGTAATCATTAATCGGTGAAAATTCTTTAAAGACTTCTTTCAATCCAGTTTCAACTAACCAATTAAAAGAAATTAATTGATTTTCTATTAAATTTGGAAACGGAACCAACGGCTTTTTGTATCGTGAAAAGTATTTCTTTTCTAGTACTCCTGATTTTTTCATAATAATATTAAAAATATAAAACAAAAAAACACTAAGGTGACCAAACCTTATTGTTAGATATTATTTGTAATTGGTGGTGATATTATTGTTAAACACAAAAATGTACACGCCCCCTACGGCTTATAATATAATAGTGATTGATTCATAACTCAATCTATTCAATCTGAAAACTATCCTATACTATTTGACCTATTTTGTCAAATTTTTGTAACTCTTTCTTGTCTTTCAATTAAATTCAATTCATTCTAATACCTCACCCCCCAATACACCATAATCTGATTCATATCAAAGATGTTGATTATACCATCAGCAGTTATGTCACCTTTGGATAAAGAAGAAGAGATAGGATATGTCTTGTTCCAGTTAACCATGACGATGTTGAAGTCAAAGATGTCGATGATTCCGTCTTTCTTAACATCTTTTAGTTTAGCTTTTTCTACTAAAGTTAAGGTACTGTTTGGTTTACATACATTGTTTATGAGAGTTTCGGTAGAAGTACAGGTTGGAGTAGATGGAGTGGTTGGTCCTCCTCCACCTGGGCTGTTTTTAAGTGTAAATGTCGCAGAACAAGTTTTGTCTGCAGTCATAGTAACAACTCCGGTAGTTGCATTACAATCACCTGACCAACCAGAGAAAGTAGAACCAGATGATGCTGTAGCTGTAGGGTTAACTGTTGTTCCTTGATCATGACTACCTGCTCCGGTGACAATACCACTACCGTTTCCAGCC
>CAYQFQ010000054.1:0-1864 GCA_964416925.1 uncultured Candidatus Saccharibacteria bacterium
GGTGGGATAATGTGATAATTTGGAAATGTGATAATTTGAAAATTGGGGGGATGCGGAGATGAAATAAAAAAATCCCTGCTACGGTGTGGCAGGGATTTTTTTTATGGGGGTAGCTTGAGCTAATGAGATGAATAGATATAAGTGCAAAGAAGAATGGACGGACGATTCAGAAAAGAAGATGTTGCGGAAAGGAGCATAAAATAATTATCTCATTTAAAGTATCTTTAATACTAATTTAATTTGTTTTTTGAATTAGTTTAGTTTCTGTATCTTTGTTGCAGAAAAGTAGTTAATGTTTCGAAAATACAATTAATAATTTAAGCGTTTTAAACGTCGTCCTATTTATAGAGTATCCAGGCATGATATTATTTTGATGTGCTGGAGTTAAATTTTACCTTAGCCTAAAAAAAGGCAAATGGAAGAAAAAGCATTATATCAAGAATTACTAAAGTTGATTGTTCCGCAAGAAATCACAGATAACTTTGAGCTTGTCGAGATCATTGAGAGAACCAATATGATAACCTTGAGCTTTGAGGAAATTACAAGCAGGATACCCAACCCGTTGCAAGGGAAAGAAGTGGTGCTGGATGGCTATTTGAACCAACTGGAACTGCAGACCTTCCCCTTAAAAGACAAAACTGTTTATATAGCCTTACGTCGCCGCCGCTGGAAAGAAAAAGGGGACAATAAACAGAGTTTTAGTAACACCTATAAACTTCATGTAGAAGGGATGAAAACCACGAAGGAATTCGGGGCTTTTTTAAAAGAGGAGTTTGGATTGCAGCCCGATGAATATAACAAGCTTTGGAAAAGCATTACAGGTTAAGGGGCCGACTATATACCGGTGGTACAGGGATGTACTAAGCGACTATGCTCAGGATAAGACTATTATGCACAAACACGATATTGTCAAGGGCGACAAAGCAAGAACTATAATAGAAGTTCCCATTTTGCGGGCAGAGAATTTTGGGGAGAAAATGGCTATCGATGAAAAACATATAGGCGAGGATATATGCACAGTACTCAGTAACAGGGAAACAGGGAAAATAGCCTTGCTGACCAAAAGCCTCAATTATTCTGACATTAAGGATATCTTCTTGCGAAACAAGCCTTTACTGTGTAATATCAAAAGCATTACAAGAGATTTTTCTGGTTTGTTTGAAAAAGTATGTACCGAACTTATACCTGATGCTATGCAGATAGGAGATAAGTTTCACGTTATTAGCAACTTGCTGGACGCTCATCAATCCGTTAGAATCCGCTACAGGCAAAAGGAACTGGAAAAACGAAGAAAGGCATATCAGGAGTTTAAGTTAACAGAACAGGCCCGATTGAAAGAATGCGAAAGGTTGGGGCAAAAGTTCAAGCCAAATAAATTTCATTACAAAGAAGACCGGATGGACAACGGAGAAACCCTTCTGGAGATACTTGCCCGAAGCCGCTACTTACTCTATAAATATCCCGGACAATGGAATCCAAAACAGAAAAGAAGGGCAGAAGTCCTATTCAATACCTACCCTGAAATCCAACAAACCTACCATTTATGCAACCAGTTCAGAATTTTGATGAGTGCCAGTAATATTGGAAAACACTACCTGCAAATTGACCAGGAACTGCATCAATGGTATGAAAATGTTGAGCTTTCTGATATTGATGAACTTATGAATTTTAAGTCTCAGGTAGAATCAAACGAAGATATTATCCGAAACTACTTTATCAATGGAGATACTAATGCTATTGCGGAAGCTATAAATAGTAAAATACAGAAACTTATTACCTCTAACAATGGTAACAGAGATAAAGATTTTTTCTTCTTCAGACTAGCTCTGTATTATGCATAGCACATCAAAATATTATGTAGCCA
>CAYQFQ010000055.1:0-1647 GCA_964416925.1 uncultured Candidatus Saccharibacteria bacterium
ATTTTAATACGAGGCATAGTCTTTCCTTATGAATTAAATAAAAACGTACGTTATAATCACTTCATTATTGATATAATAATGATTGACTATTATAGTATGTAATGGATTATTTAATTCAATAAATATCCTTATTATTTAAAGGTAACGAAATGCAAACCATAGGATACATCAGGACAAGTACAGATAAACAGGATTTACTAAGTCAGAAACATGCTCTTCTTGAATACGCTCAACAGCACCAATTGATAATTGACCGTTTTATAGAAATAGAAATTTCATCCAGAAAATCCAAAAAAGAACGCAGAATTGATGAATTGCTGGGGATTCTTCAACCCAAAGATCATTTAGTGGTGGCGGAGTTGAGTCGTTTAGGTAGAAATATGTTGGAAACTCTCAATATAATTGATGAATTAAGTAAAAGAGGCATAAAAGTTATTTTTACCAGACAGCCAGAGCTTTCAACTATAGGTTCACATGCAAAATTACTCCAGGCGATCTACAGCTATTTTGCAGAAGCAGAAAGAGAATACATCTCACGGAGAACAAAAGAAGGTCTGGCAGCAGCAAAGGCAAAAGGAAAATTGCTTGGCAGACCCAAAGGGAGCAAAAATAAAAAAGGAAGGATTCTTGATGCGTATGAAGGTCAAATCAAGGATTATCTTAAGATGGGATTGACGATAAGTGCGGTAAGGAAAATTATCAATAATCAGTTGGATACCCCTATCAGTTATCAGGCATTCAAATACCATATAGACCATAATGATGAGTTTAAAGAGGTAAAATTTAAGAAATCAGATAAATGTTAGTCATGCCAAACCCTATGACAGATTTCGTCCCAATGTTTAATTACACCCATTGAATAGATAGGAGGTTCAAAACCATCTTGATGATTTGCAGAGTTTTTAGTAGTTTGGTTTTCCAGAACTAAACTACTAAAACCATCAATTATATCTGAAACTGCTTTTTGTCCTAAATCAACTGCTGTTGCTATTTCATCTTGAGTATTTTCGGCTTTAAGATACAGGTCAATTATCATCGCCTAAACTGTACCAGTTGCCCCTTGCTTCGGTGTTCGGATAGCCTGTTAAATAAACTTTTCTGAATAAAATCAAATTCCCACTGGTTTCTTTTTAATATTTCCATCAACATAAAATCTCTGAACTCCGGATCATCTTTAACCATATCTGAAACAGCACATGATATCCCTGCACGTGCAGGGTTTTTTATCCCCAGCATATCAGCTTCCTTCATTGCATTTACAAGAGACAACGGTAATGGTCTTATCGGTGTAGGTTTCTTCATATATCCTGCATCTTCAATTGTTCGTTATTAAATGCCCAGAATATCGGCAGTTCTGAAATTTCATTACTTTGTCTTTTTTGCAGCTCTTTATATGATTCCATGATTAGCTTTTTCCCCTGCGATATAAAGTTTCAATAGTTGCCCTATTAAACACCTTGCCCCTTTGAGTTTTTAACCCTTCTGAATTAAATATATCCGCCATTTTTTCGTATGATATCTTTTGAGCTTTCATTTCTGCAATTCTTGAAAGTATGTTTACCGGTTCAGATGAATGTTGCCCCTGAGTAGGAATTGCCAAGTTTTCTGGTAATTCCTGATTTGTATCCTTTCCTTGCAAGGAGAAAG
>CAYQFQ010000056.1:0-1634 GCA_964416925.1 uncultured Candidatus Saccharibacteria bacterium
CTTCTTTTGTTATTTTTACGTCTTCGAGGCAGTATTTGATAACTTTCTCGTATTCACCATTTTTCCACCAAACAGTAGCTTCAAGACCATGGCCAATTTTACCTCTACCGAGTGTTGCTTCTGCTATGGTATCAAGTTTGATTCTTCGCCCTAGAGAATTTTTTATTTCTTTAAGTAAATCCAAGCTTTTTATTCGAGACAAGTCCCCAGTGTAGTATTTATTTAGAAGAGGAATATCAAAATGGTCAGAATTAAAGCCGATGAGTAAGTCAGCTCTTTCAAGTATGGGCCAAAAATCTTTTAGTGTTTCTTTTGTAAAACTATAATATTTATCTGTCTCATAATCATAGGCACAGGCGACAGACATGTCTAAATCCACAGCATCATTTGAACCAACTTCCTCAAATATATTACTTGTTTCCAAATCAAAAACTACCTTTCGCATATATAGGTTTAAATGGTTATCTAACTATTAAATTAAGCACAGTGTCTTCTGTAACTTCTTTTTCAACTCCAGAACCAAGATTTTTTAATTGAAATTTACCTGTTTTTACTTCGTTCTCACCAATACAAATTATGTTCGGTATTTTATTCTTATCTGCGTATTTTATTTGATCTCCAACTTTCTTGCCCGTGACGTCTATAACAACACGGAGACCTTTTTCTCTAAGCTTTTGGGCAAGGTCTTCTGCATATCCTCTTGAATCATCGTTTGCAATACAGACAAAAATATCTGCGGGAGATTTAACAGCGGGAAGCAGACCATAAGTTTCTAGCACATCTTTTATCACGACGTCTCCCATTCCAAAGCCTACAGCTGGAACTTTTTCTTTATCAAAAATATCCAAAAGATCATCGTATCTTCCTCCACCAAATACTGATCTTCTGTTTTCTGGGTTAGTATCGAAAACTTCGAAGACAAGTCCTGTGTAGTAATCAAAACCTCTCATTAATTTTTGTGCAAAGACAATGTTTGTCACTCCAAGTTTCTCTAATTTATCTGTAAGTTCTTTAACTTCAAGAATCCCTTCATGAGCTTGGACGCTTTTCGGTAAGCCAAATACAAACTCATCAAAGTTCTTTGAGTTCATTATTGTCAAGAATTCATCTGTTCTGTCTTGAAGTGCTTCTCGGACTCCAGTTTCAAATTCCTTCTCATCCATTTTTTCTTTTTTGTCGAGGAGTTTTGATACTTTGTGTGTATCTTCATCATTCAATACAAAAAGGTCGTGTAGAATAAAATTTATTATCTTTCGATTGTTTATTCTAATTTCAAAATTTGAATCTTTCAATCCGAAGCTTCTCATAATACTAGAAGCCATCTGAAGTAATTCAACTTCTGCATCTATTGTCTTAACTCCAAAGATATCCACATTAAGCTGCCAGTGTTCTCTAAGTCTGCCTTTTTGAGGTTTTTCGTATCGAAATACATTTGGTATTGAATACCATCGAAGAGGCATAGCAAACTCTTTTGTTTTTGCAGCGATCATTCTGGCTACTGTGGGAGTCATCTCAGGTCGCAGAGATACATCTCTGTCACCCTTGTCTTTAAAAGTATAAGTTTGCTCGTTTACAATTTCTTCACCAGATTTTGCTCTGTAAAGTTCAGAATTTTCTAATACTGAAGCGCCGTA
>CAYQFQ010000057.1:0-1552 GCA_964416925.1 uncultured Candidatus Saccharibacteria bacterium
TTGTGGATGCAGTGCTTTAGCTGATTGGTAAACCTTTTTTCTCTTGTTTAAAATCTTTTTTACTTCACCTGTATGCATTGAATCTGGCGTTGTGAACTTTATTCCGCTGTGATAGTGTTCATGGTTATACCAGTTTACAAATCCATTAACCCATTCTCTAGCAGTATCAATGTTTACAAAGCCCTCTGAAGGGTAATTTGAACGATATTTGCACGTCCTGAAAAGGGCCTCTGAATAAGGGTTATCGTTACTTACTCTAGGTCTAGAATAGGAACTTAGTACACCTAAAGATTCTAGCTTAGTTTTTAGCGTTACAGCCTTCATTGGGGCACCATTATCTGAATGCAGTACCAATGGGCTACACCTAACTTTTTCCACAATTACTGCCCTTTCAACGAGTTCTGCAGCATATTCACCTTTTTCTTCTTCCCATACCTCCCATCCAACTATTTTTCTACTGAAAATATCCACAATCATATATAACTTGTAATAAAGTCCTCTTACACTTGTATTCAAGTAGGTAATATCCCAAGACCAGACCTGATTGGGTCCTTTAGCTATGTGTGTATCCAGTACTTTTGGCTTTGAGGGAGGTTTGCTTCTTCCTCTATGCTTTTGCATATTTTCATTTCTCAGAACTCTATAAAATGTAGATTCTGAAGCAATATATATTCCTTTGTCAGCAAGCGATGGTACTATTTGGGATGGCGGCAAATCAGCATATTCAGTCATCTTAACGATTTTAACTACGGTATTGTATTCTTCGGTAGTCAATTTATTTGTTGGATCTGGCCTATCTGCATAAGGTCTTTGATCCTCCCTAATGACATCTCCCTCAATCCATCTTTCATAAGTCCTATCAGTTATGCCAACAACCGCACATGCCTGTTTTAGCCTTGCACCACCCTTCCTTGCCTCATCAATCATTTCTATTATCTCTTTGCGTTCACTAAGAGGTGTTAAACTTCCTCTCCCCCCAGGAACGCTTGAAACTTTTTTTGGAGCACCAATAAAGCTGCTGCTTCAGCTAACGCCTTTTCTTTGCGGTTTAATTCCTTTTCAAGTTGTTTATTTTTCTTTTTCTCTTCAAGGAGCTCTTCTTTTATTACTTTAACTGCTTCTGGTTCCTTATCCATAGCTGAAGCAAAGGTTATTCGCCACTTTTTAACTTCATCCACATACAACCCATGCTTTCTGCAATATTCAGATAATTCATATTCAGATAGGGTATATGTATCAAGAACAATATGAAATTTATCGTTAGGAGTTATCGCTTTTTTATTTATTATTGAATTCTGAGATTTGCTTTGAACTCCTAAAGCTTTTGTTTTCCACTCATTTAGTGTTGATTTTGCTATCCCTGTTTCAGCTGATAGTGTTGCTACAGAGACGTTATTAGGTGGTAATAGTTTTGCCACCATTGCTTCTTTTTGCTCTTTGGTATAAGTTTTATTGTTTTTGTTATTTTTTGGCATAGTTGTCTCCTCCATTTTTTTCTCTATACGAGTTTATTACAAAACTTACCTTACGACAACTATCTTAACACAGGGGG